>JAZSNR010000036.1:0-55099 GCA_045536495.1 Acutalibacteraceae bacterium
AATTCCGTCGTCAATATTAATCTGCATAGCGAAAAGTCCTTCTGAATATCCGCCAAATGCTTCTCTGTTAAATAAATTCCCCCAACGTCCAATTATCTGTCCCAAAATAAGTCCGATACACCCTGTATCTGCCATAAGGAAGAAATTGATTTTATGTATTTTAGACACTACAAAAGCCACTATAATAGCAACTATAACACCGCCGTATATGGCAAGTCCGCCGTTCCAGATCTGAAAAATCTCCGCAGGATTCTGGCTGTAATAATCCCACTCGAAAATAACATAATACGCTCTTGCGCCGATTATACCGCCGAAGGTTCCGTAAATAAGAACATCGACCATTTTGCTTAAATTCATTCGCCAGGTGTAAGCAATTCTTCCGCCGAAAAGCGCCGCAAGAATAAAGCCGAAGGCAATAATCACACCGTACCACTTAATTTGAATGAAGTTATCACCGATATTGAATTCGCAGAACACGGAAGAAACATCAAAAACATTATTAATTCCGCCGAATGTTACACGGGCAAAATCTGCAAACCATTCCACTTTAATCACTCCTATGTATATGACGAGAATTATTCTCGTCAACAAGTTTTAATTTTTAACAACCGAAAGTGCCGCCTTATTTTCATCAAAGCATTTCTTCAAAAGGTCATTTACAAAGCTGAGCTTTAAATTTTTAATAACCTCAAATTCTGAGAAAAGCTCTTCGTTCTCAAAATGGGAAACAACAAGACCGTTTGCAACCGTATCAATATCAGTAAAAGCTCTTACGGTTTTGCCGTATTGCTTTTTACGAACAGTTTCAAACTGCTCCTCGGTTATACCTTTTTCCTTTAAATCCTTTATACATTCATTAATTTTCTTTGCAACCTTTTCGGGATTTACGGATTCGCCCGAGAAAAGACAAGCGGCATAATTATGACCGTTGAAAAACTCTGTGCTGAAAGCACCGTTAATAAGACCATCATCAAGAAGCTCTTTATAAAGAGGTGAAATTTGCCCTGCAATTATTTCAAGCATTAAGGACATTGCAATTTCTTCCTCGAGAGTACAGCTTTCATTAAAGAAATTCTCCTTATAGCCGAAAGCGAACACAGGTGTTCCAACGGGAAGCTTTTCTTCAACATAATTTTTGACTATGCTTTCTTCCTCTTTTTCAAAGGCACGCTGAACTGTAACGTTTTCGTCACTTTCGAGAAGTCTGTCGGCAACCTCAAGAACCTCTTCAACTGTTGTTTTACCTGCAACGGCAAGTGCCATATTGGAAAGGTTATAGAAGGTTTCATAGCAGGAGAAAAGCATCTCGGCAGTAATCTCTGCAATAGAGTCCTTTGTTCCTGCAATATCAATTTTAACAGGGTGCTTATGATAAAGACATTCAAGCAAATTGAAAAGACATTCCCATTCGGGAGAATCCTTATACATATCAATTTCCTGACCGATTATACCCTGCTCCTTCTGAACAGTTTCCTCTGTGAAATACGGATGTCTAACAAAGTCAAGGAGTATTTCAAAATTCTCTTTAAAATGCCCTGTGCAAGCAAACAAATAGCAGGTTCTGTCAAAGCTTGTGTAGGCATTTGCAGAGGCACCCGTCTTAGCATATCGCTGGAAAGCATCAAGCTCCTCGCTTTCAAAAAGCTTATGCTCAAGAAAATGGGCAGTACCTGCAGGAATTTCTGTAAAAGACTCTCTGTCGCTACGCTTGAAGCGAGTATCAATAGAGCCGTATTTTGTTCCGAAAACCGCATAGGTTGAAGTGTAATCGGGCTTTGGGTAAACGAGAATTTTCAAGCCTGATTTGTGGTCAATACTGTAATAACCCTCGCCGAGAATTTCGTTTTCAATATATTTCACAACATTCTCACTCATTCTTCAACACCGCCTTCCGCTGTTCCTTCAAGCATAAATACAGTATCAAGTGTTACTGCTTTTGCCGCTTCTATTATATCTTCACGCGTTACCTTTTTAAACTGCTCAATAAAATCCTCGGGATATAAAAATTCATTTGAACAAACCTGGGAAGTAAACCAGGAAGCAACAGATTCCGCAGAATCAGAAACACTTCTGAAACCGTCCTCAAGAGATTTTACGGAAGCGGAAATATCTTCATCGGAGAAATTACCCTTTTTAATATCTTCAAGCTGGTCGAGAATAGCATTTTTTGCTTTTTCCTCGTTGTAGCTTTCAATTCCGCTTTGAACGAGCATAACACCTTTCTGGCGGAACATCATAGCAGAACAGTAGTAGCAAAGGCTCATTTTCTCACGAACAACTGTAAAAAGCTTTGAATGAGGACTTCCGCCGAACAAATCCACCATAACTCTGCGAACGGCATAGTTATCGTCCTCACCCTTCATTCCCATTCTAAAGCCCATAACAAGCTTACCCTGTTTTACGGCTTCCTGCTCTTTAACGTATTTCACATCCTCACACTCTTCAACATAAAGAGTTTCGTTAAGGTGAATTTCACGTTCATCATCGTTAATATATTTTTCCAAAAGCTCTTCAACATTACTGAAATCGCCGCCGCTGACACAAACGAGAAGCTTACCGTTAGAAAGTATTTCCTTATATGCTTCATAAAGGCTTTCGGGAGTGATTTTTTCAATAGCTTCAACTGTGCCGTAGCGGTGAATTCCGTACAGCTCATTTTCAAACATTATTTCGTTGCAACGGTTTTTGGCATAGGCTCTCTTATCGTTGTTTTCTGCAATAAGGCGCTCTGCTAAAAGTCGCTTTTCGCTTTCAACATCATCACTGCAGAAAACACCGTTTTCAAGGCGAGGTTCAAAAATCATCTGAAACAAAAGCTTTAAGCATTCGTCGGTTATGCCTTCTCCGTCAATGGAAAATCTGTCATCAATGCAGGAAACCTCGATTTTTAAAATCTGGTTTTCACCCGATTTAGTAACATCAACGATAACCTCTGCACCGTAAAGAAGAGCAAGCTTCCTCTCAACACTTGTAACATCAGGATATTCTTTGCAAGAACGGGTGAGCACATTGGGAACGAGAGCATAAAGGGATGCCTTTTCTCCCAAGGGCATAACAAAGCTCAAAGATGCACAAGCGGTTTTAAACCCTTCTGCGCTTACCGTGCAAAGCTCCACACCGTCATATACTTTTTTATTCTTTAAGTCGTATTTCACCGTACCACTCCATTTTATTCGATTGCTGATATAGTTGGAAAATATTTTATCATAATATGGTAAATGTTTCCACTGTTTTTTCATATTTTTATTGTTTTTCCTTTCAAAGCAAATTTTCTATATTGGTATTTTTAGTCAATTTTACCTTTACTATTCACTTATTGACAAAACAAATCGGTTGTGGTACTATTAATTGGTTGTATACGAAACCCAAGCCTCCCTGGCGAAGGGAGGGGGACCTCACCGAAACTCGTTTTGGTGTGGTGGAGGGTTCTAGCGCATAAGCGCGTATAATAAAATCCTTTACCTAATTGGAGGCTTTCAAATGTCAGGACATTCCAAATGGAGTACCATTAAGAGAAAAAAAGGTAAAATTGATGAAGCAAGAGCTAAGGTTTTTACAAAAATAGGCCGTGAAATTGCTGTTGCAGTTCGCGAAGGCGGTCCCGACCCCGCAGGTAACTCAAAACTCAAGGATTGCATTGCTAAAGCTAAGGCAAACAATGTTCCTAACGATAACATCGAAAGAATTATAAAAAAAGCCGCCGGTGAAACAGGTGGCGCTAACTACGAAGAAATCATCTACGAGGGCTATGGTCCCAACGGTATTGCAGTTGTTGTTAAAGCACTTACTGATAACCGCAACCGTACCGCAGGTGATGTTCGCCACTATTTCGATAAATACGGCGGAAATATGGGCACATCCGGTTGTGTTATGTTTATGTTTGATTACTACGGTGTAATCATCATAGAAAAAGAAGATGTTGATGAAGATAAGCTTATGGAAGACGCTATCGAATGCGGCGCACTTGACTTCATCACAGATGAAGAAGAAATCTTCGAAATCCGTACTGACCCCAATGACCTTGGCGCAGTTACAAGCGACCTTGAAGCAAAGGGTTATAAATTTATGAGCAGTGAAACCGCTTATATTCCCCAAACATATACTCGCCTTGAAGATGAAGAGAGTATGAAAAAAATGAGCAAAATGCTTGAAATGTTTGATGACAATGATGACATTCAGGGGGTTTGGCACAACTGGGAGAATGAGGACGAATACGAAGGTTAATTCTTTGGGTTTCTTTCCCCTTTTCTATTGATTTTTATTATTTAATAATATATAATATGTAGTAACAACTTACGCTCAATTCGGTCATGCGACGGGTGGGTCCTGTGCGACGGGGCACCGTGAACCATGTCAGGCGGGGAACCGAGCAGCATTAAGCGGACCGTCCTGTGCGCCACAGTCCGCCTGCTCGTCGTATGACCGAGTGGAGCGTAAGTTTTTGTTTGCTACAGCAAACAAAAACAGTGAAAAGTTAAGAGTGAATAGTTAAGAGTTATGGGGAAGCTTCGCTTCTGTACCACCCACCACCGCAAGCGGTGGTCCCCCCTCCTTTTTGCAAGCAAAAAAGAGGGATAGATTTTCACTTTGCTTTTACACTATCTTTATGGCGCATTTTCGCGCCCCGACACTTTGCATTTTGCGTTTTGCACTTTGCACTTTTGGGAGTGAATATTTTGTACAGAGCTTTATACAGAAAATGGAGACCGCAGGTTTTCTCCGATGTTTCAGGTCAAAGTCATATAACCGAAACACTTATGAACGAGATTTCTTCCGGCAGGCTCTCCCACGCTTATCTTTTCACCGGTTCCAGAGGTACCGGTAAGACTACCTGTGCAAAAATTCTTGCAAAGGCGGTTAACTGCCTTGACCATCAAAACGGAAGCCCTTGTAACGAATGCCGTATTTGCAGGGGTATTGACGACGGCTCAATTCTTGACGTTACGGAAATTGACGCTGCAAGTAACAACAGCGTTGATAATATCCGTGATTTGCGCGACGAGGTAAACTTCACTCCCGCTGCGGCAAAATACAGAGTTTATATTATCGACGAGGTTCACATGCTTTCTACAGGTGCATTCAATGCACTTCTCAAAACTCTCGAAGAACCTCCCGAGCACGTTTTATTTATACTTGCTACCACCGAGGTGCAAAAGCTCCCTGCAACCATTCTTTCAAGATGTCAGCGCTTTGATTTCAGAAGAATTCCTCCTGAGGACATTGCCGCAAGGCTTATGACCGTTGCAGAAAACGAGAATCTGCAATTATCAAATGATGCGGCTCTTCTTATAGCAAGAGTTGCCGACGGTGCTTTGCGTGACGCTCTTTCAATCCTCGACCAATGCGCAGGCTACAATGAACCTATCACGGTTAATACAGTAGGAAATGCGGCAGGTCTTTTAGGCAAGGATTATTTATTTGAAATTTCCGATGCACTTTTAAATCAGGACAGTCCTGCTGTTCTTAATATAATTGACAGACTTCACTCCTCTTCCTGCGATATGGAAAGACTTATGAGCGAGCTTGTTAACCATTTCAGAAACTTTATGATGGCGAAGACCACAAGAAACCCCGAAAAGTTTATTGTGTGCACTCCCGACGAATTACAGCGTTACAAAGAAAACGCCGAAAAAATGACCTACGGCACAATTCTTCACATAATGGAAACTCTTTGCCGTGAGGCTTCACAGTTAAAATACAGCTCACATCAGAGAGCCCAGACGGAAACAACCCTTATAAGACTTTGCTCCCCCGCTCTTTCCACAGATAACGCGGCGGTTATTCGCCGACTTGACGAGCTTGAAGCACAGTTAATGCTCATTAAAGCGCAAGGTGTTACTGTTACGGTAGCAGATACTCCAAAGCCTGCATCAAAGCTTCCCGAAAAGGTAGTTGAAGAGGTTAAAGAGGCTTCACCTGTTGAGGTTGAAGAACCCAAAGAAATTCCCGTTGATGAAATCCCCTTTGACGAGCCACCTTTCGAAGAACCGCCTGCTTTTGAAGATTACGTTCCCGAAATCCCCGAAGCACCCGTTGAAGAAAAGGTTATTGAAGAGAAAAAGGAAGAACCCATACCCCAACCGCAGAAAAAGGTTGACACAGGCATTGTTACGGATGCAGATAATGCAGTACCCTTTGCCGCTTGGGAAAACACATTAAATCAACTTTCAAAAATAAACAGACCCTTGTACCCTATGCTTATAGGCTCTTCCGCCTACAGAGCAGGTAATACAATCTTTATAAAAGCAAAGAACACCGCGTTCTCTCAGATGTTTACTCAAAAAATGCATTCCGATGCAATTGCAGAAGCTCTTATGAGAGCAACGGGCGAAAAGCTCAAGCCTATGATTTACAATGACGGCTCTTCCCCCTCTGCAGATGAAACGGCAGAACCCATTGATGCATTTCTCTCAAAACTAAATAAACATAATATAGATTTTATTATTGAAGAATAAAATTCAAAAAAGGACGGTAGAATAAAATGAAAGCAAGAATTCCTAACCAGGGCGGAAACTCCCAGGCAGCAATGATGAAAAAAATCCAGGATATGCAGAACGAAATGGCTCGTATTCAGGAAGAGGTTGAAAACTCCGAGTTTTCCGCAAGTGCAGGCGGCGGTGCGGTTGAGGTTACCGTTAACGGCAAGCACGAGGTTCTTTCAGTTAACATTCAGCCCGAGGTTGTTGACCCCGAGGATGTTGAAATTCTCTCCGATATGATTATTGCGGCGACTAACGAAGCAATTCGCAAAGCAGCAGACACAATGGAGCAGAGAATGGGCGGCGCAACAAGCGGTCTCGGTCTTCCTGCAGGTTTAGGTTTCTGATATGGCATACGATGTTGCAGCTCTTGAAAAGTTAATTGAGCAGTTCCAGAAGATGCCCTCTATCGGCAGAAAAACCGCTCAGAGAATGGCTTTTCACGTGCTTGATTTAACAGATGATGAAGCAAACGAATTTGCTAATGCAATAATTGAAGCTCATACAAAAATCCACCGTTGCTCACTTTGCTACAACCTTACAGAAAATGAGCTTTGTCCTATATGCGAAAGCGTGAACAGAGATAAAGGAACAGTTTGCGTTGTAGAAGAACCCAAGGATGTTCTTGCAATGGAAAGAACAAGGGATTTCAGCGGTGTTTACCACGTTCTTCACGGAGTTATTTCCCCAATGAACGGCATAGGTCCCGAACAGCTTACTATAAAAAGTCTTGTTGAACGTGCGGCTAAAGGTGACATTACCGAGCTTATTATGGCAACTAACCCCACCATTGAGGGTGACACCACTGCTATGTATATCAGTAAGCTTATAAAACCCTTCGGCGTTAGGGTTACAAGACTTGCCTACGGTATTCCCGTTGGTGCAGATATTGAATATGCCGACGATGTTACACTTATGAGAGCGTTGGCAGGCAGAAGCGAGTTATAAAAGAAAGGAGTGGTCATAGTGGCAAAACAAGAGAATAAAACCGTTGCACAGAATAAAAAAGCCTACCATGACTACTTTGTTCTTGAAACCTATGAAGCAGGTATTGAGCTTTTCGGCACAGAGATTAAGTCAATCCGTGCAGGTAAGCTTAACCTTAAGGATTCCTGGTGCAACGTTGTAAATGGTGAAATGCTTGCAAACGGTGTGCATATTTCACCATACGAAATGGGCAACCGTTTTAACCGTGACCCATTAAGACCCAAACGTCTTTTAATGCATAAAAAAGAAATTATGAAGCTTATGGGCGAGGTTAAGCAACAAGGCTGTGCCCTCATTCCCCTTTCCGTTTATTTTAACGAAAGAGGAAGAGCAAAAATGCTTATTGGTCTTTGCAAAGGTAAAAAGAATTACGACAAACGTGAATCTGAAGCAAAACGCGATGCAGAAAGAAATATTCAGCGCGCTATGTCATTAAAAAACCAATAAAAATACTGCATTCAACCATTAGTTTATAGTATTTTTTGAAAAAACAACTAACAGTTTATTGGATTTTACGTGTTTCAACCTTTGTTACCTTCACTATTTTTCGTGTTTGAGATAGAATGAAGGTGCAATAAACGGTGTGACTCACCGAAAGGAGAATAAACAATGTCTATATTCAGTAAAAAGAAAAACAATTTTAACGAAGAACCTATACAAGAAATTGTCAACGAACCCGTTATTGAGGAAGATGCTGCCACAGGCACAATCGGTTCGAGAATTGCACAAGGAAGAAAAGCAAAGGGTTACACCCAGGAAGAATTTTCTCAGATGCTTGACGTTACCGCACAAGCAGTTTCAAAATGGGAAAATGATATTTCCTGCCCCGACATTCAGCTTTTACCTAAGATTGCAGAAATCCTCGGTATGACAACCGACGAGCTTTTAACAGGTAAAAAGGCAGAACAAAAGAAAGAAGCTCAAAAGGTTAATATAGATACAAGTAATCTTAAAATCAATATTAATGTTGTGAAGCCCGGTCAAAATCCGGTAAATGTTTCCCTCCCCTTGTCAATGGTTAAAAGATTTGCTAAAATAGGCAACGGTATTTCAGGAATCGTAGGAAACGGTGCAATTGACAGCGTTAAGCTTGATGAAATACTCACACTTGTTGAAAACGGAGCAACCGGCGAACTTTTAAATGTTGTTGCAGATGATAACACAGTTGTTTCAATAAATATTCAATAATATTGGGGGATGAAAGGATTTCGACGGGGATTTTGAACCGTTATAAGCGAGCAGAGGCGTGGTACCGCTTTAAAAACCACACTTTTAAAAATAACTGACAATAATAAAACAGTTTTAGCAGCTGCTTAAGTCAGCTGCCGTCCTTACTGAGAGTACCGCGGCTTAGATAAGGGCGTCGTTTAGCGGTGCACGTGAACAAAGGAGAGCCTTGTACTTTGTCACGGATTAAAGGGCTACCGAGGGATAAAGCCTGTTTACCGGCGTTTTCCCAAGGGAATTTCAAAAGATAAACTACGCTCGTAGAAAGTTTCGGGAATAGATTTTCGGACATGGGTTCGACTCCCATCATCTCCACCAAAAATGATAGTTCAACCATTAGGTTGGACTATTATTTTTTATATAGAACAGTAACATGGGAGTCGAACCCCCTCGGCGAAGCCGAACACAATCGGGTGTTCGCGTAGCGAATGCAAGGCAAAGCCTTGCAAATCTCGCCATCTCCACCAAAAAGAAAAGTCGCGTTAGCGGCTTTTTCTTTTTGTTCTTTTATCTGTCCATTAATCTTGACAAGTTTCCTTGCATCACTCATCCCAATATGCTATACTACATCTATCAAACCCCAAAGGAGCACTACTATGTCCATCGAAAAAGTTAAAGAATATTTTAAAGGCTACGGTATTGAAGATAAGATTTTGGAATTCCCTGTATCAAGTGCAACGGTTGAGCTGGCGGCGAAGGCATTGAATACTGAGGGTTGCAGAATTGCGAAAACCCTTTCATTTTCTGTTAACGACTCCCCTATTCTAATTGTCACCGCAGGAGATGCTAAAATAGATAATAAGAAATACAAAACCTTTTTTGGTGCAAAGGCTAAAATGCTTACCTTCGAGGAGGTTGAAGAAAAAATCGGACATGCTGTTGGCGGTGTTTGTCCTTTTGCTGTCAACGACGGAGTTAAGGTTTACCTTGACGAAAGCATAAAACGCTTTGAAACCGTTTTTCCTGCTTGTGGCAGCAGTAACAGTGCTATTGAACTGACACCCGAGGAACTGGAGAAATATTCAGCACATTTTATTGAATGGATTGATGTTTGCAAATTACCTGAACAAGAGTAAAAATACCAAGGCACATTTCAAGTTCAAAAACTTGAAATGTGCCTTTTTCTATATCATTGTTTAAAAATGTTATCGTATCTTTCTGCCCATTGTTTAACTTTTTCTTTATTATATTCTTTCGGAAGTGTTACACAAAGTGCCATAATTTTTCCTATATCTGCGCCTACCTTTAACATTTTCTTCAAAAGGTCTACTTCTTTAACAATAGCTATTGCTCGCTTTGGCATATCAAGGGCGGGATGTAAGAAATCCGTTATACTTGTGCTGTCGGCGGTAATTGTCATTTCACGCCAAGTGAGAATACCTTTTTCAAATATGTAATCAAGCTGTTCGGGTGTAATTCTTGTGAGCAAAAGCTTTACTGCTGCAAGGGGTGCTAACCCTGCGCCTAAAGCTTTATAGAATTTATACTGATACTGCCACAAGGTTTCTGCGGTATAGGTTTCGGTTCTGTCGTCCATAACCGCTTTTGCAAGAACGGGAGCAGCCCTCAATGAATTTGCGATACCCGAACCGATAATAGGAACTGTCATAAAAGCGCTGTCGCCTATTGCTACATAGCCATTTGCAACCATAACCGAAAGAGGCTGACGGACAGGAATCTGTACAAACTTACCGCCACGCATTACCGCTGTACCAAGGCTATTGTTACGATTTCTGAAAAATTCGGCAGTTCTTTCAACCTCATCCATATCAAAGGGTTCAAATCTGCCTATTAGCAAATCTGTGTATTCAGCCTCTGTTGCGACCCAACCAATCCCCAACTTACCCTCGGGTAGAAGACAAACCTTATATTTATCTTTTGTTTGTGTTTCGCACCCTTTATTATAAAAAGCGCGATACACATAGAATTTTTCGTTCTTATCCGGATGCTTTTGTATGCCGAATTCTTCCGGCAAGCTGCTTCTGATAGGAGATTCGCAACCGCAGGAATCGATTATTAAATCACCGCAAAACTCACCTATATCGGTCTTAATTCCTACAACCCTATTATCTTTAACAATTGCTTTTTCTATATTGCAACTGAAAACAAATTTAACCCCGCTTTTTTCGGCGGTAGATATAAGCAAATTATAGATATCCTTACGCTCCATTTTTATTTCTAATTGGTCTTGGGGAACTTGTTGTTTTATTGCAGTCTTTTCGTCAGGAGAATAGAAAGTCATATCGGTTTTATATTCGAACAAACTCTCTTCAGGCATTGGTATCCCTGCTTTAGCAAGGGCTTTTGGGTCGAAAATATCTGTCCAGTCATACCCCATATTTTCTCTTGAATTTTTCTCATAAACAGTTACATCATATCCGTTTCTGGAAAGAATTGAGGCTACTGCAATGCCACCGTGACCGCCACCTGCAACAATTATATTTTTGCTCATAAACACCCCACCTATGTTCTATAATTTTAATATATCACATTATATGTAAAAAAATCAATAAAAAACAACGCCATAGTAACCTATGGCGTTGAAATATTATTTATTAGAGGAATCAGCCACCGATGCCGAGCAAGGAAAGGAGCTGCATAAAGAGAGCGAAGATAATGCCGAGAATTGTGTTGGGCATTATAATTTCTTGTTCTTCTTCTGCTGTTGGACCAACAGTATAATCGAATGTTTTGGTATCGATTTCGCCTGTTGCAACCCATTCGCCTGCTGTTACATCAAATTCTTCTTCAACATAGTTGATTGTAAGAGTGTATTCACCGAAAATTGTGTGTGTAAATACAACATCATAACCTTCTTCGAACTCGCCGTTGAAGTCGTCATTTACATACCATGAAACAGGAACATAACGTTTGCCTACAACACCTTCTCTGTCGTCCGTACCGCTACCGTAAGCAGTGAAGCGAACTGTTCTGTGGTGCTCGTAAGAGGAAGCAAGACCAACTGCATCGTTGTTATCAGCAGAGTAAACCTTCATACTACCGGGATCAGCAATTGTATCCTTAGTACCGCAGCCGTTTAAGCAATCAGCTGATTTTGTACCGTCTGCAGTATAAGTTGCATCATCGTTGGATTTGTGCTTACCGAAGCTGTGATCAACAACCTTGAATGAAGCGGAAATTGTTACATTTGCTTCAGCTCTGTCGCATGCAATAACTAATTCTTCTGCATAGTCAGCTATAGCAAGATCTGCGCGAGGCTGAATGTTTACTGTAAATGATCTGCCTGCAGCAAGAGAAAGAGAACCGCTGGTAAGAGTGGTATTATAATTCTCGCTTACAGGTAATGTGAATTCAAGCGGAACAGTACCGTCATTTGTAATTGTAACACTTTGTGCAGCAGGAGCTTCATAGCCGATACATACGATACCGAATTTTACATCTTCTACGGAAGGAGCAGAGGAGATAATATCTCTTCTCCAAACGGGATAATATGTTGTATCGCCCAAAATCTTAGGTGATGTAGCGCTTAATGCTAATTCTACAACATCTGAATTTTCAACTGTTGCCCAACCGATTTGTGTGTGACCTTCTCTTGTGAAAATTTCACCGGGAGCTTTAACTGTTTTGTTGTATGCAACTTCAAAGGACTGAGCTGTACCTACACCGTATTCGCCACCTTCAAAATGAACGTCGTAAACGATGGGTGTCCAGTAAGGATAGAGGCTTACGTCCTTGGTTATAGCCTTGTCATAAACACTGCCGAATTCCATCTTGGTACCTGTACCGTTATTGGATTTCGCTGTGGACCAACCGGTATGCTCATAACCTTCACGAGTGAACATTGCACCGGGAAGGATAATCTGCTCAGTACCATCGGTTTTTATAACAAGCTCTTTAACCTGAGTCATTGCTGCATCAGCAAAGTTATTGGGATCGGTTTCATCATAGTTGTTACCGGGGTTAAAGATGAAATTGAAAGTAACCTGTTTCCAGTGAGGATAGAACTTTGTAGTGTTGTTGCTTATTTTCTGTCTTGAACCGAAAGCCAAGAGTGTACCTGCACCGGAAGCTGTTTTTGTCCAACCGTCCTGAATGTAATCTTCTCTTTCGAAGTAGGGTTCATCAGGAAGATAGAGATAGTTTGATGCGTCTGTTGTGATAGAGAGCATATCATCGGTAATGGGTGTGCCATCTTCCAATGTAGCTTTGAGTGTGCTGCCGTCTGCACTACCTGCTTGAATTGTTGAGGTATATGCTGCGAAAACTGTTAAGCCGAACACTGAAGTGAGCATCAAAACAGCAAGCAAGACAGCCAATGTTTTTTTGAAGTTTGTCTTCATTGTGATTCCTCCAAATCAAATACATATAATTATACGAATGAATTATAACACATTTGTCAAGAAATTTATATTATCATAATCACCAAACATAAGGTGAAAAAACTGTTAAAGTTAATGAGTGTTTACATAAATTTCCTGTTTTCAGGCTGTTTTTCAGCCCTCTGTTATGGGCATTGATGCCACTGCATTAAGAGTTAAATCCGCCCTTTTTCCTGCCAAGAATTCATAATAGCCTTGTGAAGCTATCATAGCCGCGTTATCGCCACAGAATTTCAACTCGGGCTTGTAAAGTTCAATGCCTTTACTGTTGCATTTTTCTTCCATAACTCTTCTCAAACGGGAGTTTGCGGAAACACCGCCTGCAAGGACAATTTTCTCTGCGCTGTAATCCTCTACGGCTTCCATTGTATGAGAAACGAGCAAATCAGTAACCGCCTTGATAAACGATGCGCCCAAATCCTCCGCTTTGATCTCTTCCCCCTTTTGAGAAGCGTTGTGAACAAGATTCACCGCAAAGGTTTTAAGACCCGAAAAGCTGAAATCATATTTTGAATCCGCCACCTTCGGCACGGGAAATTTATATTTATTTTCGTCACCGTTAACGGAAATTTTATCAAGATTAACACCGCCCGGGTAAGGAAGCCCCACAGTACGCGCAGCCTTATCCATAGCCTCACCTGCGGCATCATCACGGGTTCTTCCGATTATTTCAAAATCCGTATAATCCTTCACATTGATAATGTGACTGTGACCGCCCGAAACCACCAAAGAAACAAAGGGTGGCTTCAAATCCTCATTTGATATGTAGTTCGCCGCAATATGCCCTCTTAAATGGTGAACGGGAACAAGGGGTATTCCTGTTGAATAGGAAAGACCTTTTGCATAGTTTACACCTACAAGAAGAGCACCTATAAGACCGGGGGCATAGGTAACTGCAATTGAATCAATATCGGAAATGGTGCAGCCCGCATCACTCAAGGCTTTTTCCACCACCGAGCAAATTGCTTCCGTATGCCTTCTCGAAGCGATTTCAGGCACAACTCCGCCGTATATTTTATGCTCCTCAACCTGAGAAGCGATAACATTTGAAAGCACTGTTCTGCCGTCTTCAACCACCGCTGCGGCAGTTTCATCGCAGGAGCTTTCAATTCCGAGAATTTTCATAAATTTTTCTCCAAATCACTTATATAATACGTCATCAAAACCGCATCTTCCCGAGGTTTTTCATAAAAATCTTTTCTCTCTCCGACTTTTTCAAAACCTGTTTTTTCATAGAGAGAAATTGCAGGGGAATTACTTTTTCGCACCTCGAGAGTAACAAATTCAGCATTTTCGTTTTTCGCCGTTTCCAAAAGATTCTCAATTAACCTTTGAGCAATTCCTTGCCTTCTGAATTCCTTGAAAACCGCAACATTTGTTATATAAACCTCGCCCAGAACATTGTGAGCACCTATATAACCTGCAATTTCCTCTCCCGAAAACGCCACGAAAAAACGAGCAAAGCCGTTAGTTAATTCGCTTTTCAGACCCTCTTCGCTCCACGGAGAAGAAAAGCATTCTGATTCAAGCCTTGCTATCTCACCTACATGAAAAGAGGTCATTTTTTCAATTCTGAAATCCATCATTTTGTATCGTACCAGGTTTTACCGTACTGCACATCAACAGTAAAAGGAACTGCCATTTCACAAGCACTTTCCATTGTTTCTTTAAGAAGCGCGGCAACCCTTTCCTTGTCTTTTTCAGGGGCTTCAATAATGAGCTCATCGTGAACCTGCATAATAAGCTTTGAATCGGGAAATTCCTTTTTCAAGCGCTCATAAACCTTTATCATAGCAATTTTAATTATATCTGCCGCCGTTCCCTGAATGGGCATATTCATAGCAACCCTTTCACCGAACCCGCGACGAATTGCATTTTTCTCCTGAAGCTCGGGTAGATATCTCCGTCTTCCGAAATAAGTTTCGGCATAGCCTTTTTCCTTTGCAGAAGTTTTTGCATTTTCCATAAATGCCGCAACACCCGAATAGTTTGCAAGGTAGCCTTTAATATATCTGTCCGCTTCAACGATAGATGTGCCGATATCGTTTGAAAGAGAGAATGCGCCGATACCGTAAACAATACCGAAATTAACTGCTTTGGCTTTTCTTCTGTCACCGGGAGTAACATTTTCAAGAGGAATACCCATAACCTGAGAAGCGGTAATAGAATGAATATCCGCACCGCTCAGGAAAGCGTTTATCATATTCTTGTCGTCAGCAAGGGAAGCTAAAACGCGAAGCTCAATCTGGGAATAGTCCGCGTCAACGAGCACGTAACCCTCTTTAGCCACAAAGAATTTTCTTAATTCCCTACCCTGCTCCGTTCTTACGGGAATATTCTGGAGATTCGGCTCTGCAGAGGAAATCCTGCCCGTTCTCGTTTCTGTCTGGTTAAGGGTGGAATGAATTCTTCCGTCGTTATCAATAACCTTTAAAAGACCTTCGCAATAGGTGGATTTTAGCTTTGTAAGCCCTCTGAATTCAAGAATTTCGTTGATTATGGGGTGCTTGTCTCTTAAAGATTCCAATACTTCCGCATTAGTGGAATAACCGCTTTTTGTCTTTTTTCCGTGAGGAAGACCCAGCTTATCTTCATCAAAAAGCACTTCGCTCAACTGCTTGGGTGAGTTCACATTAAACTCGCACCCTGCCATATTATAAACATTTTGAAGTTTTTCTTCTAATTTAGAAGATATAACCTCGTTATAATTTTCAATACCGACTCTGTCCACAAGGAAGCCTTCTCGCTCCATTGAAGCAAGAACCCTCGCAAGAGGAAGTTCAATTTCATTCAACAATTTCTCTTGATTATTTTCTTTAACCTCTGCATACAGCTTAACGCTCAAAGCCTCAATATGCGCTGCGCCGTCAACGAAATCTTTTTCAGCCAGGTAGAAATCAGCTAAATCTCCTGCTTCGATTTTTACGGGTGCAAGAGAATATGCACCTGCAAGCATTTTCACGGAATAATCCGAGGAATTGGGATTGAGAAGGTATGCCGCTAGAGATGTATCAAGGGCTATATTTTTAAGTTCTATGCCGTTTGCATCACAAAATCCGTAAAGCTGTTTTGAATCATCGGTGTATTTTTCTATGGTTTCATCAGAGAAAAACGCACTTGCAAAGGACATAAACAGGAAATTACTGTTTTCAATAAGTGCAACTCCGTCAATGGTTTTAAATAAAATATATTCTATTCCGCCGTTATTATATTTAACGGTAAAATATGCTTTTTGAGAAGCCTTTAAAGAATTTAAAAACTCCTCCGTATCTGTTATTTCGTAAAGCTTTACTTCTTTTGCATCTTCTCTTTGTGCAATCTCTTCTTGGGAAAGATTAAGTCTTCCCAGGAGCTTGCTCATTTCCAAGGACATAAGAAGATTTGAAGCCTTCACCGCATCGGGATTTTTAATACTATAATCAGACAAATCCGTACTTACGGGGGCCTGGAGGCAAATTCTGCCCAAATCCTTACTTAAAAATGCGTTTTCTTTTGATGCTTCAAGCTTTGCGCGAATACCTGCTTTAACATCAATAGCTTCAAGATTGTCGTAAATATATTCGATTGAGCCGAACCGTTCTATAAGGTCCTGCGCACCTTTTTCACCGATACCTGCAACACCGGGAATGTTATCGGAAGTATCTCCCTGAATGGCTTTAATATCAATAAGCTGTTGAGGGGTAACACCGTAAACCTCTTTTATTTTATCTGTGTTATATAAAACAGTTTCGGACTTGCCCATTCTTGTTGTTGCAAGGACAACATTTACATTATCTCTTACAAGCTGAAGGCTGTCCCTGTCCCCTGTTGCAATATAGCAAAAATCATCCTTACCGCAAGCGGCGGAAAGAGTTCCGAGAATGTCGTCCGCCTCGTAGCCGGGCATTTCAACAACAGTATACCCAAGATAACCTAAAAGTTCTTTGAGAGTCGGAAACTGCTCAACAAGCTCACTTGGAGCAGGCTTTCTCGTACCCTTATATGCATCGTACATTTTATGGCGGAATGTGGGCGCTTTCACGTCAAAGGCAACTGCTACGCTGTCGGGCTTATATTCCTCAAGAAGATGAAGAAAAATATTCATAAACCCGAATATACCGTTGGTAAATCTGCCGTCCTTGGTGCTTAAAAGTCGCACGCCGTAAAAGGCACGGTTTAATATTGAGTTACCGTCAATTACAAGAAGTTTCATTTATATACCTCATACATTCAATGTTTCAAGGGTGACAAAATTATAGCCGTTTTGAGAAAGATAGTTTTCTTCACTCAAAGCGCGAAGGCAACCTAAAGCCGCAACATTTGTAGCATTACCGGGAATTTTCACCTTTATTCCCGTTGCCTCTCCGATATATTTATCAAGCCCGTAGAGCTTTGCCATTCCTCCGCAAAGGAAAATTCCGTCGTCGGTAATATCTCTCACAAGCTCGGGAGGTGTAACCTCAAGAACATCTGTTATAGCCTTGCAGATTTCATCTACACAATCACGAATAGCAAAATTAATCTCCTGCGCCGTAACCTCAAAAAACAAGGGCATACCGTCTGCCATATCTTTGCCCTTAGCAACGGCGGCAATTGTTTCTTCTCTCATTTTAGCTCCGCCGATAAGGGTTTTAAGCTCCTCTGCGGTAAGTCTTCCAACGTTAACGCCACGGTTATTTTTAAGATATGTTTTAATTATTCTGTCCATATCGTCTCCGCCTACAGCGGCACTTTTAGCAACGGCAATGCTGCCCATTGTTATAACGCCCACACCCGTAGTTCCTGCGCCGATATTAACAACCATAGTTCCGTAGGGCTTGTCCGTCATAACACCGATACCGAGAGCCGCTGCAAGAGGTTCTTCAATAAGAGCTGCGCGACCTGCACCTGCTCTTAGAATACAGCCTAAAATATTGCGTTTTTCAAGATTAGTAATCCCTGCAGGCATTGTTGCAACAACAGTTGGCTTGAATATTTTATTCTTACAGATTCTTTCAATAAAGCATCTTAAAAGCTTTTCACTGCTTTCGAGCTCGGAAATTCCGCCACTTAAAAGAGGTCGAACGAGTTTAATTGCATCGGGACATCTGCCTGTCATTTCGAAGGCTTTTTTCCCTGCCTCAAGAACCTCTCCCGTTTCACGCTCAAGCGCCAAAACAGCAGGCTCCGAGAGCACAACACCTTTACCCTCTGTGGCGGCAATAACGCTGCCCGTTCCTATATCAAGACCGATTTTCAGACCAACCATTTTAACACCTCATTTCCAAGAGTTTTAACCATAAAAATACATAGTAATTATACACCTATAATGACTTTTTGTAAATAAGTTTACAAATCTTTTTATTTATTATATAATGGGCTTATAGACCTATAAATAGTACAAGGAGTGTTATTATGGCAGGGGTACAAAAATCAAAACTCAAGCTTCTTTATCTTGCAGATATTTTAAAGCAGAAAACAGACGAGGACCATTATATTGCCGCCACTGAAATATGTGAGGAGCTTTCTAAATTAGACATTCCTGCAGAAAGAAAATCCATCTATAAAGACATTGATATTTTGAGGGAATACGGCTTTGATATTATTCACACAGGCTCAAAAAACCGCGGTGGCTATTTTTTAGGAGCAAGAGATTTTGAGCTTGCAGAAATACGCCTTCTTTCCGATGCGGTTCAGGCGGCAAATTTCATCTCACAAAAGAAAACAAATCAGCTTGTAGAAAAAATCGAAAGCTTTGCAAGTGAAAATCAGGCTAAAATTTTGCATTCTCAGGTTTATGTTGACAACCGTCCAAAATGCAGTAATGAAGAGATTTATTACACCATAAGCCTTCTTGACGAGGCTATAAGCGACAGTGTTAAGGTTAGCTTTACATACACAAGAAGAAAAATTACCGACGAATTTAAAACCGCAAAGGAAGAAAAGGCTTTTACCGTCAGTCCCTATGCTCTTATCTGGTCAGAGGACCATTATTATCTTGTTTGCAACAATGAGAAATATAATAACCTGATGCATTTGAGAATAGATAAAATCAAAAAATTGCAGAAGACAAAATCCCCTGCAAGACATTTTTCCGAGGTTTCCGATTACAGAAACAATTTTGATTCCGCAGACTATGCCACAAAGCTTTTCAATATGTACAGCGGTGAACCCAAGCCCATCGAGCTTATTTGCCATAACGGAATTCTTGAAGTTATTCTTGACCGTTTCGGCGACAACGTCAAAATCCAGAAATACGATGACGAGCACTTCCTTCTCAAAACCAACGCCGCTGTCAGCGACGGACTTACAAAATGGGTAGTCCAGTTCGGCGGCAAAATCAAAGTAAAATCTCCTAACGATTTGATTTATGAGGTAAAGAAAAAAGCAGAAGAGATAATTAATAATTATTGATTATAGTCGCCAGATGCCAGAATTGAGAAAAGATCTTTATTATTCTAAATTTACTTTTTTATAATTGAAAAATAGAACTATAAAGTTTTTGTTATAAAAGCTGGAGACTGGAAGCTGGCAACTAAAAAACACCGCACAATGCGGTGTTTTTTTATTCGTATGCACTTTTAAGAGCCGTTCTTGTTCCCGAACCTACAAGTCCGTCAACATCAAGTTTTTTATCGGTCTGGAATTTCTCCACTGCCGAGAGGGTTGTGGGACCAAAGGAGCCGTCAATATCACTTTCTTTTAAATAACCCAATTTATAAAGATACCATTGAAGCCATTTAACAAGCTCACCGCTGTCACCCTGGCGAAGAGTTACTTCCGGCTCTGTATAGGGACATTTCTCTTTTTCAGGTTCGGTGGTTGTTCCGATTTTTATGTAATCCTTGTGGCCGTAGCCTGTAAGGGTCTTTCCGTCAATGGTAAAGCTTACCTTATACCAATCCCCTGTTGCACCGAGGATTGTAAGAGCATAACCGTTTGAGAGCTGCGCTATCACCTCTGCGCTTGTATCTGCAGATTTTCTTATATTAAGGTAGCCGTCTGTTATTTTGACGCTACCTTTTTTAGCTGTTGCCTCACCTGTTGTTGTAACAGAAAGAACAGAGGAATAGTCCGCCGAATAGAAGGTTCTGCTGGAAGTGGTGGTTATGGCTCTGATTTTGTATTTATAGGCTGTTCCGCTGTCAACAGTATTATCGGTATAACTTGTTGAAGCTGTTGTGGCAATTTTTTCATAAGCTACCGAAATTGCATCATAACGGTAGACCTGGTATTTTGTGCAATCAACTGCCGTCCACTTGATTTTCACGGAATTATCGCCTTTTGAAACAAGAGTAAGTCCTGTTGGCGTGGGCGGTGTTCCGGTTGCTTCAAAAACCGCACTGTATGATGAATAGACATTTTCGCCATCATCATTTACATAATAAGCTCTTACCTTGTATTTGGGGAAATCGCCTTTTGAAAGTGAAGAGTCTGTGTACGCGGTGCTCGAGGTTGTTTTAACTCTTTCGTATTTTGCCGTTTCCTCATTATATTTATAAACCTGATATTTTTCTGCATTATCAATGGTTGTCCAATTGAGAGTAACAGAGGTCGGTGTGTAAGCAGGAACGGTAACAGTGGGCTTCGAAGATTTAAAGGCATCCTCTTTTGTTGAATCTGCACCGGGCATATTCTTGAAAACTGGAATTGAGAAAACCTTTTTGGCTTCAAGAATGTTTGCAGAAACATAGGCTTTATATGTCTTATTTGCCTCTGCTGCCGCCGCTCTTACATTAGCCATATATTCGTGTCCGTAAAGGGTTTCGGACTTGGGGTTAACGTTAAATTTCTGGAGATAACCCGTGTATTGAGTTTCGGAGAAAGAGTCGTAGATATACTGTGCTCCGTAGTAAATAGTCTTCTGAGGATTTGTCCAGGGTCTGCCGTAAGAGGTATAGGCTGAAATGTTGCTTTTTTTAATGTAGCCTCTGTAGGTTTTTCCGCTGACAACAGCATTTACTTGGTAAAAATCGCCGCTTGAACTGATATAATAAACCTCTGTATTTGACGGAACTGTAACCACCTGAGTGGATTCAATGTCTGCAGATTTATACATAACAACACTTCTTGTTGTTTTCATAAAGCCGTTTGCCCACTCCAGACCGTCACGAACGCCTGTATATGCACCGATATTATAATAGTTATAAATACCGTTGAAGGGGGAATTTTTACCGCTTGCACCACCTGCATTTGAAGATGAGCTTGAACCCACCTCCTGAACAATTTTAGATGCAATGTAATATGCACTCAATCCGCTGTCCTTAGCAGCCTTGAGAATTACATCAGAATATTTAACCGCCGTACCGTCCTCTTTATATGTTTTTTCAGTACCTAACGCGTTGAGATATGTAATACTTGAATTATACATCCAGGTATTTTTGAGAATTGCCTCAACACCTGCTTTAGTGTGAGTGCTGTCATAAGCGGTGCTTTCAAACTGGAATATATATTCTTCATTAAGGAAGTTTCTTGGGTCCATATAATATTTAACCGCTTCCTCGGAAGCACTCACCCAGTTAGACGCTTCCTGAATAACACCCTTGCAGGAGCTGCAGGAGCACTTATAAGATGACTGAACATTGTTCTCTATAAGCTGTTTTTTATGAGGGTTACGTTCACCGTTAATTGAAGCCTGCCAATCAAGACCCGTTACCATAGGAACAAATTCCCATTGGGGATATTTTTCGTGAAGAGGTACAAGAAGCTCCACATAGGAAGCAGGGAAACCCTGTCTCAAAAGACTCTCTTCATAGGTCTCCAAATCAAGAGCATCTGCCATTATAAGCTTAACATCCGCAATTGTAACACTGCTATCGCCGTTGATATCAGCGAGTTTTTTCTGTGCGGAAGTGGGCTTGTCCATTCCTGCGGAATATCTTAAAGCAACGCGAGCATCCGCAGAGGTGATTTTTCCGTCGCCGTTTAAATCACCCTGAGCACTTGCCGCGTTTGCCACGGGAACTATTAAATTGAGAGAAAGGCATACAAGCAAAATTGCTATAAGCTTTAAACTTCTTTTCATAGTAACCTCGTTCATATATTTTCTACATTTTGACATATTAACCTATTATTCAGTTTTATTCTACCATATATAGAAGAGATTTTATTTCTTTATTGGAAATATCACTCATATTCTCTCCAAAAGCATAAGAATACGAAAACAATGAAAACCCTTGCCACGCTTGGTTTTCTTCGATTTGTTCATATTGAGTTGACAAAATGTTTACATTTTCAGTCCATTCATTTTTACCCGAGCCTGCATTCTCGTCAAGCTTTCCGCATTTATATGCCGCCAAACCGCAAATAAGCTTAACATCGCTTTCTGCGGTTAATTTTTCCCAATCTTTAACCACATCTGAAAAAGGCATTTTCTCGTTTTTAAAGCCGAAATAGATTTGGGGAATTATATAGTCAATGAAACCCTCTTCCGAGCACCATTTTTCCACATCTGCATAAAATACATTTTTGCATTTCTCAATATCTGCCGATGGACTGACGCTGAAAAGAAGCTCATCATCAAAGCTTTTCACCAAAGAATACACTGCGCTTACAAGAGCAGAAACATTTTCTCTTCGCCACTCACCCAGACTCAAATTTCCGCCGTCACTTTTATATTCTTTATACATTTTTTCATCCTTGAAATCCTCTGTTTCAGGATAAAAATAATCGTCAAAATGTATTCCGTCTACCTTGTATTTATTAAGAAGCTCTCTTATACCGTCAAGAACAAGCTTTCTCGCATCAGCTTCGGCGGGATTAAGATAAATCCCTCTTCCGCAAATAATAAGGGAATTTTTATTTTCCTTATATAGCTCTCTGACAGGTGAATTCTCGGGAAGCTTTTCAAAAGCGTTGTCATAAGAAACTCTGTAAGGATTTACCCAACAATGAACCGCCACATTTCTTTTCTTGCTTATCTCTAAAAAAACTTCAAAGGGGTCAAAGGGCAAAGCATCATTTCCTGCAGAAATATACTTTGACACGGGAAAAATCTCTGATTCATAGAAGCTGTCGCAAAAGGCTCTGCATTGGTAAAAAACTGTGTTTATTTTGTTAGCGTTGAGGTTATCAAAAACCTCCTCAAGACTTTCTCTGTATTCCTCTTCGCTTTTTCCTTTAACAAGAGAACCTATTTCCGAATATGTGAGCCAAACACAATATAATTTGTTTTTGCGGTTGGTTTCTATCGTGTTTGTTATTTGTGTTATTTCTTTTTCTTTGGGGTTATCAATATTCGAAGAAACAACTGTATTACTGTCACCTTTCATAAAAATCCCCACAACACAAACAACACATATAGTTACCGCAAAAACAAAAAAACGCTTCACAAAAGCACCACCCAATATAGAATGTTCGGAAGCGAAGCTTCCCCTTACCTCTTCACTATTCACTCTTCACTCTTAACTATAAAAAACCACCTGTACATTTATACAGGTGGTGCAGTTAAATTATTCTTCAATTGAATCGGACAGTAAAAAATCGTCCTCAAGGGTATCTATGCCGTAGCCCTCATCCTTATAAACATTACGGGCTCTCGGAAGCTCCTTAACGTTATTGTCAAGAACGGCTTGTTCTTTATCACCAAGTTTTTTGTAATAAAGAAAAACTTGTATAAACATAAGAATATCGAAAAAGAGCTGTAAAAGACAAAGGATTTTTAAAAGGTTATTGTTAGAAAAAACCTCTGTGAACAAATCCCCTAAAACAGTGATTTGATATTTGCCTACCGCATAGTTAAAAAGCTTATAAAGGTTATAAAGCAAACCGAAAAAGAATGCCGAAAATTCCAAGGGAAGCAATTCTTTTTTATTGCTGTCACGGAAAATGTACCAAAAAGAAACTGCGCACATAAGAAATCCGTATGAACCCACAGTAGAAACAAGGCTCATCAAGAATCGGGCAACAATCCCCATCCCGCCATCAAGCGACATAGCCGTATAATCCAAACTACCCTTTAAATAGTTCAAAATAAAGCAAAAAAACAGGTTAAGCTTTAATGCACCGGTGATTTTCTTTCTTTTTCTGTCCCTGTAGCGCTTGTGGCCTACACCCTCACCGTTAAATGCAACATAGCAGAGAACAAGCCCAACGTAAAGAACAAGACTTGAAAGGCTTGCTCCTAAAGACTGCAAGGATTCTTTTCCGAAAAAGGAGCCTAACGCAGAAAAACCGTTGGCCGCAAAAAGCAATGCGGCTACAATTGACAACAATTTTGCAGAATTTCCAAAATAAGTCGATTTTGCCATAATAGCTCCTTTCATTTTTTCTCAAAAAATCGGCGACACGCTGTGCCGCCGAAAATTTTTCTAAAGAATTAAAGTTCTTTGTTCTGTGTAGCAACTGATAACTGTTCTTTAGCGAGTTTTTCCATAGCTTCCTTGTCACCGGACATAGCAAGCTTTGAAGCTTCTTCACGGCGAGCAAGAAGTTCAGCGTACATACGCTCTCTCTTTTCACCGCTAAGGTCATAGAAGAGAATGGGAACGATACCCAAAAGACCGGTAACTGTGGGAATAATAGTTGCCATTGCGAAAAGACCGAATTTAGTATTGTCGGTCTGTGCCTGACCTTGAGTGTAAGAAGTGATATCGTAACCGATAAGCTTTTTAAGCTGTAAGGAAAGTGCAGAGTTAGCAATACTTGCAAGCTTCTTTGTAAGGTCACGGGCAACAGAGGTCATAGCCTCTGTACGATAACCGTTCTTCCATTCACAATAGTCCATAGATTCGTTATACATTTCGCTGGGAATAACTCGACGTACACCCCAGAATACCATATAAATGGCTTCTTTAATTGCCATAACGAAGAACATAGGCAATACTTTCTTGTAAATACCGTTGTGCTTACCGCCTATCATACCGATAAGGAATACGGGAATATCAAGGAGCGGCTGGCTCTTTGTACCCAAGAGATAGAGAGCCTTTGTGGAGAACTTTCTTCTGAACCAGGGAACAAGGGAGAATGAGAACGGGTTAATGATAGCACCGGGAATACCTGCTACCATTGTCATTGATGCAAAGTTAAGAACGTCTATGTAATAGTCGTTGATGCTACCGCCAACGCTGAAGTTGGAAAGAGTCTCCGAAAGAGTAAGCAACAAGATGGGCTTGTTGTTAACAACGGATTTCAAGCTCTGCATAACGCTGGGTGTTTCAACAGACTGAAGAACACGTTCACGGGTCATAACGCAGAATATAAGGGAAGCAACACCGCTGACAATTGCCGTAAAGTTACCCATAAACATAAAGGTTGATGTGTAAGAAAGGTTAATAACCTTGTTACCGATAAGGTCGATAAGAACTGTCAAAATCTGTTGGGGAAGCTTTTCACCCAAAAGACCCGAGAAGAACTCTGCCACCGTAATCAGTCGCGTTCTGTCAACAGGGTGCGGCGTTATGGTTGCCAGCATACCCGTTTTTGCAATTGCACGGAAGGTACCTGCACCCTCACGAACAACAGCGAGTAAGAAATATGTAAGGAATTTAGTCATATCTCTTGAGCCCTTGCCCTTGAAGAGCATAGGAAGAAGCCAGTAGAAGCAGGTTCCCAATGTACCGGGAATACCCAAACCTACAAGATATGGCTTAAATTTACCCCAACGTGTACGAGTTTTTTCAACGATTGCCGCTGTGAAAATATCGTTGATAACATCCCAGAAACCGTTGAAAACACTAACAAATGTTTGATAGTCAAGGTCAATTTGAAGAATGCTTGTGACGAAACGGTCGTTGAAGGAGTCGATATTAAAGCTCTGGCACATATCGTAAACAACGTACCAGATAGTCTCTTTCATACCAACATATCTTCTGTTTTCATAGACGTACTCACGGGAAGCAGCATCTATTTCCGGCGTTTCGGCAACAACATTTGTTTTTTCGTCTGCCAAAAAATACACCTCCGTAGTTTTCGCAATAAAGCATACTTTATCACGCTACTTATAGAGAAAAGTATAACACAACTGATTTTATTTTTCAACCGATTATGAGATTTTAATACTTGTAATAAATATCAAAATAAGTTTGGTTTTGTTGTGCAAGTTGCTAGTTAGCGATTAGCAAATAGCAGATAGCTGTCAGCTATTTGCTAACCGCTATCTGCTTTTCATCAAAGTATCTTACCCAAAAAGCTCTTAAGTCTTTCGCTTCTGGGATTATCGAAAACATCTTCGGGAGTGCCGTCCTCTTCGATAACACCCTCGTCCATAAAGATAACGCGAGAAGCAACCTCTCTTGCAAAGCCCATTTCGTGAGTAACAACAACCATTGTCATACCCTCTGCGGCAAGCTCCTTCATAACATCAAGAACCTCGCCAACCATTTCGGGGTCAAGAGCGGATGTGGGCTCGTCAAAGAGCATAACATCGGGACTCATAGCCAACGCTCTGACAATAGCAATTCGCTGCTTCTGACCGCCGGAAAGCTGTTGGGGATAAGCCTCTGCCTTATCGGGAAGACCGATTCTCTGAAGAAGCTCTTTTGCTTTCTTTTCAGCATCCTCCTTGCTCATTTTAAGAACCTTAACAGGTGCAAGGGTAATGTTATCTATAATACTGAGGTTATTAAAAAGATTAAACTGCTGGAACACCATTCCCATTTTCTGACGGTGTGCGTTCATATCGGTTTTAGGGTCGGTAATCTTTGCACCTTCAAAAAGAATTTCGCCCGATGTGGGAAGCTCAAGAAGGTTCAGAGAACGAAGAAATGTTGATTTACCGCAACCTGACGGACCGATAATAACAACTACCTCACCCTTTTTAATTTCGCAATTAACACCGTTGAGAGCCTTAACAGAGCCGCCGTTATAATGCTTTTTAAGGTTATTAACTTTTATTAATACATTATCGCTCATTTTTACGAAGACTCCTTTCAAGCTTTCCGACAACCCAAGTAAGAATCATAACAATTACAAGATAAATAATCGCAACTGCAATAAGGGGCAAGAAAGCTTCGTATGTACGGCCTCTCATAAGGTCACCTGCTTTTGTAAGGTCCATAATTCCAACGTAACCTGCAATAGAGGTTTCCTTAATAAGCACGATAAACTCATTGCAAAGAGTGGGAAGAACTGTTTTGAAAGCCTGAGGAATTATAACATAGCGCATTGTCTGGAAATAATTAAAACCAAGACTTCTGCCTGCCTCAAACTGACCTTCATCAACGGACATAATACCGCTACGGAAAATCTCTGCAACATAAGCACCCGAGTTAATACCGAAGCAGACCATTGCAACAATGTTTCCGTCGGAAACGCTTTTAAGAATTATGAAATAAATAATAAGAAGCTGAACAACAACAGGTGTACCGCGGATTATTGTAAGATAAACCTTACAAATTGCATTTAAAACAAGAAGCGCATAGTAACCTATTCCGCCACGCATTTTCATTGACTCTTTGTTTTTATCAAAGGAAGAGCGCACCGCCGCCACAAGAATACCGATAATAATACCGATTATAAGGGAAACTGCTGTAATTTTAAGAGTATTTCCAAGACCCTCAACAAGCCATTTCCACCTGTCATCTTCAATGAAAACGAATTTGAATTTTTCGACAAACTCGTTAAATTCAAGCATCAAATTTTCCAAAATAAAACTTTCCTTTCACAAAAAGAGAGGCGGGGTTCACCCGCCCTCAATATTTGTTATTTGCTTATTCAGCAGGAATGTACTTTTCGATGATAGCAGGAATTGTGCCGTCATCTGTAAGTTTTTCGAGTGCTGCGTTGATGTCGTCAAGAAGCTTTGTGTTTTCTTTTGCAATTGCAATAGCATAATCCTCTTCAACATAAGATGTTTCAAGAATCTTAAGACCTTCGTTAGCATCAACATAAGACTTAGCAGGCTCGTTATCAATGATTACTGCTGTAACCTTGCCTGCAAGGAGAGCCTGAACAGCGTCTGCACCTGTTTTGTAACGGATTACGTTGTCTTCACCGAAGCCCCATTCTTCAGGAGTTGATGATGAATAGATATCACCTGTTGTATCCTGCTGAACACCGATTTTAAGACCGTCGATAACACCGTTGGGGTTACCTTCGTCATCATAACCTGTGTAGAAATCTTCGTAAGAATCATATTCGCTGTCTTCAAGAACGATAACGGACTGAACACCTTTAGCGTATGTAGAAGAGAAGTTTACGCTTTTAAGTCTGTCTTCAGTAACAGTCATACCTGCCATACCGATGTCATATTTACCGCTCTGAACACCGCCAACGATTGAACCGAATTCTGTGTCGATAATTTCAAGCTCCATTCCGAGTTCTTCTGCAATAGCAGCTGCAATTTCAGCGTCGATACCAACAATAGCATCGCCCTCTTTATATTCATAGGGAGGGAAAGCTGCGTTTGTTGCCATAATGAGTTTTTCTTTTTCGCCGCCGTTACCGCCGCAAGCAGCAAGGCAAGCAACCAAAGCAATAACAAGAACTATGGAAGCAACTTTTAAAAACTTTTTCATTTTAAAAACCTCACAATAAATTTTTTGCGGAAGAAATATACAAAAGACCCTTCCGCTTGTAAGGCGATTATACAACTATTAAACTGAAATTGCAATAAATTTTTGGAAAATAATTCACAGTATACAGTTTTTTATGTATAAAATTGCGAATATACAGTTTATTAAAGAAAAATATACATTTGGGGTATATACAAAACAGTTGAAATGATGTATAATTAAAATGTTTGGAAGCGAAGCTTCCCCTTCACTTTGCATTTTGAATTTAACTATAGGAGAAATTTATGAAAAAGTCCCTCTCTTTAATTTTAGCTTTAATTTTAATATTATCTTCCCTCCCCATCGCAACCGCTTTAAACTACAACGGCTTTGTTTACATTGACAACGGTGACGGTACTTGCAAAATCACAGGTTACAACGATTTCTATGCAGAGGATGTTGTTATTCCCTCAACCATCAACGGTCTGACTGTTACATCAGTAACAGGCTTCCGTCAGAAGAATTCCATAAGATATGTAAATATTCCCTCAACAGTTGAAGCAATCGGCGATATGGCATTTTACGGTTGCAAAAAGCTTTATTCCGTTGCAATCGGTACAGGAGTTAAAACAATAGGAAAGAGCGCATTTAACGGTTGTGTCGAGCTTACAAGCGTCAATATTCGTAACACCGAAACGCTTGGAGATTTAGCTTTCTACGGTTGCAGTAACCTTGACTGGTTCAACTGCGGAACCGCCTTGAAGCATATCGGCGCGCGCGCTTTCTGGAATGCAAAAAAGCTTAACTATTTAAAGCTTTCCCCCACTCTTGAAACAATAGGCGACTATGCTTTTTCCGGTTGTGAAGCACTTCCCTCTCTCGCTTTCCCTGATACTTTAAAATCTATTGGTGTAAGTGCTTTCAATAATTGCATGGCTATGGAAACAGTTGCATTCGGTACGGGTGAACTGACAGTCGGCGCTTATGCCTTTGAAAACTGCACTCTTTTAACTGAAGTTACAATTCCCGAAACCATAACATCTATTGGCAGAAACGCTTTCGCTTTCCGCGAACCCGACAGCACTCAATTCACCCACACTGTAAAAATCAACTGCCATTTAGGTTCTGCAGGAGTTGATTACAGTATTAAAAACAACGCTCCCGTATACATAATCGAGCTTGACAGAACAATTTCCGCTTTCGGCGATATTGACGGTGACAACAGCGTCACAACCGTTGATGCAAGAAAGGCTTTGCGCCTTGCCTCCGGAATGGACACCGCCGTCACCGAAGATATGCTTCTTTTAGGTGACCTTAACCAAAACGGTTATTTCGACCTTTATGATGCAGATATAATTCTGGAAAGAGCCGCAGGAATTTGATTATTTCTTTTCAACAATAAACCCGTCAAATCCCGCTTTTTTTAGTTGGTTAATATAGTTTTCTGCATTCTTTTTAACTCGGAATGCACCAACCTGAACTGCATACAACGTTTCGTCCACGGACGGAGCGTTGTTTTCTTTTATTGCGGGAGTGTCAAGCCCCTCCCCTACATTAACATTGTAATAATCACAAATGCCCATTGCAATTGCTTCACCGATTTTCTTTGTGTTCTTTCTTATGAAGTCGGAGCCCTCTTTGGTATCATGGAATTCACATTCACAGTAGACCGTAATTGCATTAGCAGAATTAACCTCATAGAAATCGGGCTTTTCAATAAGCCTTTCCGCGCTTTTACCGGGAGTAACAGGTGCAAGTCTGTCTAAAACCGCCTGACCCACCTTTTTTCGTTCTCCCTCTAAATTATAAAGGAGAATTTGTGTGCCGCCTGTTACATTATGCTTTACGGTGGCGTTTGTATGAATTGCCACGTGCAAATCAGCTCCAAAAAGGTTGCTCTCTCTTACTCTTTCGTACATATCGTCATTATAGGTGCATTTAACGGAAAAGCCCTTACTTTTTAAATAATTCACACAAGCCTTTGCTATTTTGTGGCACTGTTCCTTTTCGTTAGTATTACCTGTTGCGTAAGTGTTACCCACCTGATTGCTGGGCGAAATATAGATTTTCTTACTCATTTATTCACCCCCTCGACTTTTCTTATATCGTTTTCTGTTTCATAAGTCATTGCACGCTCGCTGTCCGACATACCTTCTGTTGTAGGGTCAACAAGCACACCGAAAAAAGCGAGAATATTAACGAACATCGCTGTCAATTCCGAGGTTTCGCTTTCGCTGATTGGCGCAACAATATCAAAAGCTCCTAAAAGCTGATAAACAAATGTAACAATCAATGCCGCAGCAGACAAAAGAAACACTCGGTTATTAAGTCTTGCTTTTAAATTTATTTTCATAAGTCCAGACATCCTCATTATTTATTTTATTTTCACTTGGCAAAAAGGTTAAAAGCTCTTCAACTTTATGCTTCACTTCGCCGTTTCCGCCGTATTTTATGTACTTCTCCCCCGCGGCAATACGCTCGGAAAGAGGCATTTCGTGGGACATAATTGTAAGCCTTTTAATAGATAAGTAGTTATCGAGAGAGTGCTCGCTCTGCTCCTCAACCCACTTCTCCCATTTGCGAATAAATTTGTAAACCTTAATTGCTGTTGCAATTATTACTCCGAGAGCAGTAAGCAAGGAAGCAATTAAAAGTATATTATTAATCATTGTCAGCACCACCCATTCAAAACCGTAAAACCACCTTTAAACGCACCCGTACCCTGATTATAAAAATACGTTCCTGTTACTCTGTCAAAAAGACAGAAAACACCATTTTTATCAATCGCAGAAACAAAATCTCTTACAAGCACATCACTCTCAAATATCTTAAAATAATAAACCCTTGCCTTACAACAAGTTGCCGCTTCATATTGTGAAACATTTTTATAATAACGATTACAAAACAATAATAGCGAATATGGGGAAGTGAACTCTGCATCTGCCCCAACAGTTTTTGTTGTTGTAACGCCGTTTTCCGTGAATGTAAATATACCATTAGCCAATTCTAAAATGGTAATATCTGAAGATAATAAAGCATTACCATACGAGATAATCTCCCCACCCCATTTTACCATTTGATAACCAGTATTTTTTTCATCGTTATATATGTGACTATAAGAAATGCAAGCAAAATCACCAAATAAATTATCATAATCACCATTTTTCCCTATAATTTGGTACTTGCATTCTATTCTTGTGTTTTGATTAGCAATGTAACCTGTGTCAATATACTGTGTTCCTGTGCTTTCGATATATTCTACTGTTACTCCGCCACCGCTTTTAATATCTCTTATAGCCTGTGGCATATCTTCAAGGGGTATCAATTCACTTGTTCCGTTTTTTTCACGAATGGCATCACCAATTGCGTTTAACTTATCAATAAGACCCATTCTCAATACCCCCTATCAGTTCATCAATATAAGCCCTGGTTGCATAATCCTTGAAACTGTTTTCTAAACCTACGCCTAAATCATAAAACAAACTATTAATCGCTTTGGCAGAATAATATTGATATTCGTTGGCATCTCCTGCAAATTCAGGCAAAGTGTTTGCCCCAATCATTTCTCTCCAGTAGCCCTGAAGCATTCGACAATATGTTTCGTAATCAAAAACCTCGGGAATAATTTCTTCATTTATTTCGCGGCAGAATGAACCCTTGCCAACGAAAAACATTGTAGGCTTGGGAGAATACATAAGCTCTGTTTCTTCTCCGTTTTTCCGGTAGGCATAAACCCCAAGGATGCAGTTGCCGATATTAAGAGAGGGAATGATACATTTTCCGTCAATCAAAGGAACAGGAATGCCATTGAAAATCGCGGTAACCGAAAGCCCGTCAAAGCTTTTCGGCAAAGCAAAATCACATCTGTTTATGCCAAATTCACCTTCGTAGACCTCACTGACTTCCGTAATCATAACCTGTTTTTCAGTTACTTTAACTTTCATTCCACCCCTCCTTATTTATAAATCTTATACATTGCCTTAAGATATTTTTTGTATGTACCGTATTTTTTTGAAGTTTCATCGTGCTTGTAGTATTCCGATTCCGTCATAATTCCGGGGTAACCCGTTGCGGAACAAAATTCCTTATAGGTTTCAGGGTAGTTAATAGTATCGCTTGCCTTTTTCTTTTTACTCTCGGAGCTACTAGCACTCTTGGAAGCGTAAAGCTTTTGCAGAGAAAGCTGATAATCTCTGTCTGCATTGGCCTGGTCTCTCTCTGCTTCTGCCTGCTTGAATGCCATTTCCTTCCGGAATTCCTCTCTGTCGAGAGCGTCCTGATATTCCTTGAAGGCGTAATCTCTGTCACTTTCCCAAGCATCAACACTTGCGAGAAACTGCTCATATTCCGCATCGGACATAGAAGTGAGCCTTTCAAGAAGATATTCTCCGTCCTTGTAATATCGCTCTAATTCATCCAGATATTTTTCGTAGTCATCACCGTCGAGAGAGCGAAGAAGAGTAACATCTTCAAAAAGCTTGTCTCCCTCATCACCGTATTGCTCATAAGCTCTGTCCCTTAAATCCAACGCCACATCATTAAGTTCATTAAGATATTCGTGGTATGCCTGATTGCCTGCAGTAACGGCATAAGAGTTTGAATAGCCGCCCGTTAAAGCGGATGCCTCTCCTACTGTATCCATCATAGCCTTTTTGCCGTTTTGGGTATAAAGCTCTCTGTACTGCTGATAAAGCGGGTCTGCATTAAGGTTATATGTAAATTTTTCTCTGTTGAGAATATCGTTTAAAATGCTGTCAATTTCTGCAGAATACTTGCTTTCATATTCACCGGGAGCATTTTTCTCCCAGCTGTTAAGCTTCTTTTCTGCCTTTTTAACATCCTCACTTTTTTTATATGTGGGTCGCTTTGTTTTTGTTGTATTTGCCATATATCCACTCCTTTCAAAATAAGCTGTCAGCTATTAGCTGTTAGCTGTCAGCTGTGGCTTCGCCACTCATTCTCTATACGCAAAATACACTCCGCTTACGTAAATGTAATCTCCTGCATCAATAGCTTCATCTGAATTAACTATCAATTCTCCCGTACCGGACCTGATTGCACCTCTGCCTTTTTTGTCTGCACTTGTGTTTATACTTACGGTAATAGGAGTAAAAAGCGACGGGATTTTATCAGGGAATACAGCTATAACGTGATTTTCATTTGCCGCTAAAGCCTTATTCACTTCAAACCTTAACCTTACAAAAACAACCTCCATACAAGGAATGTAGCGTATAATACCTCGTTTTTCTTTGACAAGGGAGCTGTTCTCCACCAGAACGTTTTCATATAGAAGATTACCCTTAACATTCAAATCCCACGCCACCGAAAGCTCGTTGTCATTTTCGGCATAGCAACCGAAGGAAGCACCCCTTCCCCCGTTTCTTATGTTAAAAGGAATTGCAGAGCTCGGAACAATTCTCTCATAAAATTCATTATCGGTTGTAATACTGTCCGTAATTTTAAAAGCAAGTGTATATGAATTGCTGTTAAGAAACGCTCCGTCAGGCAAAATGCAGGGACTGTCTGTCAGCTCAATTTCACCGCTGAAGGTTGATGAATCCGCTTTTTTATATTTGTAAGTGATTTTCGGAATATTTTTGCCGTTTACGGAACTGAAAGCAGAAGAGAAATCCGCAAGTATATTGGTGCCCGACGTGATTTTGTTGCCATTTTCATCGCATCTTGAAAGACTGTTTATGGTAATTGACGGTGCAGAATAGTCGCAAACAGAAATTGTACTGCTTTTTTTAACAGAAAAACCTCTGCTGTCCTTTACAGTAACGCTTACTGTAATTTTCCCTGCTTTCACAAGGTCAAAGGTTGCAGGCAGTGATGCTTTTGAAGAAGTGTCAACCTTAGCAGTATAAGAAGAAACCGTTGCACCGTATTTTAATTTCAAATTTTCTATGCTTAATTTAATCTGACTTTTACCTTTAACATATTCTCCGAAATCCCGGGGAACAGAATTGTCAATCCTCTCTGTAACTAGAGAAAATTCAGGCAAATATGCGCTTTCGGAAGGAATAACAAGCTTAAGGGAATAGCTTTTCGAGCCTATTTTCTTTGTACCCTTGTATGTAGTTAATGCTACCGTAATAGTACCGCTTTTAGCCTTGGTTATTTCATTAACCCAGGAAACAGGAACCGTAAAAGCATCTGATGTTACCCCTGCAGAAAGACTGTGTGTAACTGCAGAATTTCCCAAAGACCATTTGATTTTATGATTGAAAGAAGGTGAAGCCGCCTTGACTGTTGCCCCCACCGTGTCCTCAGGATTAACGCTTGTCTTGGAAAGCGTCAGCGCAGATGCTCTGGGAATATCGGTACATTGGAAGCTACCGCTGACAGAACCGCCGTCGAGGCTTGTTCCCCCCATAGTAAAGCTGCCGTTTACCGAAAGGGAAAGCGTTCCGTCTGCATCGTGACTTACATCTCCTGTCCAGGAAGCGAGAGTTACCGTTGCAAAATTTCGGGTGTCGATAGTCAGATTTTTATTAACCTTTGTTGAACCCCCGACAATAAGCCTTGCGGTGTTTGAGCCTTCTGTAAGGTTATATGCGGAAGAAGAATAGCCGTCGTTACGTTTTAAAAGAAGCTTTACCGTAACGTTGCTGCTGTTGTCCTCAATGCTTTGAGAATTCTGTTTTACATTGAGCCACAGGTCATATTTGCTCCCTGAAGAGCCCGTACAGGTACCATAAAAATTAACTGCCATCTGACCAGGTCACCTCCAAACCGTTTGCTGTAATATCAAAAGTAAAAAAACCATCGGTTGTGTTGCCGATTTTAAGATAGTCAAGAATCTCCGCTCTTGTAATATAGAGATTACTTCCCGAAATATAAGCAACCTCGGAAAGACCCTGAAAAAAGGAAAGACGGTCATTTGTGAAACGGGCTTTAATATTGCTGTCGCTTCTGCCGATTTCAATACCGTATATGCCTTCCTCAAGCTCACCTCGCCTGATGTAAACATCAAGAGAAGAAACAAGCTCCTGAAGCTCACCGCCAACAGAACTCAAATCGCTTTCGATGCTTGTTATTTCCTCAGAAAAGGTTTCCGTTATACCCTCTGCGGTCTGGGAAATCTGAGAAGAAATTCTTTCTTCCAAATCCCCCAAATCCGTTTTGGCAGAATAGATATTCTCCACCTGTGACAAAATCTCCTCTGCCTGAACTGTCAACTGAGCATTGTTGGATTTTTTGTAATTTTCCAAGTCCGCAGAAATTTCTTCACTCTCTTTTGCAACTGCGGAAATACTGTCCGCCGTTTGAAGAAGCTCGGTATCAACCTGATTTTTATATTCTCCAAATTCCGTCTTTGTGGCAAATTCACCTCTTGCCGTCTGCAAAAGTGCTTCGTCACTTTTGGAAATGGCGGTGGAATAATCCAGCTCTATTTCCTCTGCGGTTCTGATAATCTGCTCTTTTATTTCCTCGAACCGCTTTTTGCTGTCATTTTTAAGGCGAATTATATTTTGCTTTTCATTGTTTTTTTCGGTTTCAATTGCTTTTTTCAGGTTTTGAATTTCCGTCTGGGACTTATCTCCCAAAGCATAAGAAAGGGTTTCGTTAAGCTCGTAAAGATAGTTTTTTAAAAGCAGAAAGCGGTTGTCGTTGGAGTATTTGGGTGAAGTGAGATTTGGCACTGCTAAATTAAGGTCATACATTCAGCTCACTCCCTACTTCAATATTCCTTGAAATACTGAATATTTTCACTTTTCCCTTTCCGCTTATTCTTATTTTGAGATGGTCGCATCGAGGCGTTGTAAAGGGAAGCGCAACAGAGCCTACCTTGTCCATTTTTACCGTTAATTGCCTTTTCCATATTCCATCGGAATCTGTTTGAAAATCAACATTTACCCTTGCGCCTTTCTCACCGAAAAGGCGAATAACAATTCCTGAATAATATTTATTTTCGGGAATATTAATACCCCAAAGACCCGTTTCGCAGGACCAAGGGAAATCCTCTTCAGGAAACCAACCGGACAGTTCACCGGTAAAATTGCCGTAGAGATTTTCGCCGTCTGCAAGGCAAAGTCGCTTTTCTCCTTTTATAACACCGATAAAATACAAATTACCGTTGTGGGTTGCAAATTCCTTTACATCAGTATTGTCCTCTTTGTGCCAGATATTTTTGCTTTCGTCATAATTAAAAAGCACCCTTTCGCCGTTTTTATCAGTCATACAAATGTAGTATCTGTCACCCTTTGCCCCTGCTACTGCTCGGGTATAGTATTTACCGCCCAAAGCCTTTGAAATATCAACGGGAACACCGCCCTCGTAGGCACAAATTCCGTTAGGGCTTTTGTAGTAAAGGGTTTCGTTTACAATGCAAAGGGATTTTTCACTACCCTTTTGAACACCTCTTATGTATGAGGTATTCACGGTGTAGGGTGGATTTTGACCGTAGATTTTATGTATACAATGCTCTTTAAAGAAAATAATGTAACCTCTGAACGCAATCGCGCCCGTAAACTCACCGTCCGTACCAACAGAAACCGCGTAAGAGTCAGTTGAAATACCCATAAAGCTGTTAAAGTTTGTAGGGTCACCAAGCTTTGAAGCGTAAATCTCGTTTTTCTCGGAATTGCAGCCCCAAAGTCTGTTACCGCTTTCGCAGATGAAATCCATTTGGGGCAATTCACGACTGACCTTTATGGGCGCAGTCTGGGTAAGTGTGTTTGGAATAATACCCGTAACGGTAATAAAATCGTCTCCTCTGTCTCGAATAATGTGAGAGCCGTTTAAGTCTTCAAATTCAAAACCGCTGATACTAACTCCGTCATCTATTTTAAAATTCTTACCGATTCCGGGGCAGGAAATTCTCACATAGGTTTCTGCCAACGGCATCCACATACCAAGACTGTCGGAATATTGCTTTAATTCATTTGGAGTCACCGAGGTATCAAGCCATAAATCCCCGTTTTTTACATCTTCGGGCTCAGCAGAAGAAACAATATAATTTTCATATAAATCACCGTCACCCTTTGCAAGAGAGCAGGTAACATTAGTGTCATCCTCTGTTACAAATAACGCATCAAGATAACCGTAATCATTAAAATCTGCAGTATTCACATACACCTTATCAGGAAAAATCACCAACCTTGAGCCCATTGAAACAAACTGTCTTTTACCAGCATAAATATCAGGGAAATAAAAATCAGTAACCGGCTCACCGCCATAGTAAAGCTGACAGTTGTTGATATATATAAGCTTTGACTTTCCGAAAAGTCCGTGAAGTCTGTCACCGCACACATTAAAATATGCTCTCTTGTTTCGGGGAGAAAGAAGCGGAAACTCCTCACCACCCATATTATTTTCATCAAAAAAGCAGTTGTCGGGAATAACGCTGTTACAGTCGAAGCCGTCAAAGGAAGAAATCATTTCCTGGCTTCTCTGCAATTCATAAAGATTCGGGTTATACATCGTAATCCCCTGCCTTTAAATCTGCATTTTTGGTAACCTTCTCGGAACGGTTGATGTAATCATGCATCTCCTTATACATCCTGTTAAAAAGCATTGCAGAATTGTTACTGCGCCCGATTTCGCCGTTCATATAGTCAAGCTTCATATTCATATAAAGAGTGTAAATTTCCGCGTATTCCTCAGGTGCCTTAACAGTAGCATCAAGAGGAATTTCCTTACCGTAGCCGATATATTCCTTATCTCCTCGGGGCTTTAAAATCTCGCCCCAGATTTTCAAATCGAGCTGAGAAATCCATCGTTTTTTAGTTATGATTGAAACATTGTTAGCTCTCTCACTGTCAAAATTTTCAATTATCTCTGCAAGTGTCATATAACAACTCCTTTCAAAATTAGCGGTTAGCAATTAGCTGTTAGCTATCTGCTTTAGATAGAAATGTTCGCATCAATATATGCCGCCGAAACCGCCGCCATAGCCTCGCTGTTTTTAATAACCTCTGCAAAGCGCTTGGGCACTTCAACGGTTTTGCCGGTTTGAACAAGAATTCTCTCTCCGTTCACCGCAACAAATCTTTCTGTGTCATTTCTGCTCTGCTTGGGAATAAACACACTCACAAGCTCTTCATTTTTCTTATTATCAATCTTTTTATTAGCCATAATTTACTTCCTTTCTTCAGGTTCATTGTAGGGGACGGTCTTGACCGTCCCGCCAATAATCATCTTACCTTTCGAGCGGGTCAAGACCCGCCCCTACTTTTACACTTTCATAGCCTTGTACCACCCACCGCTAACGCGGTCCCCCCTCCTTTTTCGTTTTACGAAAAAAGAGGGTTAGCTAAGGTTTGCGCTTACGCGCAATTTTACTTAGTTTTCTTCCGCAGTTCCGCTGAATGAGCTACCGCTCTCAATTCTTACAAGGTATTCTTCAACAAGTCTTTTTGCAGTCTTAAGACCTTTCCAACCGATAGATGAACGCTGGTTAAGAGGGTCGTTGCCGTAGCCCTTCTGCTTAACGATGTGTTCAACACCGCCACCGGTAACGCTTGTTACACCGTAAGCATCCGCGCCGATAACAAGAGTTGCAAAAACTGCAGGAGAATCGCCCTCCTTCCAGATTTTCGCTTCTGTGCTTTCAACAAAACGAACACCGCCGAGGCAACCGATTTCACCGTTGAGCATATTTTCGGGAGTAGCATATTTCTGCACCTCCATCCACTGATTGCCTGCCTCTTGCATAAGGTCATAGGCAACATAGGGGTGAATAATACCAACGTAATAGCCGTCGATTTTGGGAGCGTTCATAGCCTTAAGCTCTGCCGCCGCCTTGAAAACATCTTTCACGCGAAGAAGTGATGTAGAGTCGATTTCACTTCTTGATGTAACCTCAGTTTCAACACCGTTGGCTACCTTGGGGCAGTAAAGCACGTTTGTACCGCCAACAATTTCGTTACGAACGATTGTGTCCATTGTAAGACCTGCCTGAGAAGCAAGCTGCTTTGTAGCTTCAACAATGGTGTTGTCAACTGCGGTAAGCTCCAGCATATCAGTCTGCTCAATGTAGTCGCCGTACTGCTCAACAGTTGCGCTTACTGCGGAAACGTTGAGCTTGTTGCCTGTGGGGGTAACGCCCTCTGTAAGAGGAGTGAGCGCCTTGGGAAGAGAAGAGAATTTTCTGAATTCAATAATCTTACCGCCGTTTTTGGGAATATCGCGCTTCTGACCGAATTGGTCGTGAACGAGATAAGGTGAAGCGAGAGTAATAAGAGTTTTGTCATAAAAGGTTTTCATTTCCGCAGAAAGTGATTCAGTAGCTGTAGAGTTCACAACATCACCTGCCGCAAAAAGCTGAATATTAGTTTTAAGTTCTTTCATTTAATCTTCCTTTCTGAGAACGCATTTTTTATTTAATACAAATCAGAATTTGATACTCGCACCGTTCTCAACCTGCTTGAGTATTTTATGGATGTCCTTTGCTGTTAAAGCGTTAACATCAATTGCAGTCATAACTGCACTTTCGGAGGAAATACCGTTTTCAAGAGGACGTCTCCCCTTGGTTTCGATATTTTTAACTACCTGTTCGCGAACCTTGTCGGCAGTGTATGCCATAGCACCGGAGAGAATTTCGTCCTTGTGAACGGTTTCATAAGCCGCCCTTACAGGCGCACCGCCCATAACAAGCTGTGAAAAGAGCTTTGAAGAACGAAGCTCATTTCTCAAATCAAAATCGGGATAAAGCTCTTTCATTTCTCTGCTCTCTTTCAGCCAACCCGAAATTCGATTTCTTAAACGCTCTTCTCTTTCTCGAATGAAGTTTCCATCTGTATCGTCTTCTGTTTCTTCATTGATAACCTCTTCATTTTCAATACTTGCCTCATCATTAAGAACATCAGACTTACTTTCTTCACTCATTCCGCATTCTGCATTTTGCGCTTTATCATCACTTTGCGCTTTGCACTCTGCACTTTGCACTTCATCATCACTTTGCATTTCACTTGTTCCGCCTTCGCCCTCTCCATTTTCGGCAAAAAGCTGTATATTTAAAATCAATTTAATATCTTTCATAATTTCCCTTTCTGAATATGTAAAAGTATCGCAACCCTATCCCTCTTTTTTGCTTGCAAAAAGGAGGGGGGACCATTCCTCAACTTGTAAAATATTTATATATGTAAATTTCGGGTATTTTAGTTTTTTGTAAAATAATGTTCGGGCGGAATGGTGGGTGGTACCACTTTTACACTTCCAATAACTTTGTACCACCCACCGCTAACGCGGTCCCCCCTCCTTTTTCGTTTCACGAAAAAAGAGGGATAGGGTTGCACTCATCAACACATTCCGCACCTATAAAATCGTATTAGCAATTTTATTAATCACTGCCGCTTTTCCCTCAAACTCCATCATCGAAAGCGCCGAGAGTGCCTGCGCTCTCATTTCAGGATTGAAAAATCCTGCATTGTATAATTGCAACGCCAATTCATTCTGACTGATTTTTGTAAAGGGTGTGGCAGTCTGTGCGCTTACTTTAATATCGAATATAGGCTGTCGAAGTCCCATTTCAATACCGAAAGCATTTCCTTGATTTTGTGCTATAATTCCTGAATTGTCATAGGAAACAAATTCCTGCTGACCGTTGGGTGAAACAATTCTGAAAAATCTCGGCTCATCATAGAATTGGCGAATAAGCTCAACTGCTAAACAGTTTATTTCAGAAAATGCTCTGTAACCGCCCTTGACCATATCACGAGTGAGCTTGCCGCCCGCCTCCTGAAGAGCCGCAATTGCGGATGCCGCCGTAACACCGCTGGAAACACCACCCTGTGAAAAGTCACGGTTACCGCTTGTTTCTTTTAACTCGTCAATTTTAGAGTTGAGAATACCCAAGTAAATTTCAGGAATACCCGATATTTTAATTTCTCTTATACTGTCCTCACCCAGATTAGAACCTGAAACGTGAACAAAGCTGTTGGACCAGTCTGCAAATTCCTCTTCATTCACTGCCCCTGCAGAGTTAATAAAATATCGTGGCGTTGTTGCCATAGCCGCATTTTTAACAAGGGAATTTGAAAGCACGTCAATCTGCTTTTGCGCGTCCTTCATAATGTCTATGTACCCGAAACCGCAGGGGGTTCCCTCTTCCACAAAAAGCGTGTCAAAAACGAATGGGTATTTTCCGTGGTCGTAAAAGCCTCTTTCTTGATACTCGGGGTCGTTTTCCGAAGCATAAAGAAGCTCGCCGTTACAGAATTTGCAGTAGTGAACAGTTTCCACACCGTTTTTGAGAGCCTTGTAATAGCGGTCAATAACGGCGCTTTTGTCTTTTGTGTCAACATTGTCGTCATAAACATATTTTGCAATTTCAACGGAAGAAGAGCCTAATTTCCCGTTCAGCTCGGGGTACATTGCAACAAGAGTTTCGTTGTCAATAAGCTCAACGTGGAAAATGTTTTTGCTCTTCTGAATGTCCTTAATACCCGGTTCCCAGAAAAGATTGAGAATGTCCACCTGCTTGATTTCAATGTCACCCAAGCCGTTGCTTTTTAAGGGGTTCCAAAAGATGCCGTAAACTGCCGTACCGGCTTTAAGCTTGTACCACCAGGCATCACTGTAAATTTTTTCAAAACCGTTTCGCTCAAAAACAACAGGGAGAATCTGTGAAAGTATTTCCGCAGAGCTTCTGTCGCTTTCCTCTCGCGGAAGACAAGTAACCTGAGGGAAATTGTCCATAGCGTCCGCGTGCTTATTGGCAATGGAGTTAAAAAGCCAAGCAGAAGCATTTTCCGTACCCTTGCTGCCGCTTAATGTGTCCCAATGGCGAAGCCTGAACCATTGCTCATTCTCAACAATTCTTTGTTCAAGAGCACTCTTCCCCTCCTTATATTTCTTTAAAGTTTCAAGTGCCTTCTCAACCTCATCAGTACCGATAACACCAACTTTGCCTGATGTATCAATTTTTATTTCTTCTTTTTTTATCTTTTTATCTTTTTTCAATATTCCACTCCTTCAATATGTAAAAGTTACCAGTCGCCAGATACCAGATACCAGATGCCAGAATGTAAAATAATGCGAAGCTTTTATAATGTTTGGAAGCTTTGCTTCCCCTACATGCACCGCAGGTGTATATCATATTTTCGCAGAAAATATATCATGAACGTTGTTCATATCATGTTGCCGTCAGGCAATATATCATTATAAATAAAATGATATTCGCTTCGCGAATGATATACCTTCGGCATGATATACCCTTGCAGGCATGATATGTTTTGCTATGCAAAACATTAGTTGCTTCGCAACTCTAAAGGGTCATCATACAACAACCTTTGCTCTTTTCTTATGGTGGGCTTTATAGGCCTCGCCATACACATATACCTGACCTCGTCGGCAATATGGTCCTCACCCGTTGTGTCCAAATCCTCGGGATTTGAAACGCTGAAGGTCAGCTCGGGCATTGTCCTTATAAATCCCTTGCAGGTGTTAAAAACATACATCATCGGAATACCCTTTTCGTCAAAGGAAAGGCGGTAATGTACCTGCATCCAACCTGGTAAACGCTTGTTGTCACCCTTGTTAAAAAAAATTCCGTTTCTGTTGGCGGCTTCAATAATCGCCTCACCTCTTGACGCGTCCCATATAGACGGGTCGGCAACTCCTAAAATCTGCTTACCCTTTAACCATCGGTGCTCCCGCTCAATCCTCGCAATCTCGGAAAATATCTTTTCGGGTGGCCATTTAACACCCTCGTTGTGAGTTTTCGAGCAACCGTATAATTCAAGAATTCTGTAAAGCCGTCCGTCATAGTCCACCGCCCACCAGGCGCAAGAAAAGGGCTTTGCATAGCCAAAGTCAAAGGAACGGTAAAGTACCCAATCCCGAGGTATTTCAAAGGGCTCAATTACGTGAGTAAATTCTCCGTCCTTATAATGAGAGGGCAAATCCCTGAATTCCTCGAAAAACTGTCCGTCAAAAATGTCCCAGTTACCAAAGCGGTGAGCTTGGCGAAGCTTTTCGGGAAGAGAGTCAAGAACCTTAACATATTCGGGATTACTTTTCATAAGCACCGTGTTGTCGTCAATGGTTGCAGGAATAAAAACATAGTCGTTGGGATCTTCATTTTCCTCATATCTGCCTTTAACAAAAAGCCGCTTGAACCAGTTGTGACCAACACCGCCCGGGTTTCCTGTAAAATACATTCTCGGCTTAAAATCCTCTCGGGTTGTTCTGTTGCAGGTAGTGAGAAACTGTATTTGAGAAAAGGTGAAATGAGTACATTCCTCAACGCCGATAACGTCATATTCCTGACCTTGATATTGATAAATATCGTTTTCCGTGTCGCAGTAGCCGAGTCGGATTCTCGAACCGTTTGGGAAAATGAACGCCCTCTCGTCACGCTTGTATCGGGCAATTCCGTTTAATTGAGAAAGCATTGGCAAAAGATGATTTTCACGAAGCTCGGGAAGAGTTTTACGAAGAAGCAACAGCTTTAAACCGCGGTATTCCAAAGCCAATAAAATGAATTTTGTCCTCAAAGCCCAGGACTTCCCCCCACCTCGCGCCCCGCCATAACCGATAAACCTCTTCTGACTTTCAAAAAACAACCTCTGCTTTTCGTTTGGGGGAGAAATAATTAGTTCCTTCATATATTTCCTTTCTGTGTTCAGTCGCCAGCCACCAGTCTCCAGCCTCCGGTTTTTATAGCAAGAACTTTATAGTTCTATTTATCAATTTTTAATTTATAAAAAAGTAAATTTAGAATAATAGAGTTTTTTACTCAATTCTGGCATCTGGCGACTGGCGACTTTTATCATTTACTAAACCCCTCAATTTCTCTTTCAAACCGAATAATAATCCCCTCATCGCACCCGCCGAAGCCGTCATATTCTGACAAAAGCTCATAAAGCTCCTTCAGCGCTCCAACGCTCTCTTTGAGAAATTTCGCATCAACCTCGGGCTTGCCGGAAGCCTTAAAATTCTTCCGCGCCTTTTTAATAATGTCATCAATCAGTGCGCTCATATTCTCCGTAGCAGACGAAACACATTTCAAAGTCTTGTCTGCGCTTTTCTCGCTCTTCTTATCATTTTTAGTATCTTTCTCTATTTAAATCCCCTCACATTCCGCATTCCGTACTCTACACTCCTCACTCTGCATTCAGCACTCCGCATTCACCTCAGCCCTTTCTCATACAATTCATTAATACTTTTGTGATGCAAACAGGTTTTCCCGCAATTTTTAGAACAGACTAATTTTTCATACCCCTCTCTTTCTCTAACGGTATTGAAAATATGCTTGTCCATAGTGCCCTTAAGCAGACCCTCACAAAGAATATAGGAATCCCCGCCTGCCTGAAAAAAAGGACAGCACTCCAATGATTTGCTTGTAATTCGCATAAAAGCCTCCTTCTAGAACATTTGTTCGTTTGTTGGTTCATATTATAGCACTTTTCAAAAATCCCGCAACACATTTGAACATCAAAAAAATAATTCGTCACTTTTGATAAATAGAACATTTGTTCTTTGTTGCTTTTTGCTACATTTCCGACAAATTCCAATTTTGTTCCCTTTTTATTCATAATATTTTTTGAAGTAAGGATACACAAATGTGTTGCAAGTTTTATTTTTTTATAGTAAAATTAGAACAAATGTTCTTGTATGGAGGTTTATACATCTATTGTCGATATACAAGCAAGCTTGTTCGATATATTTTGTTTCACAAAATTCGATATATTTCGCTACACTCAATTCGATATGATATAAATCCTTATATCTCGTGCCGTCAGGCACATATCGAACCGCAGGTATATCGAATCGTAAGATATATCGAAAATCCGTCAGGATTTATATCGTTTGGGATGCGCCCCTAGCGTTCGCTATCACTCGCTACCGAACGCAAACGAATCTGCCCAATATAAATATAAAAAAAGATATAAATATCAGTACAAAAATAGTAGTAAAAAAAGATACGGTAGAGGAAGAAGTAAAGATATAGGAACGAAATAGTTTTTGTGGCCATTTTTTCACTTGATTTTTTGGGTAGTTTTGAACATTTTTTATTGAGTTTTCTACAATTTTTGAACAACAAAAATTCTCGTTTTGTTCCCGTTTTTTAAACAACTGACAATTAGCTACTGATTTTAAAGGAGGTTTTTAAAATTAACAGAAAAAGTTTTTTAGTCTATTTCGATTGGGAAGCGCCCTTATGGGAATTAACCGATGAGGAATTAGGCGAATTATTCAGAGCTATGTTTATTTACGCTAAATATGGCGAATTAATTGAGTTTGAGCACCGCTCACTTAAACTTGTTTTTGGCTTTATTAAAAGCGCCATTGAGCGTGATAAAGCATCTTATGAAGACAAGTGCAAAAAGAATGCAGAAAACGGCAGTAAAGGCGGAAAGAAAAAAGCCGAAAAAGAAAAAGGTGCTGATGTTAGCTACGATAAGCTCATCAACACCCTCTCCCCTTCGGAATAAACAGGCATAAAAAAAGAGAACGGAAAACCCGTCCTCTGAATTTTGCTATTAAACTGTATTTTAATTGTTTGGAAGCGAAGCTTCCCCAACATTTAGCACATAGCATTTAGCACTTAGCACTTTAATTTCCGGATTTGTAAATATATGGAAGTCTCAATTTACAAAACGCAGAAAATTCCAGAGCATTCTCGTAACCCATATCTTTTTTAGGAAGGAAATATAAATGAGAACGTTTTGTTAAAAGAACAAAGTATTCAGGCGTTTCCACAATCTTTTTGAGAAATTCATAACGAACAGAGCTTTCAGATATGCTCATATTGTTCTCAAATTTTTCGTAAAAATATTCGTCATAAAGACCGATTGTTACATTGTAAGGGCAACCGATACCGTTAATATCTGAAAAAGTTTTGGGAAAAAGTTTCTTTTTAGCCCAATGAATATAAATTAACCCAACAATCAAAAAAGCAGGAAAAAGTGTTAAGGGAATAAATGCATCTGAAACAAACACTGCCCCAATGCTCATAAAGAAGCCCAAAACACATATAACAATAAGCAATATTTTCATAGTGTTCATTTGCTTGAGCTGCTTATCTATGCAATGCTTCGCATAAACCTGCCCCAATTTCTCATTTTCAATATTATCATAAACAGTCTTAAACTCAATTCTCATTCTCTCACCCCGTATATTTGTTGATTACATAATAACATAAAAAATAGCAAATAGCAATTAGCGATTGGCAATTAGCAATTAGTAAAAGTAACGCGAAGCCTATCCCTTTTTTACCTATCGCGAAGCTCACTCCGCACTCCGCATTCCGCACTCCGCATTACGCATTAAACAAAAAGAGGACGGAAAAATCCGTCCTCTGAAAGCTTGAAAATTAAATTATTTAATTTCAACTTTTGCGCCAGCTTCTTCGAGCTTAGCTTTTGCTGCTTCTGCATCGTCTTTTGATACAGCTTCTTTAAGAGTTGCGGGAGCGCCGTCAACCTTAGCTTTTGCTTCTGCAAGGCCAAGACCTGTGAGCTCACGAACAACCTTGATAACAGCGATTTTGTTTGCGCCAACTTCTGCGAGAACAACATCAAATTCTGTTTTCTCTTCTGCAGCAGCTGCTGCTTCTGCGGGAGCTGCTACTGCAACTGCAGCTGCAGCGGATACGCCGAATTCTTCTTCTACAGCATGAACGAGTTCGGAGAGCTCGAGAACTGTAAGTACTTTTAATTCTTCAATAATAGCAGTAATCTTTTCAGATGCCATTTTATTTTCCTCCAATTATTAGCCGTTAGGCTTTAGATTTTAGTTTAAATTTTTACTTAACTTAAATTAGTTACAGCAATTATTCAGCTGCTGCCTCTGCTGTGGCTTCGCCACTTTTGTCAACAATAGCCTGAACTGCACGAGCGAACGCAGAAATAGGAGCGTTGAACGCATTGCATACAGTAGCGAGCAAAATTTCTCTTGAGGGAAGCTTTGCGAGACTATCGATTTTTTCAAGAGAGATAACCTCTTTATCAAGGAAACCGCTCTTTACAGTGAAGTCTTTGTGAGTGTTAGCAAACTTTGAAAGGATTCTTGCAGCAGCAACGTAATCATCCTTGGATGTTGCGAGAGCTGTTGTACCTGCGAGACAGTCTGAAAGACCTTCAAGCTCAGTACCTTTAATAGCAAGCTCAATCATTGTGTTCTTTGTAACTGTGTACTCAACACCTGCTTCACGGAGTTCCTTACGGAGAGCTGTGTCGTCAGCAACGTTGATACCCTTGTAGTCAACGAGAACACCTGCACATGCACCCTGAAGTCTCTCAGCGATTGCAGCAACTTCTGCTTTTTTTGCTTCTAAGATTTTAGCACTTGGCAAACTAATTCACCTCCGAAAAAGAAGCAAGACCGATAAATCCAAACCAGATTTTAATGGTGACCTTTTCGGTTTTGCTGTGTTAAAATGCTCACAAATCCGAAAGGATTTGTTCCGCTTTTGCCTTGCACAACCAAAAATCTCACTCATTAAAATTCTACGACCTTAAATGAGTAGAATTTTGAGCAGGTTTTGGTGCGCCGGCTGACGCAAGGCTATCGCCTTGCTAAGAAGGCAAGCCGAAAAATGCCAAAATTATGCCATTTAAGGCTGATTTGGATTTGTCGTTCTTGCTTCCTTTTGCCATTTGAAATGCCCTTCCCGCATAGCACGAGAAGGGCATAAAAACTCAATAAAATATCAAGAATTAATGCATTCCTCGGCAGGCGGACGGACCATTAAACAAAATTTGCACCTGCTGTCTTTAGAACAGCACAAGTAATATAACACACCTTTAAAAGTATGTCAAGTATTTTTTTATTCTTCAACAGTAGAAACTGCTGTAAGCTTTGCAGCGTTAACACGAACACCGGGGCCCATTGTTGTTGCTACAACACATGAACGGATGTAAGTACCTTTTGTTGCTGCGGGTTTTGCCTTAATAACAGCATCGAGAAGAGCCATAGCATTCTGTGTGAGCTTTTCGCCACCGAATGAAGCCTTACCGATGGGGCAGTGAATGATGTTTGTTTTGTCAAGACGGTATTCGATTTTACCTGCTTTAGCTTCCTCAACAGCCTTTGCTGCATCGGGAGTAACAGTACCTGCCTTGGGAGAGGGCATAAGACCTCTGGGACCAAGAACCTTACCGAGACGACCAACAACGCCCATCATATCGGGTGTTGCAATACAAACGTCGAAGTCCATAAAGCCGCCCTGGATTTTCTCAAGAAGATCCATATCGCCAACAACGTCTGCACCTGCAGCTTCTGCAGCTTTAGCAGCGTCGCCTTTTGCGAAAACAGCTACGCGAACTTTTTTACCTGTACCGTTGGGAAGAACAACCGCGCCTCTAACCTGCTGGTCAGCGTGACGGGAGTCAACACCAAGACGGATATGCATTTCAACAGTTTCGTCAAATTTAGCACTTGCAGTTTTTGTTGCAAGCTCGAGAGCTTCGTTAACTTCGTAGAGCTTTGCTTTGTCTACGAGCTTTGCGCTCTCAACATATTTTTTACCATGTTTCATAATTACATTTCCTCCGTAATCAATCAACAACAGTAACGCCCATGCTACGTGCTGTACCTGCGATCATAGAGATAGCAGAATCAATATCAGCAGCATTAAGATCGGGCATTTTCTGCTCTGCGATTTTTCTTACTTGCTCTTTGGTAATTGTTGCAACCTTTGTTTTGTTCGGAACACCTGAACCGCTCTCGATACCGCAAGCCTTCTTAATAAGAACAGCAGCGGGGGGAGTCTTTGTGATGAAAGAGAATGAACGGTCAGCGTAAACTGTGATTACAACGGGAATAATGAGACCCATATCATTTTTTGTTCTCTCATTGAATTCCTTTGTGAATGCCATAATGTTTACACCGTGTTGACCTAAAGCAGGACCAACAGGGGGTGCCGGGGTTGCTTTACCGGCGGGAATTTGCAATTTGATGAAACCTACAACCTTTTGAGCCATTTTTTGCACCTCCAAAATTCGTGGTATGGCGGAATAAGAGCTCGCCTTACTCCTCCCACACGCGACATACCATTATGTCGCATATAACAGAGGACATTGCCTCTGATTACCAATGTTAACTGCGATTAGTCAATCGCTTTTTTTACCTGATTGAGCGGAAGCTCAACAGGAGCTTCTTTACCCATAAATGAAACAATAACGCGAACGGTACTGTTAGCTGTGTCAATGCTTTCAACAACACCGGAGTTACCTTCCATAAGGCCTTCTGTGATAGTAACAAGGTCACCCTCACTGAACTGAACCTCTGTAACGGTACTGATAATGTTGTCTTCGCCCTCTGCGGTTTTTTCAACGCCCAGCTTTTCAACCTCTTCTTTAGTGAGAGGAACGGGACGACCGTCGGGGCCTACAAAGCCTGTAACACCTCTTGTGTAACGGATAGCGTGCCAAGTTTCATCGGGCACCTTGAGAACGTTTTCTTCGCCCTCTTTATCGCTGTATTCAACTGCAAGCTTAACAACAACATAACCGGGGAAAATCTTGCGCTCAACTTCTACTGTTTTGTCATTCTTGACTTCAACAACCTTTTCGAGCGGAATATTAACACCGAGGATTTTGTCGTGCATTTTGCGGTTTTCAACGATTTTACCGATATTCTCCGCAACCTTATTCTCGTAACCGGAATAGGTGTGGATTATAAACCATCTTGCTTCGCCTGACATAGTTTACCTCCGAATTATACTGATTTTAAGTAATGAATCGGATTATTCCTTTTCAGTCGTTTTTTCTGTTGTTTCCTCGTCTTCGTGGTCGTGGTCGTCTTCTTTGTCTTCGTCAGCTTTTTCAGTAGTTGTTTCTGTAACTTCAGTCTTATCAGCAAGCTTGCCGAGACCGTTTACAGCACCTGAAACTGCGAAGTCAAGAATCCAAATACCTGCGCCGATAACAAGGATTGCAGCAAGAACAATACCTGTGCTCTTGAGAACCATCTGGCGACCGGGCCAAACAATTTTCTTTGTTTCGCCTCTGAGGTCTTTAAAGAATTTAGCGATTGCTTTGCCGATTTTAACAAAGAAATTGCCAACCTTCTTTGCGGGATTAGTTTTCTTTTCAGCTTTAGAGGTATCTTCCTTTTTGACGGTTTTCTTTTCGTCTGCCATGGTGCTACCTCCTTACTTTGTTTCTCTGTGGAGAGTGTGTTTCTTGCAGAATCTGCAGTACTTTTTCATCTCCAACCTGTCGGGGTTGTTTTTCTTTTCCTTCATAGTGTTGTAATTACGCTGTTTACATTCTGTGCAGGAAAGTGTGATTTTAACTCTCATAACGGCACCTCCAATTTTTGATTAGCCTCCCTCTCGCCGGTGAAAAGGGCGAATCCCTTTCCTAGCCGAGAAAGCCTTATGACGCGTCAAGATATGCGATATTTACCACCGCACATCCTAAAATCAGGACGCAAAAAAAGAACCCTCTTTGAGAGGTAAAGGGATTATAGCACATATGTATAAATATGTCAACTGTTTTTTATAAAAAATGCAAAAAGAGTCGCCGGTTTAGCTGTTAGCTGTTAGCACTTAGCATTTAGCACTTTGCACTTATAAAAAATTCAACCCTTTGTCTCGCGACAAAGGATTGAACTTTTTGGAAAGAGAAAATGAAATGTTTTGCAATTAATGTCTATGGTTATTATATACCATACCATTATTGCAACATCTTCACAACTTTGTGAACAAATTGTAAACAAATATATTTATGTGCTCGGGTCGTGCTTTGCAAGCTCCTCCAGCTCCCTTTTTCTCTTGTTTTCCTCAATATTTTCTTCCATTTTTGCAACAAATTCATCACGGTTTTTTCTTACCATACGGTTGATTTCCCGCTCAACATCTCTGACATGGTAAATTCCGCTGAGAACTATAAATCCGTCAGGGGTTTCAAACCTTATCGCACCGGAACTAGAGAGACCAAAAAGCGAATTCTTAACCGAAACACTTGCAGTACTGTCAAAATCCTCATAGACATCATACAACTCCTGTTGGGCATAAACACTCCATAAAGCTTCATACCTCAAAAGAGTAACAGGCATACCTTTTCTGTAAAGATACAATCCGTAGTCATCATACTCAATAATAACTTTAGGAATTGACAAACGACGGATAAAAATATAAAAAAGAAAAGCAAATTCAAGACCATAAGAAAGAGCGCATTCAAATGCCAGCCATTCAGGATTAGAATGGTAGTAAAGTCTGAAACGCCTGAACCTGCGGCGACCCGCTAACCAATTAGAAACATATATTATAAGAAATAATTTTTCATTGGGTTCTATCACCTTTGTCAAAACAAAAACAGAGTATACAAAAGCAAACCCGCTCAACAACATCAGCACAGACGCAACAATCAACAAACCGTTGGCTCTTTTTGCAAGAACCTTAACCTCCGAAACGTCCATAGCTTATCTCAACTTAAATCCCTTATCAATATTTTTTCTCTTTTGGGTGATGATTTTGTGAATCTCATTACGAACTTCTTTTGCATTTTTAATACCGTGAACTCTCACAAGCTCATTTTTACAGTTGATAACAATAATACCTGTTACAGACAAATTCCATATAGTAACAAACATATCCCGAATCTTTCCCGGAAGTGCATGTCTGTGAAGACCACCAAAAATCGCACGGAAATCCCCATACACTTGAAGATTATCAACGCTTCTGATATCGCTCCAGGGTATCATCTGTGTGCCCTTCAAGCCTTTGTTTATGTACAAATTCATTGAATCGTATTCCAGAATTTTACTTGGTAAAACTATACGGCGGAAAAATCTCAAAACTGAAACCACCGCCACTACCCAAGCAATAACATAAGGTATTCTCAGAAAAAGGGAAAGACCCAGAATATCTGAACCGTAAAGCTTATCGAAAAAATAAAACAGGACCAGATACAAGGGTGTTAATATAAACACCGCGTTTTCTCTTTTTCCGAGAAGCGTTAAATTACTGTTACTCATACGAGCACCTCTTTTCTTGTTCTTTAGACAATAATAACATACAAAATGGCAAATTGCAAATTTTGAGTGTGCAACGCATTTATAAATGCAAAGGCAAAGTGCAAAGTGCAAAACGCAAAGTGTCAGGTGCTGTGCACGGCAATTGTAAAACAAATAAAAAACTTTATTGTTCTGAATATTTTAATTTAAAAAATAAGTTGATTAATTAAAGTAAGTTTTCGTTTGCGAAGCTTTATAATATTTGGAAGCGAAGCTTCCCATTCACTTTGCACTTAGCACTTTACACTTTGCACTTAAATATGGTATTATGATACCATATTTATATAAAGGAAGATTTTATGGACATTTTAAAAACACTTCAAGATGAGTTTTCCGTCAGCGAATTTCACATCAAAAACATTGTTGAGCTTATTGACGACGGAAACACAATCCCCTTTATCGCCCGTTACAGAAAAGAAATGACAGGCTCCTGCGATGACCAGAAGCTCCGCGATATTAACGACCGCCTTACATATCTCAGAAACCTTGAAAAGCGCAAGGAAGAGGTTCTTTCCTCTATCGAGGAACAAGGCAAGCTTACCGAGGAAATTTCCGAGGCAGTTGCCGCAGCAGTAACTCTTGCTGAGGTTGAGGACATTTACCGTCCCTATAAGCAGAAGAGAAAAACAAGAGCAAGTGTTGCTAAAGAAAAAGGTCTTGAACCCCTTGCAGAGCTTCTTTTCTCCTTCACTCTTCAAGGCGTTGATTTAAATGAAATTGCCGCAGAATATGTTGATGCCGAAAAAGGTGTTGAAACAGTTGAAGACGCTCTTCAGGGCGCATCCGATATTATTGCGGAAATCATTTCCGATGCTCCCGAAGGACGTAAGGTTCTTAAAGATTTAATCAACAAACGCGGTATTATTGAATCTACTGCAAAAACAGAGGAAGACAGCGTTTACAGTATGTATTATGAATACTCCGAGCCTGTTGCGAAAATCCCCTCTCACAGAATTCTTGCTATTAACCGCGGTGAAAAAGAAGGCTTTTTGAAGGTCAGCGTTGGAGTTGAAGAAGAAACAGCCCTTATGCTCCTTGATAAGCTTTTCATTAAAGATGGCAGTTCTTCAACGGAATTCTGCCGCGAAGCCGCAAAGGATAGCTTCACCCGTCTTATATTCCCCTCTCTCGAAAGAGAAACCCGTTCAACGCTTACAGAAAAAGCGGACGAACAGGCAATTAAGATGTTCGGTAGCAACCTAAAGCCTCTTCTTATGCAACCGCCCATTAAAAACAAAACCGTTCTTGCAGTTGACCCTGCTTACAGAACAGGCTGCAAATTGGCAGTTGTTGACGGTAATTCCAGAGTGCTTTATACAGGCGTTATTTACCCCACTCCCCCACAGTCAAAAATCGCAGAATCGGAAGCTAAGGTTCTCGAGCTTATAAAGAAATTCCATATAGACTGCATCTCAATCGGTAACGGTACTGCAAGTAAGGAAAGCGAAATTTTCATTGCAGATACAATCAAGAAATCCCCCCACCCTGTTTCATATATGGTTGTTAACGAAGCAGGCGCTTCAGTTTATTCCGCATCAAAATTAGGAGCAGAGGAATTCCCCGATTTCGATGTTTCCGTCCGTTCCGCAGTATCAATTGCGCGTAGACTCCAAGACCCTCTTTCAGAGCTTGTTAAAATCGAGCCGAAAAGCATCGGCGTTGGTCAGTATCAGCACGATGTTCCCCCTGCAAGACTTGAGGAATCTCTTTCAGGCGTTGTTGAGGACTGCGTAAACTCCGTCGGTGTTGACCTTAATACCGCTTCCGTTTCACTTTTAAAATATATTTCGGGCGTTACAAGCGCAACTGCTAAAAACATCGTAGCCTACCGTGAAGAAAACGGCGGATTTAATGCAAGAACAGACCTTAAGAAGGTTAAAGGCTTAGGTCCGAAAGCATATCAGCAGTGTGCAGGCTTCCTTCGTATTCCCGGCGGTAAAACCGCTCTCGATAACACAGGCGTTCATCCCGAAAGCTATGACGCGGCGAAAAAGCTTCTCGACCTTTTCGGCTATTCTCAAAAGGATGTTGCAGACAAAGGCGCTCAGGGCATCAGCGGCAAGGTTCAGGAGTACGGCCTCCCCAAAGCCGCTGAAGAATGTGGCGTTGGTACTCCCACTCTTATAGATATTATGGGCGAGCTTGAAAAGCCCGGTAGAGATATTCGTGACGAGCTTCCCAAGCCAATGCTCCGCACAGATATTATGGATATGAACGACCTTCGTGAAGGTATGGAGCTTACAGGTACTGTAAGAAACGTAATCGACTTCGGCGTGTTCGTTGATATCGGCGTTCATCAGGACGGTCTTGTTCACATTTCCCAGATATGCGACAAATTCATAAAGCATCCCTCAGAGGTTCTTAAGGTCGGCGAGGTAGTAAAGGTAAAAGTCCTCTCCGTTGAGCCTCAGAAAAAGAGAATATCTCTTACTATGAAAGGCGTATAAAAAAAGCACCGCTTCAGCGGTGTTTTTTCAATGCAAAATGCAGAATGCAAAATGCAAAATTATCGGGTCTGCGACGCAATTATAAGTAAAGTTTTCGTCAACCTTTTTCAAAAGGTTGTGGGGTCAAGGGGCAACGCCCTTTGTCGCATTCCGCAGAATGCGAAACACTTTTCTTCCATTAGCGCAGGAAGGTAGATAAAACAGTCCGGTATGACTGTTTTATCGTAGGAAACCCTCGCCGGGGGTTTCCTATCGTCGCAAAGCGGCGATGTTTTTTGAATGGAGAATTGAGAATGGAGAATTGAGAATTATTG
>JAZSNR010000043.1:0-4310 GCA_045536495.1 Acutalibacteraceae bacterium
GCGAGATTCCCAATCTTTGATAACGCCTATTCTTAATCCTGTAGGATTGATTTTCTGGCCCATTATATTTCCTCCTCTCGCTTATTCTGCATCCTTGAGTACAAGGGTGATGTGTGATGTCTTTTTGTTAATTCTGTTAGCGCTGCCTCTTGCGCGGGGTCTGATTCTCTTGAGAGTGGGACCCTGGCATACCCAGCACTGTGAAACGTAAAGTGAATTTACGTCCATGTTTTTGTTTTCCGCATTTGCAATAGCGGATTTAAGAAGCTTCTCAAGCGGCTCACAAGCGGCCTTCGGTGTGTGCTTGAGAATTGCCATTGCTTCATCTGCAGGCTTGTTGCGAATAAGGTCAAGAACGATCTGAACCTTACGGGGAGCTATTCTTAAGTAAGTAGCTTTTGCTGTTGCCTCCATTATTAACACACTCCTTTCGACCTATTATTTACCGTTATTTGAAGTTTTTGATCCCGCATGACCTTTGAAGGTTCTTGTGGGAGCGAATTCACCGAGCTTGTGGCCGATCATATCTTCAGTTACATAAACCGGAACATGTTTACGGCCGTCATGAACTGCAAAAGTGTGACCAACGAAATCAGGGAAGATTGTTGAACTTCTGCTCCATGTTTTGAGAACGATTTTTTCGCCGTTTTCATTCATTTTCTGAACTCTTTCGAGGAGCTTGGGCTGAACGAAAGGTCCTTTTTTAATGCTTCTGCTCATTAGTAATGCTCCTTTCCGGCTTATTTGCCGTTACGACGCTTCACGATAAGCTTATCGGAGCGGTTCTTCTTAGCTCTTGTCTTATAACCGTGAGCGGGTTTACCCCAAGGAGTAACAGGACCGGGACGACCGATGGGTGACTTACCTTCACCACCACCGTGGGGGTGGTCATTGGGGTTCATAACAGAACCACGAACTGTGGGACGGATACCCATGTGACGTGTACGACCTGCTTTACCGATTTTAACGTTTTCGTGGTCAAGGTTACCAACCTGACCTACAGTAGCCATGCACTGTACGGGAACGTTACGAAGTTCACCGGAGGGAAGTCTGAGAAGAGCGTAAACGCCTTCTTTAGCCATAAGCTGAGCTGCGTTACCTGCTGCTCTTGCAAGCTGACCGCCTTTGCCGGGGTAAAGTTCTACGTTGTGAATGAATGTACCAACAGGGATATTTGTAAGAGGAAGCGCGTTACCGGGCTTGATATCCGCTGTGGGACCTGCAACAACTGTATCGCCTACTTTGAGACCAACGGGAGCAAGGATATAAGCTTTCTCGCCGTCTGCATACTCAATAAGAGCGATGTGTGCTGAACGGTTGGGATCGTATTCAAGAGTTTTAACAGTTGCTTTAACATCGAACTTTGTTCTCTTGAAGTCGATTACTCTGTACTTTCTACGGTTTCCGCCGCCGCGATGACGAACAGTGATTCTACCGTAGCTGTTACGACCTGAGTTCTTTTTAAGAGGCTTTAAGAGACTCTTTTCAGGAGTAACCTTTGAAAGTTCTGAGTAATCTGTTACCGACATATTACGTCTTGCGTTTGTTGTCGGCTTAAACAATTTTATAGACATATTATTCACACTCCTATAATGGTTTTGCGGAGAATGTCAACTCCATACTATACCATACGGGTATAAGTTATAAATAGTTTAAATCAGATTACATAATGCCATCAAAGAATTCAATTGTTTTTGAATCTTCTGTAAGAGTTACGATAGCTTTTTTCCAGGAAGCCTTGTAGCCTTCGAATCTACCGTATCTTCTCATCTTACCGTTAACAGTAAGAGTGTTTACCTTAGCAACTTTAACGCCGAAAAGCTCTTCAACTGCTTTTGCAATTTCAACTTTGTTTGCGTCTGCTGCAACTTTAAAGGTATATTTCTTGAAAGCAACGCCCATCATAGAAGCTTCTGTGATAATAGGCTTAATGATAATGTCCTGTGCGAGTTTCATTATGCATATACCTCCTCAATCTTAGTAACGGAGTCCTTAAGAACTACGAGTGAATCGCAGTTAAGGATGTCATATACATTAAGAGTATTAACGGTGGAAACCTTTGCACCCTCAATGTTTCTGATGCTCTTGTAGATAACTTCGTTATTTTCGGGAAGAACTACGAGAACTTTCTTACCTGCTTTAATAGCAGCAAGCATTTCTGCCATTGCTTTTGTTTTGATTGCATCAAGCTTGATGGAATCAAGAACGATCATTTCATCTGCAGCAACCTTTGAAGAAAGAGCAGACTTCATAGCAAGTCTTCTAACCTTCTTGTTGATGGAGATGCCGTATGTGCGAGGCTTGGGACCAAGAGCGATACCACCGTGATACCACTGGGGAGATCTTGTTGAACCCTGTCTTGCACGACCTGTTCCTTTCTGACGCCACGGTTTCTTACCGCCGCCGCTAACTTCGGAACGAGTTTTTGTGGACTGAGTGCCCTGACGCTGATTTGCTAAATAACCAACTACAACCAGGTGCATAGCGGACATATTGGGCTCAATAGCGAAGATAGAATCGTTAAGCTCGATGCTGCCTGCTTTTTTACCTGCCATATCAAGTACTGATAATTTACTCATCTGTTACACTCCTTCCTTAAGCTTTCTTTACACTGTCAGCGATAACAACGATGCCACCTTTGGGACCGGGAACGGAACCTTTGATAGCAATAAGGTTGTTTTCAACATCAACCTTAACTACGCTGAGGTTTTGAACAGTAACACGCTCTGAACCGAGGTGACCTGCCATCTTTTTGCCTTTGAAAATACGAGCGGGGTCGATAACACCTAAAGAACCACCGTGTCTTGCAACAGGACCTGTACCGTGAGACTCTCTGAGTCTTGCGAAGTTCCAGCGCTTGATAACACCAGCTGTACCTTTACCTTTGCTCTTGCCTACAACGTCAACATACTCACCTGCAGCAAAGATGTCTGCTTTAAGAATGTCACCAACGTTTACAGCGGAGGTATCAGCGAGTCTGAACTCTTTGAGTACCTTCTTGGGAGCAACGTCCGCTTTCTTGAAGTGACCGCCCATGGGCTTTGTCACTTTGTTGGCTTTAACGTCGCCGTAGCCAACCTGAACAGCTTCATAGCCGTCGTTTTCAGTTGTCTTCTTCTGGACAACTACGCAAGGACCAGCTTCGATTACTGTTACGGGAACCATGTTACCGTTTTCATCGAAAATCTGAGTCATGCCGATCTTTTTTCCGATAAGACCTTTTTTCATTTTGTTTTCCTCCTTCAGATTATTGGTTGAGTTTCCTCAACGTGACCTGCGACCTATATATAATAGGTATATTTAAAACCAAACTTTATATCGGATTAAAGCTTGATCTCAAAATCAACACCAGCGGGGAGCTCAAGACCTGTGAGAGCCTCAACAGTTTTGTTTGAGGGTCTGAGAATGTCGATGAGTCTCTTGTGAGTGTGCTGCTCGAACTGTTCACGGCTGTCTTTATACTTGTGAACTGCGCGAAGTACTGTGATAACCTCTTTTTCTGTGGGGAGCGGGATGGGACCGGAAACCTGAGCGCCTGTACGCTTTGCTGTTTCAACGATCTTTTCTGCTGCCTTGTCAACGAGGTTGTGATCGTAACCTTTGAGTCTGATTCTGATTTTTTCCTTAACTGCCATTTTTAACGCCTCCTAAAATTATTGGCGGGCTGCGTAAGTTTCAACAACTCTCCCGGGCTTATCGCCCTCCCCGTTTAAAAACCGGAATGGACATTCCGGGATGAACTCACGCTCCGAAACAGACGCGCAGCCACAGTTAAGGACGGCAAACGTGTTTGTATTCGGTATTTAATCGCCCGGTTTAAAATCGGACATACTCGGCGGAAATTCCCTGCCTCAAAGGGCAGCCACCTCCCGCGTCATCGCATATCTGCTCGCGTCAGGGCATAAAAAGATAGGGACACGCCCTTCGCGCGCCCTATCATAATATCACAACTATTTCAATAATGCAAGAGTTTTTTGGTATTTTTTTAAGAAATTTTTAAAGTTTTTTTGTAACAATATTACAAGGTAAATTCCACAAATTTCAAGCTTATTTTTCTACACCCGTAAAGTAATCGGGATATTGAGGCATAACAATTGCTTTTATCATATTAAAGCAAAGAGCTGCTTCCGCATATGAAACGCCAACATTACCTGTAGTTTTTCCTGTTGCAATGGAAATGTTTTTGTTTTTATCTATCTGATAAACCTTTGCGAGTGTATCAGGGCTTTTTATAACATTTCCGTCCGCATCTCTTTTTCCGTTAAATTCAAGAACGAAATTATTGCCTGTATCAGGCTCGGAGTAAATCG
>JAZSNR010000062.1:0-53133 GCA_045536495.1 Acutalibacteraceae bacterium
ACCGCTTGGCCTCCGACTTAATCTTCAACATGGGTATAGTTTGTGTCTTAGCTGTTTTTACACAGAACACCCCAAAAATCTCATCAAATTTCCAACCCTACTAAGATCAAGACAAAGCACTACCCATCTTATCACCCTATCTCGTCATACTTGGTGGTACTGAAACAAGATTCATATTCTAATTCAACTTTGAAATATCAAGTTTTTCGTATTTTTTAATAAAGGATTTGAAGAAAGTGAGCATTTGGTTAACTCCGCCCTGTTTATTGCTTTCGCAATTGAGGACAAGGAGCGGTTCGTGAACACTCATTCTTAAAAGCTGCCATCCGTCACCAAGGTTTTCATTAAAATTAACTCTTACACCCTCGTGATTAATTGGTGCAACTGTTATACCATCTGTGCTTTCGCAGAGTTTTTTGAAATCGTCAATAACCGAAAGTCCGTAATCTCTGAAATCATCCAACTTAATTGTAAAACGAACCTCTTTTTCTTCAAGAGCTGTTTTGAGGTTTTCAATAATACTCTCAATTGACTTGCCCTCTTTATTAAGCTTTGCAAGTTCGATGATAATTTTAGTTATAAGATAAGCACCGTCATCAAGATAATAATTTTCTTTAAATGCGGCGTGACCCGAGGTTTCTATAGCAAGGGGCGCATTTTTCTTTTCTTCATTTTCAAGGCGGATTGCCTCGTCAATTACGTTTTTATATCCCCTCTTGAAACGGTGATGAACACCGCCCAAATCCTTTTCGATAAACTCTGCAAGACCGTCACTTGTAACAGAATCCGTGACAATAATTCCGCCTTTATTGTCTTTAAGAGCGATATATGAAGCAAGGGCGACGAGCTTATTTCTGTTGATTTCCTGAGCGTTTTTATCAACGCAAGCAGCTCTGTCGCAGTCTGTATCGAATATAACGCCAAAATCTGCACCACTCTTTTCAACTGCTTCGGAAATGGATTTCATTGCCTCTTTATTTTCGGGGTTGGGAATGTGGTTGGGGAATCTGCCGTCAGGCTCAAGATAACGGCTTCCGTTAATATCTGCGCCAAGGCGCATAAGAACCTTTTCTGCATAGAAAGCGCCAACGCCGTTACTAGCATCAACAACAATATGAAGATTTTCCAAGGGTCTGTCGTAATTTTCGGCATTAACACCTTTTTTAATCATATCTTGTAAATCTTCACAATATTTTTTCATATTGTCAAGCTTTTCGATATTAAGCTTTACAGCTTTGATTTCATAAGGGTTATTTTGTGCATATTCGAGAATCGCTTTTATATCGTTACCCGAAAAACCGCCCTCTTTAGTAAAGAATTTAAGACCGTTCATTTCCATAGGCAAATGACTTGCAGTAATTTCAACAGCCGCATCAACACCGAAATTTATAATAGACATAAACATTGAGGGAGTTGAAGAAAGACCACAATCAAGCACCTTAACACCTAAAGAAGCGAGAGTTCTTGTAACAGTTCTTGAAATATGCTCTGAGGACACGCGAGAATCGTAACCAACGGTAACAGATAAACTATCTTTTCCTAATTTCTTTTTTAAAAACTCCACGAAAGATGCGGTTATGCTCATTAAACGGCTATCTGTCAAATCAATAGGTTTGCCGTCTTTTTCGATGGCAGTTCCTCTTATGTCTGTTCCGCTTTTTAAATACATTAAATTATCCATTATATTCTCTCCTGATAACATAATATGTTCTTTGGGTATCAACTTTCGGTTGAGAGCAACTGAATTCCCCATAACGCTTTACAACCTTAAAGCCTGCGCTTTCAACTGCATCGGTAATTTCTTCGTCAGCAAATGCAATTTCCTTGAAATTCTCGGTAAAACGGGTGTAACTACCGTCATCTTCTTTAACGAAAAAATCGAGGTTAATACCAACAGTTACACCGTCGGGGTAAAGGGCATTTTGCCAAACGCAATATACATTCTTTTCGTCATAAATGAAAGTATTATTCCCCAAAACTTCTCTGTGCTTGTAAATAGTATTAACATCAAAAATCATTATACCGCCGTCATCAATGAAATTTTTGAGAACTTGAAACGTTTTTCTCATTTCAGCGGCATTTTCCAGATGATTTATACTGTCAAGAGAACAAATAATAGCTTTAACTGTTCCGTAAAGGTCTGTTTCCTGCATTTTCTGGCAAAGAAAAAGAATATTTTCACCTTGCTCCATTGCTTTATTCCGAGCTTCCATCAGCATATCGGGTGAAGCATCTGTTCCGATAACCTCGAAACCCATTTTCGAAAACTCAACGGATAAAGAACCTGTTCCGCAAGCAAGGTCAAGAAGAAGCCCGTCTTTTATATTAAAATCACCAAGAATACTTGCAATATATTCCGCGCGTTTTTTATAATCCACATTGTTCGTAAGTTCGTCATAAACTGTGGCAAAGGTCGAATAAGACATATTATCACCTCAAACTCTCTATATTTTATCACAATAAAAAGAATATGTAAATATCAACTAACTCCGTTGAAATGTTAAAAAAGAGTTATATAAATTTATAAACTTTGCACACTTTAAAAGACATTTATAATATGTTAATATACTATTAACAAGTAAATATTGGAAATAGGAGGAAAACCTATGAAAAAAATATTAGCATCTCTTCTTGCGGTTATTTTAATCGTCAGCGGAGTTCTCCCCTGTGTTGCGGCAAACGAAACCTGCACCTGCGGCGAATCGCCCATCATTTATGTTGCGGCTCTCGGTAGCGGTTACGTTTTCCTTGATCAAGGCACGGAAAACGAGAAACAGCTGTTCAGACCCGAAACAAGTGAAATCCTCAAAGATTTCACACCCCTTATAAGCGCCGCTGTTAATCTTATTAATAACAAGGATTACGACGCTTTCGGTGATGTTCTCATTTCTTGTGTAAACAGCGCTTTCGGTATGCTTGCAATGGACAACGAGGGAAATTCCCACGAAAGAGTTACTTCCGAAGAATTCCATCCTGACAGCGCTGACCACGGCAACAACTACAGCTACTATTTCGGCTACGACTTCCGAGAAGACCCCATTGAAAATGCAAAAGCTCTTTATGAATTCATTCAGGAAGTTAAAGAAATTACAAAACACGACACAGTACGCTTCAGAGCATCAAGCATGGGTGGTGTTACCACACTTGCTTACTTAAGACTTTACGGTTCTGCAGATATTGAAAACATCATTTTCCAGAACTGTCCCTTACAGGGTACTGCTGTTGCAGGTGAGCTTTATAACGGCTTATTTGAAATAAATAAAGACGCTCTTGTAAGATATGCAGAATGTGCTCTTCCCTCTCTCGACAGCGATTTCTTCGGCGCAGTTCTTTACATGCTCCTTGAAATGCTTGACGGTGCAGGCGTGTTAAATGATTTACTCGGTGTGGCAGACAAAATTGTTCTCAACCTTAAAGATAGAGTTTTTGACGATGCACTTATTCCGATTTTCGGTACAATGCCGGGTATCTGGAGCTTCGTTCCCCATGAATATTACGAAACTGCAAAAGATTTTATGAAAATCAATGACGGCGCTCATTCAACGCTTTTAAAGAAACTCGACTTCTATCATTACGAAGTTCAGCAAAATGCGGAAATGCTCCTCAAAGGTGCCAAAAAAGCAGGCACAAATATCTATATCGTTGCCGGTTACAATATGCAGAGAACGCCCCTTGTTACCGCATACAAAAACACATCCGACGGTACTGTTGACACGGTATACGCTTCATTGGGTGCAACCTGCGCACCTATCGGAGAACAACTCCCTGCGGATTACAAACAAGCAGAGCACACGGATACCTGGTACATTTCTCCCGACAGAATGATTGATGCTTCAACCTGTATTCTTCCCGAGAACACTTGGTTCATTAAAGATATGCTCCACAGCACAACTCACGACGGACACGATGCATTTTATGACATTCTCCACCAAAGCGAAGAGCAGTTAACTGTTTTCGATATGGAAGAATACCCTCAGTTTATGCAGAACGATACGGTAAACCAAACTTTTATGAAAGTTCTTCCCTTGCGTGGAAGTGATTTACTTAATACTGCAACCTTAGCATTCCAGATGCCCAGCTTCCTTTCCTTTATGAAGCTTTTCATAGCTTTCTTTGAAGAGTTCTTTAATTGGCTGGTTGGATAAAAAGGCTAACAAAAAAACGGACCGAATTCGGTCCGTTTTTTATTTAATTATTTAAAATAGTCTGGATACTGAGGCATAACACTGTTTTGAACCAGATTGAATACCAGAACACCTTCAGCGGCTTGGCAGTTATAGTGGTCGCCAAAAATCAACTGTCCGTTAGTATAGCTGATTGTTCTTTCAGGAGCTACACCGATATGATAAACATATTGAAGATTATCAACGCTTTTCTCGTATTTATTACCTATCAAGCTTTTCTTAAATCTTAAAACATAATTTGTGCCCGAATCGGGAACAGAATATATTGCAACGAGAGATGCAGGGTCAAGGCTATAGGTGTCAGCAATGAGTTTGATAAACTCATTATTCGGGTCATCCGTAAGGAAGTTATCTCCGTTTTTATCGGGAATAACCACACCACCACTTTCCTCTTCAACATCCGCCGCCTTTTTCAAAGCAAGGACTGCATCTTCTACGGAAACAACACCGTCGGAGTTCATATCACCCATAGTAAGCACTTCATCTGTTGCCTGTTCCAGCTTTGCGGCAATTCTGAGAATTATTCTGGCATCAGTTGTATCAACTTTACCGCTAAAGTCCACATCGCCTAAAAGAATTTCGGTATCTTCGGCAGTTTCCCCTTCTGCAAATGCTACTGTTGTGAAAGAAAGTATCAACAGCAGAACGCACAAGAAAAGGGAAGATATTTTATACATCTTTCTCATTTTAAATACCCTTATTGTTTGAAAAATTCTGTAAATGCGCGGTATGCCATATACAAATCGAGCTTTGAAACAACTTCATAAGGAGCGTGCATTGAAAGCACCGGAACACCAAGGTCAACAACGTCAACATCAAGGTTTGCAATATATTTTGCAACTGTTCCGCCACCGCCTGCATCAACCTTACCAAGCTCGCCGATTTGCCATACAACACCTGCTTTATCGAGCATATTTCTGATTTTACCCATATACTCGGCAGAAGCGTCACTTGTACCGCCTTTACCTCTTGCGCCTGTATATTTTGTTATAACAACACCCTTATTAAGATAAGAGGTGTTATTTCTTTCGAAAACTGAATTGAAGGTCGGGTCATAAGCTGAATTAACGTCTGCAGAAAGACATTCGCTCTTTGAAAGAACCTCGAAAGCATCTAACCCGTTTGCTTTTGCAAGATATGCTATGAAATATTCAAGATAAGAGGACTGGAGACCTGTGTTACCGTCGGAGCCGGTTTCCTCTTTATCTGTAAGAACGGTTATAGCTGTATAATCGGGGTCTTCGATGCTGAAAATTGCCTGTTCTGCGGGATAAGCACAAACTCTGACATCGTGCCCGTAGGAGCCGATAAGACCTCTGTCGAAGCCGATGTCATCCGCTTTGAATGCAGGAACAACTTCAAGCTCTGCACTCAAGAAATCGCTTTCTTTAATTCCGTATTTTTCATTTAAGCGTTTGAGGATATTTAGTTTTACAAGCTCACTGCCCTCGTCGCTCTTAAAAGGACGGCTACCAACAATAACATTGAGCTCTTCGCCCTGAATACCCTCAGAAAGAGTACGTTTACCCTGCTCTGCGCCCAAGTGGGGAAGAATATCTGAGATAACGAATTTGGGTTCGCCATCTTCTTCACCGATTTTAACTTCTATTTTTGTTCCGTCGCCTTTTACAACAACACCGTGAAGAGCAAGAGGAATTGCAACCCATTGGTATTTTTTGATACCGCCGTAGTAGTGGGTTTTGAAAAGTGCCAGCTCATCACTTTCATAAAGAGGGTTGGGTTTTAAGTCAAGTCGGGGTGAGTCAATATGAGCTGCGGCAATTTTAACGCCCTCTTTAAGACTCTTTTTACCGATAACTGCAAGAATTATTGCTTTCTCGCGGTTTACGTAATAAATCTTGTCCCCTGCTTTATACTGCTTATATGGGTCAAATTCTTTGAAACCCTTTGCTTTTGCATCCGCAAGAACAACTGTAACCGCTTCACGTTCTGTTTTGGCATTGTTTAAAAACTTTTTATAATCCTCTGCGAAAGCATCTGCTTTCTCTACTTGGGTTTCTTCAACAACTGCACTTGCGTGTTGGGGTTTGTAAAAAAGCTCTTTTTTGAGTTCTTCTGCTGTTGCCATAATATTTGCTCCTTAGAAAATTTAAATCATTCTGCCGATTTCAATAACAATTGACCAGAATCTTGTGCCTTTAAACCATTCAACTGCATCGTCAATAAATGCTTTAAAGCCTGTGGGCTCTTCGTACTGAATTTTTTCGTTTCCATTGTCAATAACAAGTGCTTGTGTCATACAAACACCGCCCTCACCGTAAAGCTCAGCTCTCACATATTGGAAATCCTCTGCACCTTCGATTTTATCAAGGTCAAGAGTAACTTCTTCTTTTCCGATTTCGCTTGTGGCAATAATTTTACCATTTGCAATCCATTGAATTGTTTCACTTTCGGTTGCACTTACTGTAATCTTATGTCCGTCAACCTTAACCTTTGTAAACATCGGGTAAGAAAGTCCCATATTGCGGACATCAATATCTTCTGCAGGACCGATAATATCGTTAGCTCTTAAAATTCGGGTTACTGCGAAGAATGCGCCGCTTTGCATTGTTGCTTTAATGTTCTCAACTGTGTTCTCTTCCATCATAAAGACACTGAAGGATGTGTCAATATTTTCTCTATCGTGAGCGTCGGTATTACTGTAACCGATAACTGTTTTTCCGTAAGGAAGAGTATACATTAAAAGATTATCCCAAAGAATACGGTCATAACAGGTTGTACTGTTTCTGTCATTAAATGCTTCTATACCATAACAACTGTCGTATTTCAAAATAAGGTCACCAAAATATTTAACATTTTCGGGGTCGCTTACCTGAGTAATATCTTTGTTGCTTTCAAGCCAGTCTCCCGGATGATTAATATGAGAAATACCGCCGTTTTCTTCAATAAATTTAAGCGCCTGGTCATATCCGCTTTCTCTGCCGCCGAAACCGTCACCGATACCCTCGGGAAGAAAATATCCGTTAACATGAGCCTTTGTAAGAGTAAGATTATTAAGTTCATTTGCGCCTGTAACGCAAACCATCTTCTTATTCCTTATAGTGCCATCGTAAAGAGGATATGTACCGCTTGTGATTTGCTCAAATTCTTCATCTGTAAGATGAACACGAGGAACATCGTGGTAAAAATACAAAAACTGATCCGTTTGGTGTCTGTTCCATTCAACGCCTGTAACACCGTGGTCAGAATTTGCAAGAAAGTCATAATCCTGCTCATAATATTCTTTTACCATGGTAGGTAAATCTTCGTCAGCATCACTGTATGAAGTATGAGAATGAAGGGTACCTTTGTATGCACCCCAGGCATTTTCGCCTTCCCAGATAACATTTTCATAAGGGGAAACGATTTTATAATCTTTTTTCTCTGCTGCAAAACCGCTTACAGAGAACAAAGACAAAACAATGCCAAAACACAAAATGATTCCGATTGCTCTTCTCATTTTTTTCATAATCCTAACCTCTTTCATACTCAGAAATTATAAATCTCTTCATATTTTTCACAAATGCGAACAACTTTTTTAACATAAGCCGACGTATCGTCATATGGAATGTTTTCAAGAGCTTCACCATCCGGTGAATAACGAGGGTCAGCTAACCACTCATTAACCTTACCTCTGCCTGCGTGGTATGCCGCAAGAGCGGTTTCGGTATTGCTGAATTCCTCTAAAAGCATATCTAAAAAATACGCCCCGTAATACACGGAAACCTCCGGCTCAAAAAGAGCATCTTCCTCATAGCTTTCATTGGTTTTGGTCTGCAACCATTGGAATGTTTCGGGAGTGATTTGAGTAAGACCTTTTGCACCCACGGAAGAAACTGCATTTTTATCAAATCCGCTTTCTGTCTTTATGAGAGCATATAACAGAGCTTCATTAATTTGAAATTTCTCTGCATTTTCTTCCACAATTTCGGCATACTGCCTCGGGTAAACTGTCTGCACTGCGAGTTTAACTGCATTATATATTATTATAGCCGAAATCACCAACAATATCAATAGTAAGAAAAACAGTTTTATTCTGTTTTTTCTTAGATTTTCTGTCAATTAAATAACTCCTTTTCAAGTTGGGAAAGCTGTTCACCGATATCATAGGGTTCAAAATTATTAAAGACAAAATCAGCTTCTTTAAGATAAAAATCATCTTCTTTTTGTCCGTTTATACGTATTAAGGCATCTTCTTCTGAAATACCATCTCTTTGTATGATACGTTCCTTTCTTATTTCAACAGGAGCGTGAACAACTATTAAATAATCACTTCTTTTGGTAAAGCCCGATTCTATTATTGCCGCCGCATCAACAATTACAACATCATAGTCCGAAAAAGCCGTTTCAGCCTCTCGGAAAATAACATCGTTTATTGCAGGGTGCATTATAGAATTAAGGAGCTCGGTCTTTTCAAGTGTAGAAAAAGCTTCCTTTGCCAAGGCGCGTCTGTTGAGAGTTCCGTCACGGTTTAATATACCGTCACCGAACTCTTTTTTCAGTTCATTCAGCAAAGACACATTTTCAACGAGGACATTTCTTGCAACAATGTCTCCATCAATAATATATGCGCCTTTTTGTTTAAGAAGTGCAGAAACGGTGGATTTTCCCGCTCCTGTCTTACCCGTAAGACCAACAAGTTTTTTCAAATTATTACCTCATACTTCAATCACATTAAATCCTGCCGCTCTGAGAAGTCTGTTAAGAACAGCAAGATTATCGTCGTTATTTTCATCGGGGTATCTTACAAAGCAGCTTTTTGCACCGATTTTATCAAGCTCACGAAGAGAATCAAAAAGACTGTGAGCAAGATTTTTATAATCTGCAAAGCCGTACTTAATATACGGTATTTTTAAATTTTCAACATTGTCAGCATTAAAAATCATTGCATAGGTTTCTTCGGGGCTGAATTTATTTACATATTCGCAAAACGCTTCAAAAGATCCTTTTACAAGAGTGATTTTTGCATCGGGTGAATAGTGCTTGTATTTCATTCCGGGTGAAGCAGCAGCTTCATCCTTTTTCAAGGGGTTTAAAACCGCATCGTCAACCTCAACTTCACCGAGAACGCTTATAAGTTCTTTTAATGTGATATTTCCGGGTCTTAAAAGCCTCGGCTTTTCTCCAGCAAGAGTTATAACCGTTGACTCAACACCCTCTTCAGAATCTCCGCCGTCGATTATGTAAGGAATTCTGCCTTCAAGGTCTTCGTACACGTGCATTGCTTTTGTGGGACTGGGTTTTCCCGATAAATTGGCAGAGGGTGCTGCCAAGGGAAGTCCCGAAAGTTTAATGAGCTTTCTTGCAATTTCGTGGGAGGGACACCTTACCGCAACGGTTTCAAGATTACCCGTTGTGCAGTAGGGCACCTTATCTGCCTTAGGAAGAATTATTGTAAGGGGTCCGGGCCAGAATTTACTTGCTAGTTTTTTTGCGGTTTCGGGAACTTCTTTTACCAAATCATAAATCTCCGAAAACTCGGAAACATGAACGATTAAGGGGTTATCGGTAGGTCTTCCCTTTGCCTCGAAAATTCTGCTGACAGCAAGAGGAGAAAAGGCATTTCCTGCAAGACCGTAAACAGTTTCCGTAGGCATACCTACAACCTCTTCATTCTGAAGAAGCTCAACTGCTTTTTTATATTTTTCGTCACAATCCTCAATTGTTATTTTAACAAGCTCTGTGTTCAAAATTTATTCCTCTGTTACTCTTAATTTATCTGCAGTATCGGCAGTGATAAGTGCATCTATAATTTCATCAAGGTCGCCGTTCATTATGGCTTCAATCCTGTAAAGAGTAAGACCGATTCTGTGGTCAGAAACTCTTCCTTGAGGGAAATTATAGGTTCTGATTCTTTCGCTTCTGTCACCTGTTCCAACTTGGGAACGGCGCTCGTCAGCAATTTCTGCATTTTGTTTTTCACGCTCTGCTTCAAGAAGTCGGGAACGCAAAATTTTCATTGCGCGCTCGCGGTTTTTATGCTGACTTCTTTCGTCCTGGCATTCAACAACAGTACCTGTGGGTAAATGAGTAATACGTATAGCGGATTCCGTTTTATTAACGTGCTGACCGCCTGCACCGCTTGAACGGTAGGTGTCTATCTGCAAATCTGTTGGGTCAATATCTATATCAACCTCTTCCGCCTCGGGAAGAACCGCAACGGTAACTGTTGATGTATGAATTCGTCCGCCGGACTCGGTTTCAGGCACACGCTGAACCCGGTGAACACCACTTTCGAATTTAAAGCGCGAGTAGGCACCTTCACCTGTTATCATAAAGCTTATTTCTTTTATACCGCCCAAGCCCGTTTCATTTATTGACAAAACTTCCGGCTTCCAACCGCGGTTTTCGGAATACATTGAATACATTCTGAAAAGAGAGTTGCCGAAAAGAGCGGCTTCCTCTCCACCTGCACCTGCACGGATTTCAATGATAACGTTTTTATCGTCATTAGGGTCTTTGGGAAGAAGTAATATTTTAAGCTTTTCGTTAAGCTCTTCTGCTTTCTCTTTGCACTCTTCTATTTCAAGTTCAAGCATTTCCTTAAGCTCTTTATCGGGCTTTTCAAGAAGCATTTCCCTTGCCGCTTCGCCATCGCTTACAGTCTTCTTATACTCCCGATAGGTTTCAACTAAAGGTGTAAGGTTTTTAAGCTCCTTCATTAAAGAGGCATATTTATTCTGGTCAGAAACCGTTTCGGGTAAACAAAGCAATTCATTAACCTTATCAAAACGCTCTTCAACCTGTTGGAGTTTATCAATCATCTGTGCTCTCCCTAGTTACTTTCTTTATATTTTTCTCTGCTTTTGAACGAGGAATTAAAAACTCTCTGCCGCAACCATTACAATGCAAACGAAAATCCATTCCCGAACGCAAAACAGTAAACTGCTTTGAACCGCAGGGATGCTGTTTTTTCATTTCAAGAACATCGCCAACACGAACATCCACACAAACTCCCCCAATAGAGTGAGTGTATTCGAACCAAATATGCCTTAAATGTCCGAATTCACGCACCTTTGTAATTTTTTTGTCTCGTAATACGTCAGTATTGCTTCGCCAAAGAAAATCCCAAATGCACGCAAATTCGGGCATTTCAGGTTCTGCGAAGTTTAATACTTGGCAATTTTTTCTGTAACAAGGCAAAACTCGCAGGAAGGCTTTCTCCTTTCAAGAGTTTTAACGACGTTACGGGGAAAAGTGACTGTATTAAACCATATTTGGTTCAAATACACTCACTCTAAAATTTTATAGAAATATTGTAACACACTTTTACATAAAATTAAAGAGTAGGCAGAGAAAAAATATAAGAAACAGGTGATAAAGAAATGACTTCCTACCTTCCCGAAGGATTTTTGATTAATACTAAAGAAAATATTCACGCCATATCTACTTACGAGGGGTTTTACAAAGCATATTTAGAAAAAAGACCTTTGGAGGCTCGCGCAATTTACTGCGACAGAGAACACAATTTACATATTGATTTCGGTTTTATTCACGGCATAATCCCCCGCGAAGAATGTGCATTAGGTATAAAAGAAGGCTCTACCCGTGATATTGCAATTATTGCAAGAGTTAACAAGCCCGTAAGGTTTTTAATTACCGAAATACGAAACACAGGAGATAAAAAAACTGCTTTTTTAAGCAGACGTAAGGTACAGGAGGATTTCACAAAAAAACATCTTCCGGAATACCAAACCGGTGATATTATAACGGCAAAAATTACGCATCTGGAAAATTTCGGCGTATTTTGTGATATAGGGTGCGGAATCAACGCGCTTTTACCCATAGATAACATTTCCGTTTCAAGAATACCTCACCCAAATGTGCGCTTTAATGTTGGCGATGATATAAAAGTTATAATAAAATCTTTTGACCAGGAAGGTAGAGCAACCCTTTCCCACAAAGAGCTTTTGGGAACCTGGGAAGAAAATGCAGAAAAATTTAATGTGGGCGAAACCGTAAGCGGTATCGTCAGAAGTGTTGAAAGCTACGGAGTTTTTGTTGAGCTTACACCAAACCTTGCAGGCTTGGCAGAATACACCCCCTCAGTTTTCGAAGGGCAGCACACAAGCGTTTATATAAAAAGCATAATTCCTGAAAAGATGAAAGTGAAGCTGATAATTGTAGATTCCTTTGATGCGGATTACCCGAGAAAGAAGCCTCAATATTTTATAAAAGAGGGACATTTGGATTATTTCAGATACTCCCCCTATTCCTCCGAAAAAATTATTGAAACATTCTTTTAAATACTCTTGAAATGATAAGTTGCTGTATTGTATAATTAATTAACCCAAAACCTTACAGGAGGTTAGTTATGCAATACAGTAATTTTGACTCTATCGGCACTAAAATTTCAAAACTCGGCTTTGGCCTTATGCGACTTCCCAAAGCAGAAGAAAACAGCGAAAAAATTGACCGAGAGGAAGCCTACAAGCTCATTGACCTTGCAATGAAAGCGGGTGTTAATTACTACGACACTGCTTATTTTTATCACGGCGGTGACTCTGAGCAGTTTGTAAAAGATGCTTTAAGCAGATATCCTCGTGAAAGCTTTTGCCTTGCAACAAAGCTCCCCAGCGGTGTTATTAAAGACAAAGAAAAAAACACCGAAGAAATTTTCAACGGACAGCTTGAAAAATGCGGTGTGGATTATTTCGATTTTTATCTTTTTCACGCGGTAAATCGCGATAATATGAAGGTTTTTGAAGAAGACAATTCTTATGAATATCTTACAGAACAGAAAAAGTCAGGAAAAATCAAACGTTTAGGCTTTTCCTATCACGGTGATTTAGATTTTTTCATCGAGCTTATTGATAAATATAAGTGGGATTTTGTTCAGCTTCAAATCAACTATTACGATTGGGAAAACCAAAATGCAAAAGCATACTACAAAGCATTAGAGGAAAGAAACATTCCCTGCATTGTTATGGAGCCTGTTCGCGGCGGTTCTTTACATACACTTAACGATGAAGCAAAAAAAGTTTTTGAAGAATTAGGCGACGCTTCCGCCGCATCTTATGCTTTGAGATATGTTTCAGAACTCCCTAACGTTCTCGTAACTCTCAGCGGTATGTCAACCTATGAGCAGGTTGAGGACAACCTTAAAACCTTCTCCGAATGCAAACCTCTTTCCGACACCGAAAAAGAAGCTATTGAGAAAGCAAATGTGCTTTTCAGAAAGAATTTTGCTATTCCCTGCACAGACTGCAAATACTGCGTTGAAACCTGTCCTGCCGGAATCAATATTCCTGCATGTTTTAAAGCCTACAACGAATATAACAAAACAAGAGATACAAGCGACTTTGAAAAGCACTACGCTTTAATTAATGAAGAACAACGCGCAAAGCATTGCTTAGACTGCAAAGCCTGTGTAGAAAAATGCCCCCAACAAATCGATATTCCAAGACAACTCAGAAAGGTTTCCGAGCTTTCGGAATAAGGTGCTTTTTATGAAAAGATTTTTATATTCTGCAGTATGCATTATACTCATAATCTGCCTTTTCTCATCTTGTGGCGGTAACAGAATTGAAGACATTATAACCTCAGCAGAAACTGTTCTCATAAACGGTGAAGCTGTTGATACAGTTGAAGCTTCTATGGGCGCTTTTCAGGGCAAACAAGGTGATTATATTGAAATCCGTTTCCCCGAAGAGCAAACCTTTAACACAGTTTTCATTAACGAAAAATCAACAACCATAAGACAGTACAATATTTTCGCCGAGGTTGACGGTAAATTCAAGCTCATTCATACAGACAAGCTCATTCTCAATGAAAATATCGCCGTTGAAGAAACAACCGCAACTGCTATCAAAGTGCAAATTGTTAATACAGAAATCGGCAATGACAATTTCATTATTCAAGGTATCAGCGCATACAATATTGAAGAAAACTAAGGTGATTCACTATGGCAATTAATTATTGTAAAGAAACAAAGACTTTTAAACTTGATACATACAGCAGTACATATATTTTCGGGATTTTTGAAGGCAATTATCTCGTGCATTACTACTACGGCGCACCTATTCCCGACACGGATGTTGAATCACTTCGCATCAGGCCCGGTTTTGCATCCTTCTGTCCCGACAGTCCAACAGCAAGAGTTTTTAACTTTTCTCCCGATGTAACACCTATGGAATATTCAACCTTCGGTGCGGGTGATTTCCGTTTGTCTGCTTTTGCAGTAAAAAACAGCGAGGGCAACAAGGTAACGGATTTAAGATATGTAAGCCACGAAATTTATGAAGGCAAAAAAGCGCTTCCCGGTCTCCCCTCTCTCTATGTCGACGAAGACGGCGAAGCACAAACTCTCGAAATTGTAACAGAAGATAGGGTTACAGGCGTTAAAGCAACTCTTATTTACACCGTTTTTGAGAAAAAGGGCGCTATTACAAGAAGCGTTAAGGTTGAAAACCCTACAGACAAGCCTTTCCACATAGACACAATTCACTCTCTTTGTGTTGATTTGCCCGGTTATGACTATGATATGCTGGGCCTTTACGGCAGATGGGTAAAAGAGCGTGCATTGGACAGATACCCCTTACACCGCGGTATTCAGTCCATAAAGAGCAAACGCGGTTCTTCAAGCCACAACCACAATCCCTTCACTGCCCTTGTTAAAAAAGGTGCTACCGAAGATTACGGCGAGTGCTATGGCTTCAACCTTGTTTACAGCAATAACTTCTCCATTGATGTTGAGGTTGATGCTTTTGCATCTTCCCGTCTTGTTATGGGTATTAATCCCGAGGGCTTCAGCTGGCTTCTCAACCCCGGTGAAGAATTCTATTCTCCCGAAGCTGTTATGATTTACACTGACAAAGGTATCGGCGAAATGAGCCGTATGTTCCACAGACTTTATGCAAACAACCTCATTCGCGGTAAATGGAAAAAAGCAAAACGTCCTCTCCTTATTAACAACTGGGAAGGAACGGGAATGGACTTTGACCACGACAAGCTTGTTTCCTTTGCTCGTCACGCAAAAGATATGGGCATTGAAATGCTTGTTATGGACGACGGCTGGTTCGGAAAACGCGACGATGACAAATCTTCTCTTGGTGATTGGTTCGTTGCAGAATATAAGCTTAAATACGGACTTTCGGGTCTTATTAAAGAGGTTAATGACTTAGGTCTTAAATTCGGTATTTGGTTCGAGCCTGAAATGATTTCTCCCGATTCTGATATTTACAGAGCACATCCCGATTGGTGCTTACATACAGAGGGTCGCGATAAATCCATTGCTCGTACACAATATGTCATAGACATCTCAAGAAAAGAGGTTCGTGACCATATTTATTCAATGATGCATAAAATCCTTTCTGAAAACAACATCGCATATCTTAAATGGGACTTCAACAGAAATCTTACAGAGGTTTCCTGTGCAGAGCTTCCCTCAGAAAGACAGGGCGAGGTATTCCACCGTTTCGTTCTCGGAACATATGAAATTATGGACAGACTCACAACAGATTTCCCCGATTTACTTCTCGAAAACTGCTCCGGCGGTGGCGGACGCTTTGACCCCGGTATGCTCTACTATTCACCTCAAATCTGGACAAGCGACAACACAGACCCCATAGAAAGACTTACAATTCAATTCGGTACATCTCTCTGCTACCCTGCTTCTACAATGGGTGCTCACGTTTCCGCAAACAGAAGAACAAATTACGAAACCAAAAAGAATGTTGCTCTCTGGGGTTCTTTCGGTTACGAGCTTGATCCTGATAAATTATCAGAAGAAGAAAAAGCAGAAATTAAAGAGCAGATTAAGGAATATCATAAATATTATGATGTTATTCACTACGGTGAGCTTTACAGACTCATTACACCCTTTGAAGACGAATTCAAGGTTGCTTGGGAATTTGTAAGCGAAGATAAAAAAGAGGCACTTGTTACCGTTGTTCAGATTAAACGTCCTTATGACGAATTCTTTATGTTAAGACTTAAAGGTCTTGATTCGAAAAAGATTTATGAAATCGAAGAAACAGGCGAAGAATACAGCGGTGCATTCCTTATGAATGCAGGACTTAACCTTACCCACAAACCCAAAGGCGACGGAGAGTCATATTTGATTCATATAATTGAAAAATAACATAAAAACAACCTCTTGGAGTTCATTCCAAGAGGTTGTTGCTTATATATCTTTTTTAGGTTTCACATTAACAGAATAATAAGTGTAATAAACAACAAAGCCGGGTTTTGCGCCGTTTGGTTTCTTAATATTTTTCACATCTGTATAGTCAACTGTTACAATAGTTCCGTCTTTAGCAGAACTGTAAAAAGCGGCAATTTCTGCAGCTTCAACAATGGCATCATCGGGTATCTCTCCCCCGTCACTTAAAAGCAAAACGTGAGAACCGGGACATTTTTGAGCGTGGAGCCACATATCGCCCTTTTTACCTGTTTTAAAGGTAAGCTTATCGTTCTGAATATTATTTCTTCCTACAAGCACCGTAAGACCCTGACTTGTTTTAAATTCAAGGGGCGGAAGTGCTTGTTTTTTCATTTGCTTTTTGCTCGATTTTTTCGGTTTAATAAACCCTTGTGAAATAAGCTCGTCTTTAATTTCCCCGAACTCTCTTTCAAGGGTTGAACGTTCCAATAAATCCTTAACGCTTTTAAGATATTCTAAATCCTGCTCACCCTCTTCAATCAGCTTTATGAGCATATTTTCCGCCGTACAGGCTTTTCTGTATTCCTTATAAAGCTTTTGAGAATTCTGTGAGGGTGAAAGCGCAGGGTCAACGGGAATTTTCACGATATTGTTATTATCGTAATAGTTTTCTACCTCGTAAACACTTGCGCCTTTTTCCAATTTATATTGTGCGGCAGTTATGAGCTCTGCATTAATTCTCAACTCTTCCCTATCGGCACATTTGCGCAAATCCTCTTGCTGATTATTTAATTTACGAGAAGTTCTTTCTATTGCATTATCAAGAAGTTTAAAGAGTTCTGCACCCTTTGAACGAGTTCGCAAAACTCTGTCACGTTCGGAATAGAACCCTTCTAAAAGCGAGAAAACATTTTCTTTTTCGATTAATTTATACCCTGTTCCGTATTGGGTGATGGGTATAAAGGAAAATTCCATAGGTTTCTCTGATTCATCGAGAACCATTGTGGGTTTCGCTTCGCCGTTGGTAATCATTGTTTTAAGAGAACTGATTTCGCAAAGAAGATTCATTTTTTCTTCCGTTGTAAGCTCCCCTATTCCCTTATCATCACCGCAAACTCTGTAAGCAATTTCTCTTGACAAAAGCGGTGAAACACCTTGCATTGTTTTAAGAATTGCAGAAGAAATCTTTGAATTTGTAAGAGTGAGAACGCCTTGACAAATTTCCTGAGGCTCAACGCTTCTTATATCAAGTTTATCTTGTGCAGGGGGCAATTTATACTGGGCACCGGGCAAAACAAGGCGGTATGAGGATTTTTCACTGTCAACGCGCCTTAAAGCATCAACAACTCTGTTATCTCCGTCAAAAAGAATAACATTACTGTGTTGCGCCATTATTTCAACAGCTAGAGTGAGCTTCACTCTGTCGCCGATTTCATTGGTTGCATCAAAATTGAAAAATGCGATTCTGTCAAGACCGTACTGCTCAACACTCAAAAGAGTTGCGCCAACAAGACGCTTTCTGAAAAGCATACATAACATTGGCGGTGTCTGAGGATTCTCAGGCACAGAATCAACCACGGCAAAACGGGGACTGTTTGCATCCGCTGAAAAATAAAGCTTATGCATACCGCCCCTTGTTCGCATTATGAATACCAACTCATTTTTTGAGGGTTGGTGAATTTTATCGACCTTTGCTCCCATCAAAAGCTCATTCACTTTTGATACGAGAAAGCTTAAATAAATACCGTCTAAAGCCATTAATTTTACCTTTTATCTTTATATATGATTTACGGGATTTTTTAAATCCGAAACCTTTATTTCAATTTCACTTCCGAATTTTTCGTTAAGTAAATTATATAAATATCCGCAAACTATGTTTTCTGTTTCAAAATGCCCCGCAACAAACATCGAAATACCAAAATCGTTTGAATACAGGTATTCATGATGCTTTGCTTCACCTGTGAGAAAAGCATCCGCACCCATATTTTTAGCTTCCGCAACAAAATCTCCGCCTCCGCCTGAGCAAAGAGCAACAGTTTTAATAGTTTTCCCTGCATCTGTAAAAGAAACCGCACCACCGAGAGCGTTTTTTACTGCCTTTGCAAATTCTTCTGCAGAACACGGTTCAATTTCGCCGTATTTAAGGAAATCGTTATCCTGTGAAGTTTTTAAATTCTTAATTCCAACCTTGTTTGCAAGGCAATGGTTAACACCACCATCGGATTTATCAAGGCAAGTATGAGATGCGATAAAAGACATACCCGAAGCAACTGCTTTATACACCAAACTATCAGCAAGGACTTCTGAAATGGGTGCAAAAATCAGAGGATGATGAGTAATTACAAGGTCTGCATCGAAAGAAAGAGCATCTTCCAAAACATCACCTGTTACATCAAGAGCAATATATATTTTCTTTACTTCTTTTTCATAAGACCCCACCAAAAGACCGCAATTGTCCCACTCTTCCTGGGTTTCAAAGGGTGATATTAAATTCAGGTAATCGTAAATATCTTTAACAGTCATTTTTCTTTACCTTTTCCTTTTTCAAAATATCATATCGTACTATGGCGATTATAAGAGAAGTCATAACAATACATTCGGTTATAATTCCTGCAACAGAGCCTGTTATTATGTTATAAATGAGCCAACAAGGTGAGCTTGGGAAAGTAACTAGTCTGATTTTGGTTTCACTTTTCAGCCAATAGCTGACAGTTGTTAAAATCATTGCTGCCGCAGGTAAAAAAGAATACCAATCCACCCAAGTGAGCGCACTTGAAACTGCACTTATAACAACAAATACACCTAACCAAACGGGACTTTTTGCCCACTTTTTATCGTTATTTATGAAAACAATTGAACGGAGAAGTCCGATAAAATTAAGTGCCGCGCCCGTATATGCGCCTAAAAGTATGTAATGAATTATGAAAAGTATCGCTGCGCCTATCTGAACGCCGATTATACCTTTTCTCTTTTTCTGTTGGAAGGAAAGACCATTGAGCGCCGCTCCCCCGAATCCGATTATTTGCGCTATTGTTTCAACCATTTATAAAATCCTTTAGTTTTTGTATTGTGTGGAAAAGCTCATCATCTTTTTTTCCCATTTCGGAAAGTGCGTCATATCGTTTTTGCAATCTGTTGATTTGCTTTCCGATATGTATTTTTGCATCCTCTGTTTTAGGAAGCTTACCTAAAAAGCAGTCCGCAACGGTAAAATCCCGTGTTTCACCTATGTAAAAAGCATCAAAGGCAATATAGTATCGGTTGCCTTCATGAGTTGCAATTTCTTCGCCTATTTCAAAACCGTTGGAATAGAGAAATTCTCTTAAATCCTCTGCTCTGCTTTGGGGCTGAAAAACGAAATGAAGCTTTTCATTTTTAACCCAAGGAATTTCTCCCAGCTTTTCTGCAATAAGAGTACCGCCCATTCCTGCAAAAACGATTTCGTCAACCTCATTTTCATTAAATGAATTAAGACCGTCTGAAATGCGTAAAAATATTTTATCTGTTAATTCATACTGTGCAACAGATTTAGCGGCATTTTCTAAAGGCTTTTTACCGATATCTGCCGCAATTGCACCTTTTATTTTTCCCGATTGAATTAAATAAATAGGCAAATAGCCGTGGTCCGTACCAATATCGGCAACAATGCCGCCGCCTTTTATAAGAGAAGCGGCGGCAGAGAGCCTTTCAGATAAATTAATAATCATTTATTCTCCAAAAATGCGTTGATTTTTGCAATAAGCTCGTCAGCATCTACACCGTGAACCATGCAAGCCTGTTCAACAGTTTCACCGCGGGATGCAGGACAACCTAGGCAATGCATACCCATTTCAAGAAAGAAAGGTGCTGTATCGGGAGCTACATCAAGAATTGAACCGATTATTGTATCTTTATTAATTGTCATTTTTATTACTCCTTCACTTTGAATTCTTTTATATTATATCATAACTTTAAATAAAAATAAATATAATTATGAAACTTTTTCACATATTTTATTACATCTAATTGTTTGTTTTTACAATTGAATTAAGCAGTTACAAATGTTAAAATTAATATGTATATTTTGTACCGTTTTAGGAGGAGTTAGTATGCTTCAAAAAGATTTTAAACCCGTGCTCAGATTTATGGTTACAAGCGATGTTCACATTAAAGACGAAAAATGTATTGAAGAAGAACGACTTGAAAAAGCTATAAAAAGAGTTTATCAGCTTTGTGAAGAAAGCGAAAGCTATAAAAAGCTTGATGCTTTTTATTCCGTTGGTGACTTTGCAAACAGCGGAACAGAAGCTCAGATGAGAAAATTTAAGGAAATTGTTGAAAAAAACCTTAAACCCGAAACCCAATACGCTCTTACAATGGCAAGCCACGAGTACCACAGTGAAGGCGTTGAGGCAGCACACGAAAAATTTGCAAGAGTGTTCAATTTACCCGTTGACGAGCACAGAGTTATTAACGGCTTCCACTTTATCAGCCTTACTTGTTCCCACGGAACAAACTTTAACGGCGAAAAAATCGCATATATGGCAAAAGAGCTTAAAAAGGCAAGAGAAGCTGACCCCAAGAAGCCTATTTTCGTTTTCCAGCATCCCCATATTACAGACACAGTTTACGGCAGTATGCTCTGGGGTGAAGATGAGCTTTATGCTACATATATGGACTACCCTCAGATGATTAACTTCTCCGGTCACTCCCACGCTCCCATTAATAGTCCCCGTTCAATTCACCAAAAGCATTTTACATCTCTCGGCACAGGCTCACTTTCTTACACCGAGCTTGACGAATTTGATAAATATTACGGCACAGTTCCTCCCAAGAAGGCAGATTTTGCTCAGTTCCTTATTGTTGAAGCAGATAAGGACGGCAAAGTAAGAATTTACCCCTACGATATTTTCACAGACAATTTCTTCCCTTATGTTTGGGAAATTGATGAGCCCTGGAACCCCGAAAGCTTCAAATATACCGATGACATCCGCTTCAAAACTGCAGTTACACCCTATTTCGCAGAGGATGCGAAAATCGAATTCGATGACCTTGATGATGACGGCTTCAGACTTAAATTCCCTCAGGCAAAAATCGACGAAGACTATGTTAACGATTACAAGGTTGTTGTTATTGAAAAAGCAACCAATACAATCGTTAAGCAGACAGGTATGTGGTCGGAATATTATTTCTACAATATGCCCGAATATCTTGAAATTGCATACACAGATTTGAACCCCGATACAGAATACGAAGTAAAAATCTACGCAGGCAGCTTCTGGAAAACAACATCTGCTCCCCTTTGTGCAGAAATCAAAACTTTATAAAATACAATCAATTTAATTAAAGGAGGAATACACAATGGATCAAATTAAAGTTTCAGGAATGAGATTTCTTGATGAATACGGCAGAGAAAGAATTTTCAGCGGTATGAATGTTGTTGACAAAAAGGATTTCGACAGAAACAACAAAGGCTACGGCTATAAAGCCGATAAATTTCCTTTTGAAGAATTCCGCGCAAGAGGTTATGACATAATCCGTTTAGGCTTTACCTGGGGCGCTATGGAGCCAACACCGGGCAATTACAACCAAGAGCTTATTGACGACCTTTGCGAATTCCTCGATAAATGCGCAGAATACGGCATTTATGCTTATCTTGACTGTCATCAGGATGTTTATTCTCCATACTGCTATGGTGATGGTGCTCCCCGTTGGGCTACATTAACCGATAAATATACACCCAGAAAGCAAATTGCAGTCTGGGCAGAGCCTTATTTCTACGGCAACGCTTGTTTCAGAGCCTTTGACAATTTCTGGGATAACGTCCAATATAACCGCAAGGGTTTGCAGGATTATTATGCAGATATGTGGAAAAACCTTGCAAATGCAGTTAAAGATAAACCCGCACTTTTCGGCTTTGATTTCTTCAATGAGCCCCACCCCGGCAAAGACGGTGGTAAAATCTTCAGAAAAATCGTAACAGGTGTTGCAAAAACTGCTATTACAGATAAAAGAGTTAATCTTCTTGAAATGGCAAAGATTGGTCTTTTCAGCGATGAAAAGCCAAAAGCACTTGACCAATTCCCGGGCGAAGTTTTCAAGGAAATGAGCAAATCCTGCAACAGAATTGTTGAAAAATTCGATATTGAGCGTTACTCACCATTTCTTTCCAAAATGTCAACTGCAGTCAGAGAAGTTACGGACAAGGGCATAATGTTTATGGAAAACAATTATTATTCCAATATGGGTATTCCCTGCTGCAATCTTCCGATTACCGTCAACGGTAAAAATGAACCCCAGCAAGTATTTGCCCCCCATGCTTATGACCTTATGGTTGATACTCCTGCATATAAATACGCCAACAACTCCCGCGTTGGTATGATTTTTGATGAACACAGAAACACACAGTTGAGACTTGGCATTCCCTGCCTTGTTGGTGAATGGGGTTCTTGTGCTGAAGGTGACGGTTGGTATCCTCACATCAGATTCTTGCAGGACAAATTTGACTCATACAAATGGAGCAACACCTATTGGTGCTATTTCGATGATATTTTTAAACAGGACTTTATGAAAGTATTTACCCGTCCTCGTCCAAAAGCAGTTACAGGCGAAATCATCTCCTATAAATATGACCACGATAACGGCGAATTCAAATTAAAATACAACCAGACAGAAAAATTCAAGGTTCCGACAGTTGTTTATGTTGACCGCAAGCCTAAAGAAATCAAATGCGACGGTAAATATAAAATAATTGAGCTTCCCGGTAATATCGGTTACGATATTGAATTCAAAACCGGAGTTGGAGAAAACTGCATAGAAATTGAATTTTAAAAAACAACACCCCGAACCAATTGGCTCGGGGTGTTGTTTTATGCCGTAACAGGTTCCGTTATATATTTATCTAATTCCTCATCATAATATTCTTTATAATAATCCTCCATTTCATAGTCATAATAAATCTCGTAATCCTTATCCCAATCGTAGCTGTGGTAATGTTCATAGCGAGAAACATCAAATTCATTATTGTTGTACTTTTCAATAACGGTATCAACAGGCATTCCGTCAACATAAACATTTACTACTTTAAATCTGTTTTTATAAATCTTAAAAACTGCATAAGCTTCTGTTTCGGACCCTTCACAAAAGCCGTGTTTTATATTTGCTTGTTCTATTTCCCGGTCATACAATTCAACATAACCATAATCTTCATACAAGTTTATTCCTTTGCTTTCGTACTTAAAGCCCCAATCCTCACTATACCAACTATACAATCTGCTTGCACTTATATACAAATCATTTGCAGGTAAGCCTGAAATTTCAGTAGGTGTGTAAAATCCATTTTCGTTATTTTCGAAAACAATATAGTGCATATTTCTCGTATGAATAAGGTCTTCCAAAGCATTGTTTCTGAATATAATGCCACGATGATCACAGAACACGGAATCAACAATCAGTTTTACTTCCTTCCCTTTTTCTTCCAATTCCTTATTCTTATAGGTTTCGTAGCCCCATACGCTTAAAGGAATTATAAACTGAACTGCAAGTATTATTGAAAGAATTATTGTTCCTTTTTTATTTTTCATCATCTTCCACCGCCTTATCTAATTCAAGCTGTTCTTTTTTGATTTTCTTTGAAATATAGAAGTTTGCACCGAAAAGTGAGCAACCGCTGATTAAGAACATAAGACCAACTGTTACCATATTCCAATCAAATGCCGACAATACGAAGAACATCAAAACAAGGAGCATTACAAGACCAACGTTAAGTGCAAAGTAGTTCTTTTCATTTGCACCTTTAATAAGCATCACAAGACCTTGTGCGAATGTTATTGCGAAAAGAACAAGCCCTATCCACTCTACTGATTCAAATGCCGAGCTGAATAAAGCAATTACCGCACCTGCACCACCAAGATAACAGAAAATTGACTGATATTTGTTTTTATCAAGGGATTTTTCACCGATGATAAAGCCAATTGCAAGAGTTGCAACTGTTAAGATTATAGTTACAAAGCTTTCGGGTTTAATTAAGTTTAACCAAGGGGTGATATCGCTGTATGAATAAATGACATCATCCATAAGATGGAAATAAGATGATGCTATTGAAGCTAATGCTGTTCCTAAAATACCAATCGGGTAGAATGGCATTGACCAACCATCATGCTTATTTAATGCGTAAATGCAAACTGCAAGTGCTAAAGGTAAGGAGAAATAACCCCAATCAAGAATAAACAAGCTTATTGCAATTACCATAGCACAGGATGCTAAAACTGAAATCCAAGAGGAATATTCATATCTTGCATCAGGTAAATTCTTTCTGTTGAAGAATGCGAAAAGTAAACCTGCTCCAACTAAAACAATCATTAAAATAGTTGACAAAATTTCATTTCTTGTATATTCAACAACACCTATTGAACCTGCAATTGAAAAGCCGTAGTAGAATACCAAGGGTGAAGCAACCTTGAAGAAGCACAATATGGGAAGAATTAAAATTGCGTCAATAAGTAAGCATATCAAAGCGCCTAAATGAAGTTCTAAAACCATACTGAGAAGTCCGACGGTTGCGGTAACACCTGCTGACCAGAGAATTGATGCGCCCTCTCGCCAGGCAATATTATCGAACTTTTTCTTATAGGTATAAATTGCTGCACCCTGACCTAAAAGCAAGGGAACAAAGGAAACTGATGCTTTTATAATATTGGGGAATTTGTCCCAAAGGGCAACCATAAGAATTATTACGCCTGCACCAACGAACAACGAGCCTAAAATTGAGAAAACCATAAACAAGGTTTTACTTGTTCTGACGCTCTCTTCTAATTGAGTGTTGCGTTTTTCTCCGTAAAGCAGTTCCTCAACCTCAACACCGAAAAGCTCAGCGATTTTTTGAATCATATCCAAATCAGGTTGAGTTCTGTTGTTTTCCCAGGATGAAACTGCCTGACGAGAAACGAAGAGCTTTTGTGCCAGCTCCTCCTGACTCATATTCTGTAGCATTCGTAAGCGTTTGATGTTTTTTGAAATTTTAGTCATTTTCATCACCTCTATAACCATATAAACACTTTAATAAAAAAATGTCATTACTTTTCAGAAAAACAGTTTTGCTACAATTTGTTGCACCCTTATTCTGCAAGTTTTTTAGCATTCCGCTTTTCTTGACTATATTGTAGCTCAAAGACATAAAAAAACTGCCCGAATGTAACTTTCGGGCAGTTTTTTGTAATTTTTGGTGTTTTTATTATATTTTAGTGCTTACTTTTATCGTCACGCTCGCGTATTACGAATCTGACAGGTGTACCCTCAAGACCGTAAACCTCACGAATCTGATTTTCAAGATAACGCTGATAACTATAATGGAAAAGCTCTGCACTGTTAACAAAGCAAACGAATGTTGGGGGTCTTGTTGAGGCTTGTGTCATATAATAAATTTTAAGGCGTTTGCCTTTATCTGTTGGTGGCTGAACTCGAAGAGTTGCCGCCGCAAGAATTTCGTTGAGCTGACCTGTTTTAATTCTCATTGCATTCTGGGTATCAACGAATTTAATGAGCTCATAAAGTCTGTCAACACGCTGACCTGTTTTTGCAGAAATGAAAATGATAGGTGCAAAGGACATAAATGAAAAATCTTTCATTAACTGCTTGCGGTAAGAATCCATTGTCTTGCCGTCTTTTGCATAGGCATCCCATTTATTTACCGCAATAATGCAACCCTTACCCTGCTCCAAAGCGCGACCTGCAACCTTGCTGTCCTGCTCTGTGAAGCCTTCAAGGGCATCTATCATAATAACGCAGACATTGGCTCTTTCTACCGCCATATCTGTTCTTAAAACGCTGTATTTTTCAACTGCATCGTCGATTTTTGATTTACGGCGAAGACCTGCGGTATCAATGAACATAAATTTACCGTGTTCATTTTCAACAAAGCTATCGGTTGCATCGCGGGTTGTTCCTGCGATATTGGAAACAATCATTCTTTCCTCGCCGATAATCTTATTAACAAGTGAGGATTTACCAACATTAGGTTTACCGATAACTGCAACCTTAATATAGTCGTCCTCGTCATTATCTTCTGTAAGATATTCTTCGGGAAGATGCTTCAAAACCTCGTCAAGAAGGTCGCCTGTTCCGTGACCGTGAACAGAAGATACGGGGAACGGGTCACCGAGGCCGAGATTATAGAACTCATAAAGCTCGGGAGGTGGTGCACCTAAACCATCGCATTTATTAACTGCAAGAACGATAGGTTTTCCGCTTTTCTGAAGCATAGTTGCAACCTCTTCGTCTGTTGCCACAACACCGTCGCGAACATCGGTAACAAAAATTATTACATTGGCGCTGTCAATAGCAAGCTGTGCCTGACGGCGCATTTGAGATAAAATAATATCGTTTGAATAAGGTTCAATACCGCCGGTGTCAACAAGAAGCATATTGTGCCCCAACCACTCGCAATCGCCAAAAAGGCGGTCACGGGTAACACCGGGAGTATTATCAACAATTGCAAGGCGAGTGCCTGTAAGCTTATTAAAAAGTGTTGATTTACCTACATTGGGTCTGCCAACAATAGCAACAACCGGTCTTGCCATTATTTTGCACCTCCGTTTAATAATATATTTAGAAATACTGCACCATCGTTTTCAACGGGTGTAACTTTAACCTTTAATTCGTCGGAAAGCTCCTCAATTGTAACATCATCAAGGAACTTATCGCCCTCATTTCTCAAAGAAACTCGGGGAATTAAAAGCTCGTCACCTAAATCCAGATCTTTTAACTGGGTTTTGAAATCCTCACCCGTTATAAGACCTGCTACGGTAACAGTATCACCGAAAAAGTCGTTTTTTATTTTTATCACATTAATTTTTAAGCCCGGGAACTTTTCTTCGGCTTTTTTACAAAGGTTAGAAATCAGTTTATACGCCGCATAGCCTGTGGCAACAGTTACATTTCTGTTTACTGTTCTTTTTTCAGTTTCTTCTAAAGCAGTTAAAAACTCATCTTTTAAAAGAGCGCACATACCAACTCCGTTGTCAAGCTGGGAAAACTCGCCGTAATAATCCACCTCGGGAAGCTCACGCTCTGCAATGAGATAAAATTCGTCAGAAGCATAAGCAAGATTTTTCCCGCCGTTATAGTAGGAATAATGGGCATTGAATTCATCAATTATATTGATTACATTCTCTGCTTCTTCCTTTGTATAAGTTCTTAAAGGATAAAGACCATCACGATGCTTCGTCAGCCCTACAGGAACTGCAGCTATACTTTTAACCGCTGGAGAAAGCTTTGAAAGCTCTTCAAGAGAAAAGCGTAGCTCATCACCATCGTTTATACCAGGGCAAAGAACAAGCTGAGTGTTCATATCAATATTGTTCTCTGAAAATCTATCAAGAATTTTAAGACTTTCTCCGGCGAAACGATTTTTCATCATTTCAACACGAAGCTTGGGGTTCATTGTGTGAACAGAAATATTGATTGGTGAAATATGCATATCAATAATTCGTTGCACTTCTCTTTCACAAAGTCCCGTCAATGTTATATAGTTACCGAAAAGAAAGGACATTCTTGAATCGTCGTCCTTAAAATAAAGGGTTTCTCTCATACCTTTAGGCATCTGGTCAACAAAGCAAAAAACACATTTATTTTTGCAGGAATGCTGCTTGTCCATAAGATATGTCTTGAATTCAAGACCTATATCTTTGAACTCGTCACTTTTTCGAATATTTGTAACAATGGTTTCTCCGTTTCTTAAAACCTCAAGTTTAAGCTTACGGCTTTGAATATAAAAGCGGTAGTCGAGAACGTCATAAATTTCATTACCGTTTATTTTCAGGAGCTCGTCCCCTGCTGAAAGACCTGCTTTTTCGCCATATGAATCGGGACAAACCTTTTCAATAATAACAGACATTCTCTCCCCCCTTTTTTACATTTTGATTATTACAGTCCAATAGGGCGGGGAGAATTTTCCCACCGCCCTTGAAATCAGAAATACGTACTATTACAGATTATTCTGCTACTTCGATAACCTGTTTGCCGTTGTAGTAGCCACATGCTGTGCAAAGTCTGTGAGGTCTTTTGAACTCACCGCATTTGGGGCACTTTACAAGTGCTGCTGCGTCCATTTTCCAAACGTTGGATCTTCTTTTGTCACGTCTTGCTTTAGAAACTCTTCTCTTAGGTACTGCCATTAGTACTACCTCCTATAAGATTTTAAATAATTAATAACTTAGTCGTCCAAAAGCTGTAAAAGCACTGCCATTCGCGGATCGATTGGGGCTTTACAGTCACATTGGTATTTGTTAAGGTTTTTGCCGCAAGTGGGGCAAAGTCCTTTACAATTATCGTTGCAAAGGTATTTTGTGGGAAGAGCGAGATTAACATCTTCCTCAACAAGCTCGTCAAGGTTAAGTCGCATATTGGGCACCTCGAGGAAATCGTCATTATCGCCACTTTCGAGGGTAACAACGAGAGTATGCTCAACAGGGAATGAGAACTGCGAAATTACATTCTCCGCGCAACGATCGCAAGGTGCTTCGTATTTAAGCACGGCACTCGCCTTGAGGTTAACGATACCTGCTTTGTTTTCAACACAACCCAAAACCCTTACAGGCTCGGTTACGGGATTAAACCCTGATACCTCAATTCCGGTTAAGGAAAGCTCATAATCAAAGGGAACCTTTAACCCGTCGGTATTAAAAACTGATTCAAGTTCGATAATCATATACTATACCTCTCAACATACCCAAGTATTATATTATCTAAATCGTATTTTGTCAATAAGAAAAGTCAAAAAAATCCCCTCTTTTGCAGAGGGGATTAAAAATCTTATTAGATTTTCTGTGCATTCTCAAAGAGAGCAGCAGGAAGTTTTGCTTCGTCCTCGGAAACTGTGAAAACAATATCAACTTCGTTTTCCGCAGAAACCTTGCTGAGCTTATTAATAAGAGCAGCAAAAGCATCGTAATCTCTGCCAACAATTTTGAATGTAGCGTCAACAAAAATTTCTGTAATATCGTGGTCCTGAGCGATAACACCGCAAACCATACCATAGAAAGCATCGCAACCTTCAACACCGAATCTCTCGGTCTCGATAAGTCTTGCTTTGTGAGTTACTTCATAAGTAAGTAAGGGAGATTTTTCAATGCAAACTACTGTTCCGTTTGAATTCTCAACTGCTTCGTTAATGAGAGAGATGAGTCTTTTTGTCTTTCCGGTACCTTTGTTGCCTATAATAAGTTTAATCATAATGATTTACCTCCGTTGTTTATAATCTCGCCAAATGGCGACTTTTACAAATTTATTTTATGTAGCAGGAATATTCCTGCAGATTAAGAAAGTCTCGCTTCAAGAGCTTTCTTGTGTTCCTCATAACCGGGTTTACCCAGAAGAGCGAACATGTTTTTCTTATAGCTTTCAACACCGGGTTGGTCGAAAGGATTAATTCCGAGAATGTAACCCGATACTGCACAAGCTTTTTCAAGGAAATAAACGAGATAACCGAAATCGTATTCGTTCATTTCAGAAACCTCAAGAACCATATTGGGAACTTTACCGTCGGTATGGGCAAGGATTGTACCGAGGAAGGCTTTCTTGTTAACATAGTCAACAGATTTTCCTGCAACGAAATTAAATCCATCACCATTTTCGGGGTCAAGACCAATAATAAGCTCTTGCTTTGGTTTATCAAAGGTAACAACCGTTTCAAACATTACCCTCTCACCCTCTTGAACATACTGACCGAGAGAATGAAGGTCTGTTGAAAAGACTGCGGATGAAGGATAAAGACCTTTTCCGTCTTTACCTTCGCTTTCACCGTAAAGCTGTTTGAACCATTCGTTCATCATTGTGTAATCCGGTTCATAGGAAATCATCATTTCCACGGATTTACCTTTACGGTAAAGGATGTTTCTCATTGCAGCATATTTATAGCAATCGTTTGTATAAACATCGCCTTCTGCGAATTTTTTGCGGGCATCTGCAGCGCCTTGCATCATAGAATCAATATCAATCCCTGCAACTGCAATGGGAAGAAGACCAACTGCTGTGAGAACAGAATATCTGCCGCCAACATCATCAGGAATAACGAATGTTTCGTAGCCCTCGCGGTCGGAAAGCTCTTTAAGAGTTCCTCTCGCTTTATCAGTTGTGGCATAAATTCTTTTTGCGGCTTCTTCTTTGCCGTATTTCTTTTCAAGCATTTCTTTAAATACTCTGAATGCGATTGTGGGTTCTGTTGTAGTACCCGATTTTGAAATAACATTTACTGAAAAATCCTTACCATCGCAAAGAGCAATTGCTTCTGCAAGTGCTGAAGAGGAAAGAGTATTTCCTGCGAAAATGATTTGAGGCTTTTCAAGTAAGTTACGGTTTTGGGATTTGCAAAATTCGATAGCCGCTCTGGCACCTAAATAAGAACCTCCGATACCGATAACAACGAGAACATCGCTGTCGCTACGGATTTTCTCTGCGGCTTTTTTAATACGTGTGAACTCTTCTTTATCGTAATCGACGGGTAAATCTACCCAACCGAGAAAGTCATTTCCTGCGCCTGTGCGGGAGTTAAGAAGTTCAACCGCAGCCGTTACCTCGGGAGCGATACCTTGGACATCGTTTTCATTAACAAAGCCCTCAAGATAGCGTGTGTTGAGTTTTACTGACAAATGTTTCATCTCCTATAAAATTAAACTACCGCTTAGTATAATAAACAATAGTTATATTTGCTAATATTCTACAATAAAACGATACCTTTTTCAATAGAATTTTAATATTTTTACAAAAAATTCTTACAATTTCAAATCAGTTAATGCAATATTCACTAATAACATCAACGTTTCTTGTTGCATTTACCGAATACAAGTTGCTCTTACCCTTTTTGATTACCGTAACGCTTGCCGCAACAACAGTTGTCAATAGCATTATAAGAATTGCAAGCACTGTAAAAAGATTAAAAAGCTTATTAAATTCTTTCATTTTTTCAACTCCTTGTCTAACATTTTTGCTATACGCTCTCCCACAAGAGACGCGGAATACACCGCCTCTTCTAAAGTATTCGCATCCGTACCGAATTCCAGCAAAAGAGAGCAGGGTGTAACATTCATATTATATTTTCTGTTGCAAAAGAAAATCGGTCGCATAAGACCCTCATAGGTTTCTTCCACAGTTTTTTGAAGATGTAAGGCAAAGGTTAAATTGTCTTTCCATTGGGGAAAATCCTCTACTCCGTCACCCTCGCACCCTGTTATTATCATAACCTGTGTGGCTTTTTTTCCGTTAATCACCGCGGTAGGCTTGCACTTTGTTCCGTCACTGTAATGAATAGCATCACGGTGAACATCAAGTGTCAACACGATTGACGGATATTCTTTCAAATATTTTTCAACAGTTACAAGAGAACGGCTGTAAGCACCGTTATAACTATTGTCATATATAGTTTTATCGTGTATCACCTTATACCCTGCCTCTTGAAGCTCTTTTGCCAATTCCTCCCCTACTCGCACCATATTTTTCCGCGAATCCTTTGTTCTCGAATTATAATCATCGGAATACCACCCCTTGTCAAGAAGCTCGTACCCCTCGGTTGTATGAGTATGGTAAATCAAAATATAGGGTTCTTCCTTTGTAACGGTCTTATATTTCGGTGAACTATTCAAAAGGCTTTTTATATTTATACTTTTGTCTGTTTTATTATTTACATCTACAACGCCGAAAGTAGTTGTAGTAGAGCTTGTTCCGAATTGTTGCTCTTTAATTTCGCCGCTTTTTTCAAAGCTTTTATATAGTTCTTCTGCCTCTTCCATTAGTTTTAAAATATCAGAGGGAGTCTGTGTTGAAGACACCGCATTATAGCCACCTCCGCCAAAGCCCAAAGGAGAGAATGTTTCATCGCTTTGGTTATTAAAAGCGTTGTTTAGACTTAAATCAGCACTTTGAAAATCGTTTTTCAGCGAAAAAACTTGAGATATAGCGCCAACAATCTCACCACTTATAAAATCACCGCCGTACAACGTTGAAAAAACAAGGCAACCGCAAACCAGCACACAAATAAAGTTATGAAGAAAATAAGTTCTGCGCTTCAACAAAACACCTCCCAAATATAAAATATGAGAGTAGTTTTGCTATTATTACATAAGCCCGTACAGCTCTTTCGGTGTTAGTGTTGGTTGCAAAGCACAGTTTATTGAAAGTGCCAAAAGATAGGATGCGTTTTTTACAAGCAAATCTATATCTTTGGGCGCAACTATCATTCCTGCATTATATCCTAACTTTGTTTTGTCAAGCTTTTCGGGCGAAACTCCCGAAAGCTCAGAAGACAAGGACACCGCATCTACAACAGTCGGCACACCAATAGCAATTACAGGAACACCTATATAGCTTTCATCTATTCTCTTTCGGGTGTTACCAATGCCTGAACCCGGCGCGATACCCGTATCGGACATCTGAACTGTTGTACCGAGTCTTTCTACACTGCCTGCCGCAAGCGCATCAATTGTCAACACGCATTGAGGCTTAACAGCTTCACAGATACATTTTATATATTCGCTTGATTCAATTCCCGTTTTGCCTAAAACCCCTGCAGAAACGGCGGCAACAGGACGCAGCTTTTGCGAAAAGCCTGCAGCACGTTGAAGCTCATCATTTAAATGCCTTGTTGCAAAAACATTGGAAGCGGTCATAGGACCGAGGGCATCTGATGTTATATCACCATTTCCCACCCCCGCTACAAGAACTGTTCCGTCCCCTTTTGGTAAAAGCTCTTTTATGCTGTCAATAAGAGCATTGAGCCTTCCGTCACTTACTGCCGCTTCATTGGAAAAGGCATTCATTTCGAGAGTTATATATTTCCCGACACCTTTCCCCAAACGCTTTGCCGCACTTTCTGTTTTTATTTCAATAACCGTTGTTTTGCATTCCTCATTTTCCGATTTTGAAACCTCAACACCCTCAATATCTTCCTTAATCATTTCCCTGCGTTCAAGAGCAAGGTCCGTTCTGAAATCCAAAATACCACCTCGAAATTATTATTGGTGCTGATTTCCTCGCTATTCAAAAATAATATTTATTAGTAAAATATTGAAATACACTTGATAATGTGTTAAAATATTTTGCGATAATTTATAGAATTACAAAGGATGTAGTTAAATGAAACTCGGTATTGTTGGTCTTCCCAACGTAGGAAAAAGCACACTTTTTAACGCACTTACAAATGCAGGTGCACAAGCGGCAAACTATGCTTTCTGCACAATTGAACCCAATGTGGGCGTTGTTGCAGTTCCCGACAAGCGTCTTGATGCTCTCTGCGAAATGTATAACCCTGTAAAAGTTACTCCCGCAACAATTGAATTTGTTGATATTGCAGGTCTTGTTAAAGGCGCATCAAAGGGTGAAGGTCTGGGAAACAAATTCCTTTCCCACATTCGCGAGGTTGATGCTATCATTCACGTTGTTCGTTGCTTTGACAATGACGACATTATGCACGTTGACGGCTCCGTTGACCCTCAGAGAGATATTGAAACAATTAACCTTGAGCTTATCCTCTCCGATGCTGAAATTCTCCAAAGAAGAATTGACAGAACAACAAAAGCTATGAAGGGCGACAAAACTCTTGCCGCAGAGCTTTCAATTCTCGAAAAAGTAAGAGAGGCTCTTGACAACGGTATATGCGCAAGAGCGGTAGACCTTACAGACGATGAAAAGGAAATCCTTGATTCTGTTGCTCTACTTACATCAAAGCCCGTTATTTATGCTTGTAATATGAGCGAAGAGGATTTCGCTTCAAAAATCGATTCAAATGCTCGTTACAATGCAGTTAAAGCTCTTGCAGAAGAGGAAGGCAGTCAGGTTCTCCCCATTTGCGCAGAGCTTGAAGCACAGATTGCAGAGCTTGACCCTGAAGAAAAGGAAATGTTCCTTAGTGAACTCGGTGTTTCAACCGGCGGTCTTGATTTACTTATTGAACGAAGCTACGACCTTCTCGGTCTTATGAGCTACCTTACCGCAGGCCAACCCGAGGTTAGAGCCTGGACAATCAAAAAAGGTACAAAAGCTCCTCAGGCAGCAGGTAAAATCCACTCTGACTTCGAAAGAGGCTTCATTCGTGCAGAGGTTGTTTCCTTTGACGTGCTTATGGAATGTGGCTCAATGGCTGTTGCAAAGGAAAAAGGTCTTGTTCGTTCCGAGGGTAAGGAATACGTAATGCAGGACGGAGATATTGTTCTCTTCAGATTTAATGTTTAATACATCTTCTTACTTAACCGTTTATCGCATCTGATAAAAAATAATATAATCTTTAGTAAATACAAAAAGCCAAGCAGTAGGTTTTGCCTACTGCTTGCTTATTTTTAAACACCTAAAAAATCAAATGAATTAAGTAATTGCTTAAGCCACTCAACCATTATATTAAATATTGATAACACACCTGTTATATTGGATTCCGGCGGATCTGTGACAGAAACACCGAGGTTCTTGTTGCATTGGTCGCAAAGTCCATCACTGTCAGAATCTATATGACCCGTTACATCAATAAAATCCGCAAGACGCGATGCACCGCAATGACATTCATATATTGTATAACCCTTTTGGGTACATGGTGGTGCAATATATACTGGTGTAGAAAAATCATGTTCACAATAATTGTAATGAATTCTCGCATTGAGTAGTGGTCCATTATTTACAGCTATAGAAATAGCTTTCCATTCTTCTTCCGTACCTGTATAATATACATCTTTAAGATTGTTGCAATCTAAAAACGCTGACTCATCAATTGTTGTTACGCTATCAGGAATAACAATTGATTCAATACCGTTACAATTCTCGAATGCACCTTTTTGAATACTTTTTAAACCATTATGAATTTCCACCGACGTAATGTGATCCCAATTATAATATGCCCAAATAGGGATTGTTGCTATCCCTTCAGGAATCACTAAATTCCCAACATTTTTCTCATCAGAACATACATATACTGCAAGTGGCACTGGATTTGGCCACCCGTGATCGCCGAATTCTATATCTGAGTATGTTTCATTATCAGTAATATACACACCTTCAATACTGCCACACTCATCAAAAACACGATTTCCTACGCTTTTCAGCCCTTTACCCATTGAAACAGATTTGAGGGTCCGGCAAGCATAAAAGGCATAATCCTCAATAGTTGTTACACTATCAGGAATAACAATAGTATTAAGGACATTACAAATAGCAAAAGCCCTATAACCTATGCTAGTTACACCATCACCAATTGTAGCAAAAAGAAGGCTATCACAATTTTCAAAAGCAACTACACCAATACTTTTCACAGTACCCGGAATAACAACAGACCTAATACTTTTGCAATTACGAAAAGCAGCTTGAGGAATATCTGTTACGCCTTCGGGAATTACTAAATCTTTAACTAATTCATTATTTAAATATAAATTGTCTGCATAATACAACGGATTGGATTGCCAGTTTTCAAACTCCAAGGCACACCATGCAGCAATATCAGTTATATACAAATTAGAAAGGTAATAGCTATTATCAAATGCATCTTCTCCAATATTTTTCACGCCGTTACCCATTATGACAGATATCAGACCGGTACAACCATACACGGCTCTTTTGCCTATACTTGTAACACTATCAGGGATAGTTAATGATGTGAGACCAACACAGCCATTAAACGCAGAATCATCTATACACTTCACAGGTAAATCTTTATACTCCTCAGGTATAACCAAATCCCCTTCTGCAAATGTATTACAACCGGAAATATGATAATATGTACCATCACTACTTAAAGTAAAAGTCAAATCATCAATGCCTGCAGCATTCACAGACAAAGAAACATTCCATATAACACCTATAACTAAAACAAATGACAAAACTAACGATAATGCTTTTTTCATAGCAATACCTCCTTGAGATACATACAAACATTGTTTTTATACTACACTAATATAATTGTAAAATATACTTAATTATTAGTAAATAGTATTAATTCACAAAAACAACCTCTTATTTTGTGCAACAAAAAGCAGCACCTAAACGGTGCTGCTTTGAAAAATATTACTCAGCTAATTTATAGTGTCTTAAATAAACACCGACTGTTTTGTCGTAGTCGAGAACGTGGATAAATGTACCGTCTGCCATGGGATAAACTGTTACACCTTCTGCTTCGTTACCTGCCAATGAAGGAAGAGAACGGGTGCAAAGCTCTTTAACCTGACCGTTTGAAACATCAACTGTGAGAATAACATCATCGTTGCTGTCAGCAGTATCGGAAGAGAGATAAAGAATTCCGTCATAAACCTCTCCGCCCTGAATACGAACAACCTGCTCTGACAAAGGAATTACGTGTGAAAACTCCATTGTTTCAAGATCGAAAGCGAGAATCTCATTTACTTCATTGAACTGTGAACAATAGAGATAGCCGTTTTCACCGTCAACACAGCACCACGGAATACCGTCGGGAAGGTCTGTATTAGGTAATTCAAAAATATCAACAATGTGAAGTGTACGGGCATCATAGGTTATAACAAGAGGGAAATCTTCTGCTTCGTTTTCAACTGCGGCATAGATTTTACCGTCATAGTAGCTGATACCGCCTACGTGGTCACTTCCGTAGTCATCAATATATTCCTGAGGAATGGGAGAATCATTTTTAACAAGGATTTCCATAGTTTCAGCGTCCCATTTGGTAATGCTTGTCATACCAAATGCGGTAAGAGAACCTGATGTGTAATAATATTTACCATCGGTTGTCACGCCTTGCCCTGATTTAAAAGCATCAAGAAAAACAAGCTTATCTTCTCTTACAAGCTCAACCTGGGGCGTTGAAGTCGCTTCTCCTGCATCCATAAAGCCTGTAAAAAGCATACAGATAGTTATCAAAATGCTTAAAATAGCATCAATAAAATGTATTCCTGTCATTTTATCTACTCCTTAAATCAATATGTTAATAGCATATACTAAATTTTGTCTTTTTTCAAGTGTTTTTATTATTAAGCATTGATAATTAAAAAATTACAATGTATAATGCAAAGGAAAGTTTATTTTAAAGGTGTAATTATGGAATATAAATATGAAATACACGCCCACACTAAAAACACAAGTGTCTGCGGACAGCTTGATGCCCAAGAGCTTGTAAAAAAATACAAAGATGCCGGTTATTCGGGAATTGTTATAACAGATCACTATTCCCCTATGACATTTAAACCGAATGAATTTTTCAACAAGGAAAAAGCCCTTGAGCATTATTTACAGGGTTACCGAAAAGCAAAGCAATTTGAAACAGAGGATTTCTCTGTCCTTCTTGGTGTTGAATTAAGGTTTTATGCTACCGTTAATGATTATTTAATCTACGGCGTAACGGAAGAGATGCTTTATGAACTCCCCTTTTTGCTTCCTCTATATATAAAAAAAGCAAGCAGATTATTCAGAGAAAGAGGTTGCATTTTTATTCAGGCGCACCCATTCAGACAGTTTATAACAAGAGCCAAGCCTAAATATCTTGACGGTGTTGAAGTTTTTAACGGTAAGGCAGCAAAAGAGGCAAACGACAATTCGCTTAAATGGGCAAACGAAATAAACGCAAAAGTCAAAACAAGCGGAAGCGACTGTCACAGAGAAACAGGTGTTGCCTTGGGCGGAATTATTACAAACGAACCCATAAAAACAAATGATGATTTAATAAGAATACTCAAAAGCGGAGAATACGAATTAATCAAAAATCAAAAATGAACAAAAAACCTTTTCTTTCTTACCATTCAAAGAAAGAAAAGGTTTTTATTATTTTATTGCTTCGCAGGAAAAAGTGAAAGTATTTTATTTTCCAATAAAGACATCAATTTATTATATTTAATAACTTTCTTGATAAATTCTGAAACAATTGAAGTAATCAACGAAATTAGAAGAAGCGAAAGAATTGTCAGAACAGGATATTTCATACTAAAGAGAAAATCTTTCAAAATATTCGCTCTGTAAAATGTATGAAGAACAAAAATATTCATAGAGTGTTTGCCAAGGAATGCAAAAACCGCATTTATTACTTTTCGTAATTTTCCGCCTTCCCTGAAAATAAACCGATTGCAGAAAACAATTAAGAACAACGGTGCAATGCCAAAGTGGTATTCCCATAGCTTCGAACTCGGTATTCTGATCCACACATAAATACTTGCAAATATAATTACCAAGCCACCGATAAAAAGCAAGCATTCATTCAGAATTTTGTTTTTCACCAGCTTAAAGCTTTCAATTTTTTCAAAAACATCGAATTTTGCAAATAAGGCTCCGAAATATACAGGTAATATAAAACTGAAAGCATTTGTTGCACCGAAATACTTGCCGTTAAACAAAATTCTCGGGAATATAACCAAAACCGCTAACAAGCTTGCCCACCCCAATTTATCAGTCCAACGAACAAGCAAGGGCATAAAAACAACAAAAATCAAAGCCGCGCTCATATACCACCATGAGCCATTCATCATAGGGGTACCAAACAACTCCGAAACGCCGAAAAAGTCAAGAAGCATATATACCGAGCCTCTTACCATACCGTCGCCAAAATATTTCTTCTGAGGTAACTCATTGAAGAAATACAAGAAAACAAAGAAAACAATAAAAAGGAACCAAAAGCCACTCAAAATCTTAAAAATACGAGAAACCACCCATTTGTTAGTTTCATTTAAATCGCTGACTTTGTTTTTTACAGATAAGTACATTCCGTAGCCACTGATAAATGCAAAAATTGAAACACAGATTTTACAGTAGTACGCAAGGTCAACAAACAATTCCTGACTTAAAGGCCAAAAGTTAAATTCGAAGCCTGCAAATCTACTATTGCTGCCGAAGCAGTGAATGCACATCAACAAAACAATTGCTAAGCCTTTAAGGCACATTGAATCAGTTTTGCTGAATGCAACTGTTGTTTTTGCTTTTTCCACAACATCAACTCCTATGGAGTTATAGTACCATTATTGTTAAATTTTGTCAATTTAAAAACGGTTCAAAGGACAAACCCTTTGAACCGTTAAAATTATTTAATCATTGATTCTTCCCAGGAAGCATAAGGTTCGATACCGAAGATTGTTGCAACTGTGGGAGCAAAAATCAGGGGACGATTCTATGATTGGGTTGCTTTTGTACTAAAAACCGCCCCTGATTTTAAATTTTAAAATGACGAAAAGCCTTGATATACAAGGGATTTACGATTCAATCACAGAACCGTCCCCTGATTGGTCTTCCTCTGATTGATTTTTATTGGTACATTCCATTATCTTCTCTTTTAAATCTGCTGCACCTTTCACTCTTAAAAGCTTATAACCTGTTTGCTTATACAAGGCTTCAACAAAATCATCTCTTTGCTTTTGTGCTGAATTGTGAGAATTATCATCTAATTCTATTAATAGTTCTATTTGCAAATTTTCGGGTTTAGCAAGAATGAAGTCTACGTGTTTTTTATTAATTTTATTAAAATATTTCATAAAATCTTTGCTTTCTTTCACATTTACTTCAACTAAATCTGCAACTCTTATCTTTGCCAAAACAGAGTAACCCAGCTCATCCGCAATAGGCTTCAAACTTTTATAAAAAGCCCACTCATTTTTTGTAAGCAATAATTTCTTTTTATATGGCAGATTTTCTGTTACTTCGATTTTGGGCTCTTCTACTATTTCTACAGGTGTATTTTGAATAGTTTTTCTTTTTTTGCGATTATCGAAAACAACTACAATTAATACTATAATCAATCCTAAACTTAACAATCCCATTTCTATCTCCCTTTCACAAAACAAGAAAACGACAATTTTGTAATCGGCGAGTCTTATACAAGAAACGCCTTAACCACTTTTATTATACATCAGTTAATTATAAAACTCAATACCATAAAAAAAGACGGTTGCCGTAGCAACCGTCTAAATAATTATTTAATCATTGTTTCTTCCCATGAAGCATAGGGTTCGATACCGAAAATTGTTGCAACTGTGGGAGCAACATTTGCAAGACCGAATGCGCCGTCTTTAAGCTCATAGGAATTTTTGCTGTAAACAATGAAAGGAACTTCATTGAGAGAGTGTGCTGTTCTGGGAGCAACATTACCCTTTTTATCCTTTTCAAGCATTTCGTCAGCGTTGCCGTGGTCAGCAGTAATAAGAACAGTTACACCGCATTTATCTGCAGCTTTAAGAACTCTTGCAAGACCAAGATCAACTGCCTCAACAGCTGTAATAGTTGCATCAAGGTTACCTGTGTGACCAACCATATCACCATTGGGATAGTTGCAACGGATGAAGTCATATTTACCGCTTTCCATTGCTTCGATAACTGCATCTGTAACCTCTGCGGATTTCATCCAGGGTCTTTCGTCAAAGGAAACCTTATCGGAAGGAATTTCCATATATGTTTCAAGCTCTTCTGAGAACTTGTCGCTCTTGTTACCGTTCCAGAAATATGTTACGTGACCGTATTTCTGAGTTTCGGAAACTGCGAACTGATTCATACCCTTTGAAACAAGAAGCTCTGAAAGAGTGTCTTTAATTTCGGGAGGGTTAACAAGGAAACGAGCGGGAAGCTTAAGGTCGCCATCATACTGGAGCATACCTGCATAGCAAACATCGGGCTTTGCGCCTCTGTCAAACGCAGTGAACTCGTCATTATCAAAAGCCATTGAAAGCTCAATTGCACGGTCGCCACGGAAGTTGAAGAGAACAACACTATCACCATCCTTGATTGCGCCAACAGGTTCACCGTTTTCAGCAATAACAAAGGGAGGTAAATCCTGGTCGATAACGCCGTCGTTCTCTGCGCGGTATGTTTCGATTGCTTCAGTAGCATTTGCGAACTGTCTGCCGATACCTTTAACGTGAGTATCCCAACCGAGCTTAACCATATTCCAGTTTGCTTCGTAACGGTCCATTGTGATAACCATTCTTCCGCCGCCTGATGCGATTTTACCGCAGAAAGCATCGTCATTAAGCTCATTAAATGCATTTTCGAGTTCTTCAACGTAAACAAGACCTGATGTTGCAGGAACATCACGACCGTCAAGAAGAATGTGAGCGCGAACACTCTTTACACCCTCTGCTTTTGCCTGTTTGAGCATTGCAATAAGGTGGGAAATATTTGAGTGAACATTACCATCGGAAAGAAGACCGATAAAGTGAAGAGTTGAGTTTTTCTCAACGCAGTTACCTGCAATTTCTTTCCAAGCAGTTGATTCATAGATTTTGCCGGATTCGATAGATTCATTAACAAGCTTTGCACCCTGAGAATAAACCTGACCGCAACCAAGAGCATTGTGACCAACCTCGCTGTTACCCATATCGTCATCAGAGGGAAGACCTACTGCTGAGCCGTGAGCTTTTAAGCGAACGTTGGGGCATTCTTTGAGAAGTTTGTCAAGAACGGGTGTGTTAGCAAGAGTAACAGCGTCACCAAGACCTGTTTTTGAATAGCCCACACCGTCCATTACAACGAGAAGTACTTTTTCAGACATTTTATATCACCTTTTAAATTTTATCTTAACCTAAATTTTATCTTAACAGAAAATTCGGGCAGACGGTAAAGCCTGCCCTGATTTTATTTTAAATTAAACGCTTGCTGCTTTAACGATTACAGAGAAATCTGCTGCTTTAAGAGATGCACCGCCGATAAGACCGCCGTCAACATCAACCTGCTGGAGAAGCTCTGCTGCATTACCTGCATTCATTGAACCGCCGTACTGAATTGTTACGTGGCTTGCACATTTAGGACAATAGATTTCGCCGAGAACCTCGCGGATAGCGTGGTTAACTTCGTTTGCCTGCTCTGCTGTTGCAGTTTCGCCTGTACCGATAGCCCAAACGGGTTCGTAAGCGATAATGATTCTGTCAAGCTCTTCGTTAGAAACGCCCTGAAGAGCGATTTTAGTCTGCGAACGAACAACTTCCATTGTAACGCCTTTTTTACGTTCGTCGAGAAGCTCGCCAACGCAAAGGATTACTGTAAGACCGCTGTCAAGAGCAGCTCTTACTCTCTTATTAACTGTTTCGTCTGTTTCGCCGAAATACTGTCTTCTTTCGGAGTGACCGATAATAACATATTCAACACCGATAGCTTTAAGCATGGGAGCTGAAACTTCACCTGTGAAAGCACCGCTTTCTGCCCAGTGGCAGTTTTCTGCACCAATTTTGATGTTGGAGCCTGCAGCTGCTTCCTGTGCTGCGAAAATGTCGATATAAGGAACGCAGAGAACTACGTCACAATCAGCATCTGCAACGAGGGGCTTCATTTCGTTGATGATAGCTTTTGCTTCATCGGGAGTTTTGTTCATTTTCCAGTTACCTGCGATAACTGCTTTACGAAGTGATTTATCCATATCAATTTATACCTTTCACTTAAGCATTTAATTATTTGTCGTTAACAGCCTCTATACCCGGAAGTGCCTTACCCTCGAGGAATTCAAGAGATGCGCCGCCACCTGTTGAGATGTGACTCATTTTTGCGCCGAAGCCAAGAGTGTTAACTGCTGCTGCAGAGTCGCCACCACCGATGATTGTAACTGCATCTGTTTCTGCAAGAGACTTAGCAACTGCGATAGTACCTTTTGCAAGGATGGGGTTTTCGAAAACGCCCATAGGTCCGTTCCAAACAACTGTTTTTGCAGATTTAACTGCCTCTGCATAAAGCTCTGCTGTTTTTGGACCGATATCAAGACCCATCATATCTGCGGGAATCTTGTCTGCATCGCAAACTGAAACTTCAATTTCAGCATCAATGGGATTGGGGAAATCTTTTGCAATTGTAACGTCAACAGGAAGAAGAATCTGAACGCCTTTTTCTGCTGCCTTTGCAAGCATATCTTTGCAGTAGTCAATCTTTGTTTCATCAAGGAGAGATGTCCCTACGCTGTAACCCTTTGCTGCAAGAAATGTGTAAGCCATACCGCCGCCGATGATGAGTGTATCTGCTTTGTTAAGAAGGTTTTCGATAACGTTGAGTTTATCAGCAACTTTTGCACCGCCGAGAATTGTAACGAAAGGTCTCTGGGGATCTTCAACAGCGTTGCCGAGGTATTTGAGCTCTTTGCCCATAAGGTAACCAACTGCAGCTTCTTCAACGAAGGAAGCAACACCAACTGTTGAGCAGTGTGCTCTGTGAGCAGCACCGAAAGCATCGTTTACATAGATATCGCAAAGAGAAGCAAGTTCTTTTGAGAATGCTTCGCCGTTCTTTGTTTCTTCGGGACGGAAACGAGTGTTCTGAAGAAGAACAACATCGCCATCTTTCATTTCTGCTACTGCTTTTTTAGCATTTTCGCCAACAACTACATCGTCTGCTGCGAAAACAACATCTTTAGCGAGAAGTTCGGAAAGTCTTTTTGCTACGGGAGCAAGGCTCTCTTTTTCATTGGGGCCGTTTTTAACTTTACCGAGGTGAGAGCAAAGGATAACCTGTGCACCATCATCGAGAAGTTTTTTGATTGTGGGGAGAGCTGCTGTGATACGGTTTTCGTCTGTGATTACGCCGTCTTTAAGCGGAACGTTAAAATCGCAACGAACAAGTACCTTTTTGCCTTTTGCGTTGATATCATCAACTGTTTTCTTGTTTAAAAGACCCATGATTTTTTACTCCTTTATGTTTGTTAATTTTTTACCGAATATATTTTATACTAAATCCCCTATTTTTTCAAGAGAATTTCACATTTTTCGAACTATCATTTTTAACATTCTTTTAAAAGAGAATATCAATATTTTTGTTATGTTAAGCTAAACTGTCATTTTTTCTCTGATTTCTTTTAAAATTTTCTTTTCTCTTCTTGAAACCTGAACCTGCGACATACCTAATTTGCTTGCAACCTCCGTTTGTGTTTTAGACATATAATACCGCAGTTCAATAAGTTTCCTGTCACTTTCGGAAAGCTCTTTTATACAAGTATCAAGAGTAAGCCTTTCGTTGATTTTTTCTTCCTCACTATCTATGGGAATATCAAACTGCTTATCATCATTTTCCGTATCTCCCGAGGTCAGAGAAATTACCGGTTGGGATGCTAACAGAAGTTCACTCGTTTCGCATACGCTCAAGCCCACTTTTTCGGCAATTTCCGCCAAAGTGGGTTCATAACCTTTTTCGTTTTCAAGTTTTTCTTTTTCTGCCCAGACCTCTCTTGAACGTTCTTTTAAAGAACGGCTTACTTTTACTGCACCGCCATCACGAAAAATTCGCTTCATTTCACCGAGAATGGCAGGAACGGCATAGGTTGAAAAAACATAGCCTAAAGTTTCGTCAAAACCGTCTGCGGCTTTAATAAGACCAACACAACCTGCCTGAAACAAATCATCATATTCCACGCCCCTATTTTTAAATCTTTTGGCGCAGGAATGGACAAGACCCAAATTATCTTTTATACGTTTTTCTCTTTGGGTCATTTCGTTTTACCGCGTATTATTTTTTCAATAGTAACGGTCGTTCCGACACCCACTTTAGAACGAACGCGAAGCTTGTCCGAAAAGCTTTCCATAACGGAAAAACCTAAGCCTGAACGGTCACCGCCAACGCTGGTATAAAGGGGTTCTCTGGCTTTATTCACGTCTTCAATACCGCACCCCTTATCACGAACGGTAATGCGTATTACCCCCTCTTCAAAAACTGAACAGGTTATGTAAATTTTTCCGATTGTATTTCTGTAAGCGTGAACAATGCAATTAGTAACCGCTTCGCTTACAACAGTTTTTATATCGCCCAATTCTTCCACTGTCATATCAAGCTGTGAAGAAAAGGCAGAAACTGCAACACGGGAAAAGCTCTCATTAACAGAACGACTGTCAAAAACCATTTTTAATTCATTTATCTTTTTCATCTTGCAACCTCTTTTCTTTGATTTATTTCAGCAAGTTTTTCTATTCCTGACATTTTCATAATCACATAATCGCGTTTTGAAAGGTTGTCCACCTTTAATTTTTTGCCTTTCCCTGCTACAAGGCGGTAACGTCCCATTACAAGTCCAACACCCGAACTGTCCATAAATGTTACATCAGAAAAATCAAGCACAAGAAGCTCTGTATTCTCAACGGTTGTAAAGGCATCATCAATACTTTCCCGTATCTCCGGAGCGGTGTGGTGGTCTATCTCCCCTTTTATAAAAGCAGTCATTATGCCGTTTTTGTTTTTTACTGTTACAGGCATTTTAATCCCTCCTGTTTTTTCTTTTTATTCTATATTACCGATAATAAAAAACACCGCGAAAAAAGGCGAAAGAAAAACAAAAAGAAACTGTGCTACCGTTACAAGTAACACAGTTTCTTTTTAATAGCCGAAAAGAATTGAACCCCGTACGCCTAAAATTCAAATCTTTCGGCACATCACGGCGTTTTTCGCCTTAATATACGTCAGTATATCTGCGCCGAAGAAACACCCTGCTGCACCAAAATCTTTGGAATTTTAGGTGCAAGCAGTTTATTAAGGAAAAATTTTTGCAATAACAAGAAAAAAAGTGAAGGAATACTGGCGTATTTCAAACTTTTTGACGCAGTTAGTGCGGAAATTTGCCTTAAGAAACCGTGCGGTGTTCAACTCTTTTCAGCTATAGCTGTTTTTAAATAATTCCGTCTTCTTTTAAGAAGTCAATAAGTCTTTGGGTGTTTTTTCCGTCGTGGAAATCAACTAACCTTCCGTATTTTTCTTTTTGCTCTTGGGTTTGGGGATTACTGTAATTTCTCTCAATAATTTCCCCGAGTTTTTCTGCCGAATAAGCAAAATCCCCATAAACATTATCTTCGTTGAGCATAAGTTTTGTTGTTGGACCATACTGCTCCATACAGTAATCCTTCTCCTCCCAATAGAACACAACTCTCGCACCGCGATAAAATGCATCATAGGCTATTGAAGAATAGTCAGTAATAAGAACTGCGGTATCTTTTAAGATATCGTCATATCTTGCATTCAAAACTATTTTATCCGTTATTGTATCGGAAAGCTTTGAAAGCTCATTTACGATAAGCGGATGGGGAAGAATCAAGACTTTTTCTTTAAGCTTTTCGGGAACACTTTCGAAAATCCGCATAATCATTTTAAAATATGCAGTTTCTTTGAAATCCGTTCTTGCAGTGTTGATTTCCCAAGGTCGCCAGGTGGGCATTATAACAATCTTATCTGCATTTTCGTTATATTGGTTCCTGTCAAATTTCGGCAGACCTGTAATATAAATATCTTCGGGCAAATGTCTTCCGAGGGTTGTAAAATGGTCTGCTTCCGCTTTGGAAGATACAATTACCCTGTATTTACCTTTCAATTCTTTGCGCTTGAACATCCCTCTTGACTCGGAATCAAGAGAAACCATATACATTACGCCGTGCTGTAAAAATACATAGTTAATATTTTTACTTGCAATCTTCTTCAAAGCCAGAATGTTAAAGGTTTTCAGGTCAATTGAGTGGGCAATTGCCTCCGTGCCTATAAAGGTTTTGGATTTAAAGAAATAGAGATAATGCTTGAACGAATATTTGTAAATGATATTTTTTCTGCATTTTTTAGGGATTCTGTCAAAGAACTCATAATCACGCGTTACGATAAAATAAGCGTTATCATAACCGCTGTCAATAAGCTCTTCATAAAGAACGCTTGCGCTTTCTTCATATTTTGAGGAGTTTTTTTCATAGAGAAGAACGAGTTTTTTAGCTTTTTCGGAATTCCAGAAAAGAGAAATCCCGTATGCTATGAGCTGCTTTATTCTGTGAACAATTTTATCGGTTACATTCTGAGAACGAACGTAAACAATAAGTCGGTTTCCTCTTTCCTGACGGAAAATTGCAACGGTATCCGTTTCTTTATCCTTGATAATAGGGCCGCGCAATCCGAGGAAGAACTCCATCAGAGGCGACAAAAACACAACGAAGCTTTTAACAAAATCACCTTTGGTGTTTTTATATACAAAAACCACATTGTTTTTAGCAGGAAGTGTTATAACATCTTCCAACGGAACAGAAAATGAATATATTCCTCTGTGCTTTGTTGAAAGCTTTTTCTTGTTGCACAAGAATTTCGGTTTGTACTGTTTTCCGCCGATTTCAATAAAGGTATCCAAAAGATTTGTTTTATCGGGAGTATTAAAAGAAAAAACAGAGAAGCACACCATTTTTTTACCGATATTGAAATATAAGGGCAAAACATTTTTCAGTTTCGGGTTACTGTTCAAATCATCAAAATGAGTGTTTGCTTTTATATTAACGACTTGGAAGCCATGAGATTTTTCAATTTTACGAGCATAATTCATTCCGCCGCGCAAATAGAATTTTTCACCCGAAAGTGCGGCGAGCATACCGGCAATAATACTATCGCTACAGGAGAAATCAATAACAATTTCAGGTTTCATTGAATAAAACATCCTGCGTGCTTCCCGTTTATAGAAGCTGTCAAGCATTTTGTTGCCCTTTGCAATTGAAAAAACACTGCAAATCAAATAAGAAACGAACTCAAAAAATTTAAACTGAAAAGCATTGAGAAGTCCCAAGACAGAAATATTTTTATCGATTTTTTCTATATTTTCTTTTTTCTCCTGGGTTAAATTCTTTCTGTAAGCAACAACATATTCATACTGGGGATTCTTTTCAACAAACTCTTTAAAATCAAGGTAAAATGAGGAATTTAATTCTCCGCCGAAAGCCAGACAAAGCTTTTTCTGGGTTAAATCATTTTTCTCCAGTTTATAAGACTGTGTTTCCCCTTTCACCATCATCTCGAAAAGGCGCTCACAAGTATTTTTCCATCCGTTAGGACAGAACTTATCAAGAAACTCTTCGGGAATAACGGTGGATTTACTCATTTCATCCACAACGGACTCTACATCCTCAACTATTGGAAAAGGTAAGCTTTCAAAGGGCATATATGTGCCACGGGTGCTTAGATAATTTTCTTTATCGTAGGCGAAAAGAATTACCTTTTTACCTGTTACGGCATAATCAAAGAAAACACTTGAATAATCGGTAATCAAACCGTCACAAGCATTTAAAATCTCATAGGTGTCGTAATCATTTGAAAAATATTTCACCCTAGTAAAATCGTCACAGTTTATTTCCGAAGCGAGCAGAAAATGGAGATTAACAAGAAGAATTGTATTTTCAGAGAGCTTGCTGTCAAAATCCGAAAGAATTTTTTTAGTTTCTTCCAACTGCGCTTTTTTCTCCGCTTCATTGGCGGCATCGCGCCAAGTAGGCATATATGCAAAAACTTTTTTGTCCTGGAAACCAAGCTTTTTCTTCATTTCAAGACCTGCATCTGCATCATAGAAAATATAGTTTCTGGGGTAATTCGCAATAAGACTTTTACCCGAGAAAATATTTCTCAGGTCATAGTCATTCATAAAGACATCTCTTGTAAACTCGTTAGGAAAAAGTGCATAATCACTCATCAAATAATTCTTTTGAACATTGGCAATAGAATTAAGACTTGATTTGTTAGACTTACCCAGTGTTTTTAAGGGTGTTCCGTGCCAAGTGTTAAGAAATACCTGCTCTTCCCTTTTATTGAAATAAGGCGGGAAAGTGTTATCGGTCATAATAAACTTTGCGGTTGCAAGGTATTTTAAATAGTCCTCCGAACCGCGAACGGCAAGTTTAGCTTTTTTAAAACCGTAAAAATTCATTCGGGCTTTAGCTTTTTCCATTGTTTTTTGAGTTACAACGAAAACAGAAGTATATTCAGCCCAACGGGGGTTTGTTTGCAATTCTTTAAGCATTGCAAACATATTTCCGTTAATATTTGAACCCTGCCCACCCTCAAGAAGAACCAATTTGTCATCAATAGGCTTTTTACAATACGAAATATATTTAGGTTCACAGTTGGCTTTGAATTTTTTTACTTTGTTAAGAATTCTTTTAACCATTATTGCACTACTTTCCTAAAAATTTCAAAAGGCGCAACGGAAATTCCATTGCGCTGAATATATGTATTTTATGTTCTCGGAACCTGGTCCACACCGTCAACAGTTTCCTGAAGCTGAAGATCATTTTTAATCATTGTTGTGGAAACACCGGGAGTACGTTCAAGGAATTTAACTTCACAGTATTCTTTGAGATAATCGAACTTATCGCTACCTGCCCAGTCATCGCCCATAACAACAACATCAATTTTGTAGTCTTTTATATCTTGGATTTTTTGTTCCCAATTATTCTCGGGAATAACAAGATCAACATATCTGATTGCTTCAAGCATTTTTTTACGGGTTTCGTAGCTATGGTAAGCTTTCTTACCCTTTGTGGCATTGAATTCATCAGTAGAAAGAGCAACAACAAGATAGTCGCCTAATTCTTTTGCTCTTTTTAAAATGCGGATATGACCGTAATGTAATAAATCGAATGTACCGTAGGTTAAAATTCTTTTCATTTTAATACCCCTTATTTCAATTTGGCGCAGATAATACGTGCTAACTTTTCTGTATTATCTGTTCCTTTGTTTTCAATATATTTATCTGAAAACCTTTTCAGGTTATCAAAATTATACTCTTCGTTTTTTAAAGCTTTTAAAAGGTCATTTTCATCTTTAAAGGTAATTTCCGCCATTTCCTCTGCAATATCGATATTAAGACCCTTTTCTTCTTTATATATCTTATAATCCGGAACATAAAACCACAAGGGTTTATTGAGCAACGAACATTCTAACGATGTAGCGGAATAATCAGATATTATACCGTCAGCAAGTTTTGCCAGATCATAAGTTGTAAATTTCCCGTTTAATTTGTATTCTCCGTCTGTTTTCGTCAAAGGATGCGGAGAAATAATCAAAGCAAATTCTTGCTCATTCTCAAAAGCCTTTTGTAGTTTTTTGATATATAAAGCATCATTATCTCTGAAAGTCGGAAGATATGCAACAAGCTTTTTATCTTTATATTCGGGATTAAGCTCTATAAAATATTCTCGTCTTGAATTACCGTCTAAAATAACATCAACGCGAGGAAGAGATGCCAGAACAGTATTTTCTTCGTTGCAACCAAAAGCTTTACAATAAAACTCGGCAGTCTTTTCTGACGGGGCAATTACAACATCATAATTTTCATGCATACACATTGCTTGTGCAACGCCTAAATCTCTACCCTGGGCTTTTCCTGCAGACTGCAAACCGAATTTCTTAACTGCACCTAAAGCATGCCAGATTTGAAACACTGTTAAATCAGGCTTATGATTAAGGCAGGAAACTGCAATAGAATAAGAATCCGTAACCGCAACCTTTGCAGAAGCAAGCTCCCACATATCCCGTAAAACAAAGAAAATATATGAAACAGATAAACCGCTTTCATTTTCTAATTTTCTTAATCTGAAAACCTGCTCGGTTTCAGGAGAAATCTTTGAAATTTCTTCCGAAAGCATTTTTATATCTGCAGATTTATTATTGCTTTGTCGGGAAAGCCAGACTATTTTATTTTTAGTTTTTTGCAGCTTCATAGGTGCATAAAGCATTCTTATAAAAAGAACAAACACCTTGATTATCAATAATTTCATACGCCACCTCAAGTGACTTTTTGCTCAGTCCCATTGTATTCTAAATACCTATATTTGTCAAGAAAAAGGACTGCATTGATAGATTTTAAAAAATATTGAATTCATAAAAAATTATGCTATAATACTATTTGTTATTAGGGGAAACAGGTGAAAATCCTGTACGAGCCCGTCGCCGTGAGGTGCTTTTATATTATTTATCTATCTGTTGCCGCAAAACAGAGAAACGCCATTGAAAGTTCTACTTTTGAGAAGGTGATAAATGATGCACCAAGTCGAAATACCCGTTAACACCAACTCTTTTAAGATGTTTACATCTGACTGCGAGTGCCGGTTCAACGAAAGAGAAATAATTTATAAAGGAGAAATTCCAAATGAAAATGACACGCAGTAAAAAAGCGTTGTCGTTCATCCTTTGTATTGTGCTTATTGCGGCTATTGCACTGTTTACAACTGCTTGTAACGACAACAAAACAGACGATACCACCACTACAACTGAAAGTGCAGTATCAACAACCGAAGCTCCCAAAGCAACTGTTCTCGGTAAAGGTGAAACAAAATTCAACTTTACAGTAACAGACCTTGAGGGTAATGAAACAGTTTATGAAATCAATACTGACAAGAAAACTGTTGGTGAAGCACTTTTAGACCTTGAGCTTATTGCAGGTAAACAAGGCAATCCGGGACTTCTGGTAAATACCGTAAACGGCAAAACACTTGATTACAACAAAGACGGTGCCTACTGGGCATTTTATATTAATGGTGAATATGCAACAAGCGGTGTTGACACAACCGAAATTGTGGCAGGCACAAATTACGCATTCAAGGCAGAAAAAGCATGAAATTAAAACTTAAAGAAGCCGTTATTTTCGGTATGCTTGGTGCGGTTATGTATGCATCAAAGGTTTTAATGGATTTATTCCCAAACATACATTTAATCGGTGTTTTTATAGTAGCTATTACTGTTGTTTACAGAAAAAAAGCCCTCTACCCTATTTACATTTTTGTATTTCTTACGGGTCTTTTGGGCGGTTTTTCAATGTGGTGGATACCATATTTATATATATGGACTGTTCTTTGGGCTGTGGCAATGCTTTTACCAAAAAACATACCACCTAAAGCAACACCGATTATTTATGCAATTGTCTGCTCCTTACACGGATTTTTATATGGTGTTATCTATGCCCCTGCACAAGCTCTGATGTTCGGGCTTGATTTCAAGGGTATGGTTGCCTGGATTGCAGCAGGTCTCCCCTATGATTTAATCCACGGTGTAAGCAATTTCATAAGCGGTTTAATTTTAATTGTTCCTATTATTTCAATCCTTAGAATTGCAGAAAAAACTGCAAGAAAAAGTTAAACATAACTCCCGAAAGAATTTTAAAAAAATTCTTTCGGGAGTTATTAGTTTTATACCATCTTTTCTTGTTTAACTTTCTTATCAATTACATGTCTTGACTTCAATTCGTTCATTATATCATCAACAGAAATACCCATTTCAATCATAAGAACAAGAACGTGATACATAAGGTCAGAGATTTCGTAAATTGTTTCCGCTTTATCATCTGCTTTACCTGCAATAATAACCTCGGTACATTCTTCGCCAACCTTTTTGAGAATTTTATCAATACCCTTTTCAAAAAGATAGGTTGTATATGAACCTTCCTTGGGGTCGAGCTTTCTGCCCTCAATTGTTTCAACGAGGCTCTGAACACTGAACGCAGGTGCAATTTCTTCATTCTCAAAAACTGTGTTGAAGAAGCAGCTTTCCTCGCCTGTGTGACAAGCGGGCCCGTCCTTTTTAACTCTTACTGTGAGAGCGTCCATATCGCAATCTGCAGTAATGCTTACAATATGCTGATAGTTGCCGCTTGTTTCGCCCTTAAGCCAGAGCTCCTGCCTTGAACGGCTCCAGAAGCAAGTTTTTTTCTTTTCAAGGGAAATACCAAGGCTTTCTTTATTCATATATGCAAGAGTGAGAACCTGATTTGTTTCATCATCTACAACTATTGCAGGAATAAGACCTTTTTCATCAAATTTAAGCTTTTCTATATCAAACATATTATAACCTCACTGTTATGTTATTTTCGTTAAGAGTTTTCTTTAAATCATCAATTGTTACTTCGCCATAGTGGAAAATAGATGCCGCAAGACCTGCGCTCACATCGGGAACAGTATTGAACAAATCAACAAAATCCTGCTTGCCGCCTGCACCGCCCGATGCAATTACGGGAACATTCACAATATCGCAAACTGCTTTGAGCATTTCGATATCGAAGCCTTTTTTCACACCATCGGTATCAATTGAGTTTACAACAATTTCGCCTGCACCGTTAGCAACGCCACGTTTAATCCATTCAAGTGCATCAAGACCTGTATTCTCTCTTCCGCCCTTTGCAAAGACCTTGAACTGTCCGTCAACACGCTTTACATCAACGGA
>JAZSNR010000088.1:0-20426 GCA_045536495.1 Acutalibacteraceae bacterium
GCCGTGGAAAACAGTTGTCCACGGGAAATCATATTGTTCATTTTCCTTGAATTTCTCTTCAATGAAGTCCCAGTCACGCAATTTATCAAGAGATTTACTGTAAGAGCCTAATTTCAAGGTTGTGTAAATTTCGTTGCCGTCGACACCGCGCCATCTTCCTGTGTCAAAGGGTACACCGTATGCACCGCCCCAACTGAGTTTCTGAGTTGTAAAGCCTTTTAAATTTGCGTGGCGCATAACGCTGGGTAATGCCCAACCAAAGCCAAAACAGTCAGGCAGATAAATATCGCAGGAGGTTTTGCCGAATTTATTGCGGAAATAAGAATTACCTATAAGAATATTTCTGAAAATAGCCTCGGGAGAGGGCACATTAACATCGCCATTTTCATAAGCAGAGCCGCAAACATTCCAACGACCGTCTTTAATGTATTCTGCCATTTTCTTGAACTGTTCGGGGTAATATTCCTCCATAAGCTCATATCTGTATGAACCCTCAAAATTGAATTTGTATGTAGGATATTTTTCAAGTAAATAAAAATTTTGCTTGAAGGTATCGTCTATATATTGGTCAATACTTTCTTCCAGATCCCAGCTCCAGACTGTATCAAGGTGAGCTGTAGCAATCGTGTAAATTTTTTTCTTTCCCATAACACATCTCCTAGCGGTAGTTATATATGGAAATTATATAATATAAAATATGGGTTTGCAACAGAATTTGTATGTGAAAAATCCCCAAATATCAAGGGCATTTTTTGGCATTATAAATGTTTTAAAATTGTTGAAATATATGGCAAAAGAAATATAATAGGAAGTGAAGATACCTGAAAGGATGGTAAAAAACATGGATAAAATTTTAAAAATCGGTATTATTGGTTGCGGTGGTATTGCCAACGGTAAGCATATGCCCGCTCTCAAAAAAGTTGAGGGTGTTGAGATGGTTGCTTTCTGCGATATTATTAAAGAAAGAGCAGAAAAAGCAGCAGAAAAATTCGGTACTCCCGATGCAAAGGTTTACGAGGATTATAAAGAGCTTCTCAAAGATGAAAGCATTGATGTAATTCACGTTTGCACACCTAACCGTTCCCATAGCTTTATTACAATTGATTCTCTTGAAGCAGGTAAGCACGTTATGTGCGAAAAGCCTATGGCAAAAACCTATGAAGAGGCAAAGGCAATGTGCGAAGCTGCCGAAAGAACAGGTAAAAAGCTTTCTATCGGTTATCAGAATCGCCAGACTCCCCAGAACCTCTACGTTAAAAAATGTGCTGAAAACGGAGAATTCGGTGAGATTTATTACGGTAAAGCTCTTGCTCTTCGTCGCCGTGCAGTTCCCACATGGGGTGTTTTCCTTAACGAATATGAACAGGGTGGCGGTCCTCTTATTGATATCGGTACTCACGCTCTCGATATGACTCTTTGGGTTATGAATAACTATGAGCCCGAAATGGTTGTTGGTCAGACCTTCCGCAAGCTTGCAGACCAGGAGGAACAGGGCAATGCCTGGGGCAAATGGGATCCCAAGGAGTTTACCGTTGAAGATTCTGCATTCGGCTTTATAAAAATGAAAAACGGTGCGGTTATTAACCTTGAATCAAGCTGGGCACTTAATATTGCAGATTATCACGAAGCAGCATATATGGTTTGCGGTGATAAAGGCGGCGCAGATACTCTTGACGATAAAGCACGTCTTAACTACATAAAAAATCAGCGTCAGTGCATTGAAGAGCCTAACCTTGAAGCAGGCGGTGCAGCATTCTTTGAAGGACAGAAGGATGGTTCTCCTGCGGAAATGGAAGCATCTTCCTGGATTAACGCTATAAGAACAAATACAGACCCGGTTGTTTTACCTCGCCAGGCACTTTGTGTAACTCGTATTCTTGAAGCAATTTACGAATCCGCAAAAACAGGCGCACCCGTTTACTTTGATTAAAATCGCCCATAGCACACATAAAAGGAGTTATATATATGAAATTTGCAGTACAGCTTTATTCCGTTCGAGACCATATTAAAGACGGAAACGATATGTTGGAAATTCTCGGCAAGGTTAAAGAAATCGGCTTTGACGGCGTTGAATTTGCAGGTTATTTCGACCTTTCTGCAGAAGAGCTTCGCGCAAGATGTGAGGAATTAGGTCTTGAAGTTGTCGGTAGCCATATGGGTCTTGATGATTTTAAACCCGAAAACCTCGAAAAAACACTTGAGTTTGGTAAAACTCTCGGTGCAAAATATCTCGGTGTAGGCGGTGCGCCTCACGGGACCTATGAGGAAGCAAAAAATACAGGTGATGTTCTCAGTGCCGCAGGAGTAAAGGCAAGAGAATTGGGTATGGATACATATTACCATAACCATACAGAAGAATTCGAAGACCTTAAAGACGGCAAAAATGCTATGGACATTATTTCCGAGGACGGTTGTAAGCTTGAGGTTGATACATATTGGAGCTTCTGTGCAGGTATTGACAACAGCAAATATCTTCCCCAGAATAAAGATAAAATCGTTCTTGTTCATATTAAAGACGGTGTTGACCATAAGCCTATGGCTCTCGGTGAGGGTGAAAATGATTTGGCAAAGGTTATTGAGGGTGTGAACTCTATCGGTTTAGATTGGGTAATACTTGAAAACGATGACCCTGTTCCCACAGGATTGGAAGATATTACAAGAAGCTACATTTGGTTGCAGAAAAACTTTAAATAAGAAAACAGAAAAGGATTTATTGACTTATGAAACTTGGTGTTCTTACAAATTTATTAGGTACTGTTTCTCTTGAAGAAGCATTAAAATATTTTAAATCTCTTGGTCTTGAAATGGTTGAAATCGGATGTGGTGGTTTTCCGGGCAAAGCACATGCTGATCCCGATATTCTTCTCAATGATGAAAAGGCTTTAGAGGATTTTAAAGCACTTCTCAAAAAATATGATGTTGAAATCAGCGCTTTAAGCTGTCACGGTAATCCCGTGCATCCTAACAAGGAAATTGCAAAGTCTTTCGATGAAGATATGAGAAAAGCAGTTCTCCTTGCAGAAAAACTGGGTGTTCATCAGATAAACACCTTCTCTGGTTGCCCCGGTGACTGTGAAGATTCAAAATATCCTAACTGGGTAACTTGCCCTTGGCCCAATGATTTCGGTGAAATTCTCGACTATCAGTGGAACAAGATTCTTATTCCTTATTGGAAAGAATTTGTTAAATTCAGTACCGCTCACGGTGTTGATAAAATTGCTCTCGAGCTTCATCCCGGTTTCTGCGTATATAATACAGAAAGCCTTTTGAAGCTTCGTAACGCAGTCGGTAAAGAAATAGGTGCAAACCTTGACCTTTCTCATCTTATCTGGCAGGGTATGGATCCCGTTGCAGTTATTCGTGCGTTGGGTAAAGAGGGTGCTATTTTCCACTTCCACGCAAAAGACACTAAAATTGATGCTATTAATACTGCAGTTAACGGTGTTCTTGATACAAAATCCTATGCAGACGAAATTAACCGTTCCTGGATTTTCCGTTCCGTAGGCTTCGGAAATGGCGAAACCTACTGGCGAGATGTTATCAGTAATCTTCGTATGGTTGGTTATGATTATGCAATTTCCATTGAGCACGAAGATTCTCTTATGAGCCAGAACGAAGGCCTTGAAAAAGCAGTTGCACTTCTTAAAAAGTGCATAATAAAAGAGGGTCTTACAGACGCTTGGTGGATATAAGTTTGCTTCGCTCACAGTGAAGAGTGAATAGTGAAGAGTGAAGAGGTAAAATTTATAATGGACAAAATTAATGTTGTTGTAGTCGGTTACGGCGGAATGGGTAATTACCACGCTGAAAGAATAGATAGCTTTGATAATTTTAATCTTGCAGGTATTTATGATATAAAGCCTGAAAGATGTGAGTTTGCAGAAAGCAAGGGTTTTTATGCCTATCCATCTTTTGAAGCGGTGCTTGAAGATGAAAAGGTTGAGCTTATTGTTTGCGCTACATATAACGATTGCCATAAAGATATAGCAATCCGCGCTATGAGAGCAGGTAAGAATGTTATTTCCGAAAAACCTGTTACTCTTTGTTCGGAAGAGCTTGAAGAGATAATTGCTGTTGCAAATGAAACAGGTAAGCTTTTCACTGTTCATCAAAACAGACGTTGGGATAATGATTACCGCACAATCAAAAATATTCTTGATAAAAATGAACTGGGTCCTGTTTTCTCGATGGAATCCAAGGTTTATGGTTCACGTGGTGTGCCGAAAGGTTGGCGTGCAGAAAAAGAGCACGGTGGCGGAATGCTTCTTGACTGGGGCGTTCACCTTTTAGACCAGATTCTTATGCTCAATGAGGGCAAGAAAATCAAAAGTGTTTATGGTTCGTTAACAAATGTTACAACCCTTAAGGTTGACGACGGTTTTCGGGCTATTATCAAGTTTGAAGATGGTCCTGAATGTCTCGTAGAGGTGCTTACGAATAACTTTATTGAAGCACCACGTTGGTATGTGGCAGGTGAAAACGGAACTGCCATTATAAGAACCTGGGATATTGAGGGCGAAATTGTTAAAATCAAGGATTGGGAGAAAATGGATGCTGTTCCCGTCCAGATGGGTGCAGGTATTACAAAAACAATGGCCCCCCGTACCAAAGAAACAATTAAAAAATTCCCGTTGGAAGTTATCACTGTTGAATGGGCAGACTATTACAATAATATTTACGATGCATTAAGAAAAGGCGAAAAGCCTTTAATAACTCATGACCAACAGCGCAGACTTATGAAGCTTATGGAAGCAATTTTTGAGTCGGCAGAGAAAAATGAAGTAATTTATTTTGAATAATTAACAGAGTTTTTTATAAAACACTTGCATTTTTTTACTAGAAATGGTAATATATAAAAAACTGTCATTGAAAGGACGGAAGAAATATGAAAAAAAGAGTGTTGGCTACAATACTTACAGTGTGCCTTCTTTTTAGTGTAATGGCTTGCGTAGCAAGTGCAGAGGCAAGTATCAGCATTGGTGAGATAATCTCCTCTAAAAGAATTTGTCCCGGTGATGTAATAGACTTTGATTTTATTGCAAGACCGGAAACCGAAGGCGGTATTTATGCTGAAGGTTGGGAGATTAAAACAGCAGACGGCGTTTGGGTTCCTTATGATGGTGAGCCTATCAGCGAAAATGCAGGTGCTTTTGGTTTAAGATATTTTGCTGCTGATGCAAACGGCAATTATGTATATTCTAACGAATGTGTTGTTACAGCAAAGCACAATCCTTCAGGTGCATATCAAACAAGCGGTATTGAACATTGGCGCGTTTGTGCAGATTGCGGCGGTGAAGCCGATAAGGGCGGTCACGATCACCTTACAGCAGATGCTACAAGCACTAATAAGGTTTGTACAATTTGCGGTCATGTAAGAACATCTCAGTATACAGGTATTCTTGCTTTCCTTGAATGGCTTATGAATCTTATTTTCTCATTTATTAACTAATAGTTGATTTAAAGAACTCCTTCGGGAGTTCTTTTTTTATTGCCCAAAACTCTTTTTTCTTGACAAAGATTATATATTGGTTTATATTTAAATATGGATTTAGCATACTATAAATATAAGGAGTGTGACAAAGTAATGGATTCAGGCAGTAGCGGGCATGGGCGAAGTTGCATTGATATTAAAACAGCGATAAAACAGCCTGATGAAATTACAGGTTGTTAACACACTTTATTTAACTGTACAAGCAGTAATATGATAGCGGAAAGGAATAAAATCTTTTCGGCTAATGTGTCTTTTTGTCGCTGAGCTTGTTAGCTCAGTTTTTTTATTTGCGTTTCACCTTCCATTCTGCAAAACAGAAAAAGGAGGAAAAAGAGTGACAAAAGAAGTATTTGAAAGATTATTAAACGAAAAACAATATAAAGCAATAAAAAGTATATTTGATACAATGAATCCCGTTGATACCGCTTTACTTCTTCCGGAATTTGAGGAGAAGCAAATGGTTATGCTTTTCAGACTTATTCCAAAAGAGAATGCGGCAATGGTATTTACCTATATGGAGCCCGAGCAGGAGCAGGTGCTTGTTGAGGCTTTTACAGACAGCGAATTAAAATTTATTATGGACGATATGTTCATTGATGACGCAGTTGACGTTATCGAAGAAATGCCTGCAAATGTTGTTGAAAGAATGCTTTCGGTATCGGGAGATAAAAGAACGGCAATAAATACAATTCTCAACTATCCAGAGGACAGTGCCGGCAGTATTATGACTCTCGAGTACATCAGTTTGCATCCCACTATGACAATCGGTGATGCACTGAAAAAGATAAAATCCCGAGGAGAATATTCAGAAACGGTTAATATTTGCTATGTTGTGGAAAAGCATAAGCTTTTAGGTACAATAACAGCAATGGACCTTCTTACCTGCGATGATGATGAGCTTCTCGCGGATGTTATGGAGGAAAATCCCATAACAGTTAAAACTTTGAGCGACAAAGAAGAAGTTGCTCAACTGTTTAATAAATATGATTTGGTTTCAATTCCCGTTCTTGATAATGAAAGCTGTATGGTTGGTATCGTAACCTTTGACGATGCTATTGACGTTATTCAGGAAGAGGCGGAAGAGGACTTCCAGAAAATGGCAGCTATTGCGCCCAATACAGACAAGCCTTATCTTAGAATTTCTGTTTGGGAGCTCTGGAAAGGCAGAATCCCCTGGCTCATTCTTCTTATGCTTTCTGCCACATTCACAGGAATAATAATTTCATCCTTTGAAGATGCGCTTTCAAAGCTTGTTGTTCTTACAGCATTTATCCCTATGCTTATGGGTACGGGCGGTAACTCGGGCAGTCAGGCATCGGTTACAATTATCCGTGGACTTTCCTTAGGTGAAGTTGAGGTTAAAGATATATTTAAGGTAATGTGGAAAGAGTTCCGCGTTTCCATTCTTTGCGGTGTATCTTTGGCGGTTGCTTGTTTTGTTAAGATAATCTTAATAGACGGGCTTCTTCTCAAAACTCCCGGGGTTAATAACAATGTAGCACTCGTTGTGGCACTTACTTTGTGCTTAACGGTTATTTGTGCAAAATTTATCGGATGCGTTCTTCCCATAATCGCAAAAAAAATGAAGCTTGACCCTGCAGTTATGGCAAGTCCCTTTATTACAACTATTGTAGACGCAGTTTCGCTTATAGTATATTTTGGAATCGCAAAGGCAATTTTGCCTGAATTAATATAACTTAAGAGGTTAATATGAAAATAAAATTCAAAAACGGAAAAATAAGAATAATGCAGATTAGTGACCCCCAGGATTTGCAGTTTGTAAGACCTACAATGATTCGTATGCTCAACAAGGCTTATGATACATTGAAACCTGATTTAATTGTTCTTACAGGTGACAATATTCTCGGAAATCACCTTTGCGATGCCCGAATTGGTACAAAAAAGATTATTAAAGATAAAGAGGGCGAAGCAGAGGCAATGCGAATTGCCATTGATAAGCTCATTGCTCCCATCGAGGAAAGAAAAATTCCTTTTGGAATGATTTACGGAAACCACGATGATATGAACCGTCTTACAAAGGACGAACAGGCGGATATGTATAGAAAGTACAGCTGCTGTCTTGGTCTTGATGATGAAACATCTCCCGATGTTGCAACATATAATTTGCCTATATATTCCGAAGACGGAGAAAAATTAAAATTCAATCTTTGGATGATGGATTCTGCTTGGAAAGATAAAGAGCTTGACAGATGCTTTTCTATTGTTAAACCTGAGGCAATTGAATGGTATAAAAAGAAAAGCGCTCAATTAAAAGAGGAAAACGGCGGAGTGCCTGTTCCTTCTTTGATGTTCCAGCATATTCCGTTAATTGAAACCTTTGAGCTTACAGAGGAATGCTCTAAAGATGCACCCGGTGCAGTAAAATGCCCCGATGGAAAATATATTAAATTAAAAGATGATTGCAAAGGCGTTATGGGCGAACATCCTTGTGTTGTGGATGAAAAAACAGGACAGTTTGAAGCAATGAAAGAATGCGGCGATATCAAGGCAGTTGTTTTCGGTCACGATCACACAAACTGCTTTGAGGGTGTTGTAGACGGTATCAATTTTGTTCAGACTGCTTGTGCATCCTTCCGTTGCTACGGTACAAGATGGCGCGGTGTAAGGATTTTTGATATAGACGAAAAAACAGGTGCTTACGAAACAAAGTTTTATACATATAAAGAGCTTATGGGCAGCGGCATCTTAAATGAACTTGCGTTTATTTGGGATGCAGACGGCTTTATTAAACAAAAAATTGCTCTTATAGCAGGCGGTGTCGTGGGCGCAGGTGCCGTAATAGCCGCAATAGTTAATTTCTTAAAATAATTTCTTGTAAGTTGACATAAAACCCAAAAGTAATGTATAATTATAAAAAAAGTGGGGGTGTTACAATGGCTGAATGTAATGTTATTGCTCACAGAGGTGCCAATATTGTTGCGCCTCAGAATACAATTGAAGCTTTTAAAATGTCAATGGAAATCGGTTGCGACGGTTTTGAAACAGACATTCATTTGACAAAAGACGGCATTCCCGTTGTTTGTCATAACTTCACAATTGACGAAACCTCAAACGGTAAGGGCGCAATTAAGGATATGACCTTAGAAGAATTGTGCGAATTTGATTTCGGTAGCTATAAAGGTCCTGAATATGCAGGTGTTAAAATCCCTACTTTAGATGAGTTTTTAGCGCTCAGCAAAACTATGGGCGACAAAATGAAGGTTCTCGATATTGAACTTAAAAGTGAGCATTTTGGCGAAGCAGGAACAGAGCTTGCTGAAAAAACCATTGATGCAGTTAAAAATCACGGTCTTTTTGACAAGCTTCTCATCTCAAGCTTCGACCCTGCTATTCTCGTTGTTTGTAAGAAAATAGATAAGAACTGCAAAACAGGTATTCTTTATGCACCCGATAAATTAATCGGTATGAAAATTGCGCCTCGTCCTGTTGCATTCGCAAAGGAAATCGGTGCAGATGCTTTGCATCCTTATTATATGTTAGTAACTCGCCTATATGTTGAAAGAGCTCACAGGGCAGGTCTTCAGGTTAATCCTTGGACAATAAACAAAGAGAGTGTTGCAAAAAAACTCATAAAATATGGTGTTGATGGTCTTATTACAGATGATTCAGCACTTATGAATACACTTTTAGGAAAATAATTTTTGATGAACGATATTTTTAAATCCTTGCGCACTTGGGTGGAGATAGATCTTGATGCACTCAAGTGCAATTTTGACGCCGTCAGGGATGCTCTTCCTGAAAATATGAAGATTTTAGCTGTGGTTAAAGCAAATGCTTACGGTCACGGTGCTGTTGGTGTGTCAAAATTTCTTGAGGATAAGGCAGATTATTTGGCGGTTGCCGCAACAGATGAAGCAATAGAAATCCGCAAAAGCGGAGTTGATTGTCCTATTCTCATTTTGGGTCACATTCCTTACGGAGATTATGATAATATTGTAAAATATAATATTACTCCTACAATTTCTGATTTTTATGAAGCGGAGCTTCTTTCAAAAGCCGCAAAAAGAGCAGATATAATCGCACCGTTTCATATTGCGGTTGATACAGGAATGTCCCGAATAGGTTTCTATTGTGACGATGCTTCAATTGAAGAGATTAAGAAAATTAAAAATCTTCCTAATATTGCAATTGAAGGCGTTTTCAGTCATCTTGCAGCGGCAGATATGACTGACAAGACATATACAAAAATGCAGGCGGAAAAGTTTGATGACTTTGTTTGCAAATTACAAAAATCGGGAGTTAGCGCTCCCATAACACATCTTTATAACAGTGCCGCAATTGCAGATTTGGAAAAGAAATATGATATGGTTCGTCAGGGGATTATTCTTTACGGACTAAAGCCCTCTGATGAAGTGGAGTTTAATAATATCAGTGTGCCAAAGCCGGTTATGTCAATGAAAACCCGAGTCGTTCAGGTGAAAACTTTGCCGGCAGGAGTGAGCATCAGCTACGGTTGCACCTATACAACAGCAAAAGAAACCCGAGTTGCAACCCTTTGTGCAGGGTATGCGGACGGGGTGACGAGAGTTCTCTCCAATAATGGCGAGGTGCTTATAAAAGGCAAACGGGCAAAAATCATCGGCAGAGTTTGTATGGATCAGTTTATGGTTGATGTAACAAATATACCCGAGGTTGAGGCAGGGGACACCGCAACAATTTTTGGTACAGATGGTCAAGAAACAATTTCTGTTGACGAAATTGCAAAAAAAGCAAACACAATAAATTATGAAATAATCTGCAATATCAACAGCCGAGTTACAAGAGTTTATATGAAAAATGGCAAGGTTGAAAGCGCATTCGGTTATTTGCTTAGTGAATAAAAATAATATAAAAAATCACCTTCGGTTATTAGCCAAAGGTGATTTTCTTATAGTCTGTTATTTACATTTCACTGAAACCTAAACCGCCGAAGAAGAGGTAAAGAATTTCGCTTAACATTTGCATAATCTGTTTGAGAGCATCGCCGAAATCCATATATGCGCCGTTTTCTTTTATTTCGGGTTCTTTATCTCTGTTTTCGATCTGGTCGCATACATCATAGAAATAGCTCTTTGCTTCTTCAAACTCGTCAATGTTAACGTTTGTTTGGTTTAATGCTGCTTCTGCCTGAGCAATAGCATCTTCAAGAAGTGATTTTTCTTCATCAGTAAGGTCGCTTGCGTTATAATTTTTCATTTCTGCAACGTCTCTCATAAGACCCTTTGAGTTTCTGCCAACGTTGAATTGGGGGAATCTGTCAGGATAAGAGTGAACGTCAGCAAAGCTTTCGTCAACAAGAAGCTCGGTAACAAGCTTCATAATAACATCGTTAGAACCGGTTTTTTCGTGGTCCTGATTGTAGAAATAGAAGGTTGTTTCGGGAAGAAGACCCGTGCAAGCATCAACAATACCGTTGGGGTCAGCGTGGTCGTGGTTTTCGGGATCGGAGCAATTGTTGCAAGCGGGAACATAATCGCTACCGAGCTGAACATCAACACCATAGCTGAAAGCGCCCATAGAGGTTGAGTCGAGCTGAATAATACCGTCAGCGTTTACATTGTCATAAGAATCAACAAGCTGGTAAAGAGGAACGTTGTAGTCAACAATGTCGAAAACTTCAACGCCGTCTTCAATTGCTTTTTCAATGTTGTCATAACGATTGCATTGTGCGCTGTAGAACCAGTCAGTCTGTCTGCGGATTTCTTCAAGACCCTCGTCCATAAGATACATTTCACGGCAAGCTTCATAGTTGCCGGAGGGACAAAGTCCCCAAAGGAGTGTTGAATATCTCATATAATCGTTTATGAGAGTATGAACTGCGGTATCAAGAATGCTGTTAACATTTGCATTGGGCATAATGCGGAGAATAACATTTACAAGATAGCTAACCATATCTTCTTCGCCCATAAGAGCAGGAAGCATTGTTGTGTAAAGCTCTGCATCGTCAATAAGCCCGTACTGATAAATTTCACCAACAAGAATTGAACCGTCGAGAGCGGGAACAACATAAATGATTCTGTTGATATCTTCTGCAACGGAACGGCCGTTATCAGCATAAATCTGTAAAAGTGCATTTGCAAGAGAACCGCCCTGGCTGATAGGAACGATGTTAACCTTATCTGAACCGGTATCTTCTTTTACGAACTGAATGAAATCATAAAGCTCCTGTGCAGTGTCAATCATATTGCCCAATGATGCATAAGAGAAGAAATAAAGGTTTTCTTCGCCTGCAGCATCAATATAATTCTGCAAGGGAATCTGGTCAAGAATATATTCCTGGTCATATTCACTAAGGTCAGCAAAGCTGTCGTTATATTTTGTTGCGCGGATATCGTGAACAAATTTACCGTTTTCGTCACAACGGCTTTTTTCAATAAGAACTTTTCCTAAAACGTCTGCAACAGCTTGTGCAGCTCTGTTATCCTTATCTTCCTGAGTGATAAGCATATTTACGAGGGGGAAAAGGGCATCTGTGAGAGCCAATCCTACAATTTCAATGGTTGAGTCCATAAAGAATGGGGGCTCAGCATCGGTTGCTTTGCCATTTTCATAATATTTTGTTTCGCTCTGGAAAATACCGGGAATTACGATAGAGGGAATGTAAGCTTCTTCAACAGCAAAAGCAGTTGCAGAGAAGCAGCTTACTAACATAATAACCGAAAGAACTAAAGCGAGAACTTTCTTTGATGTTTTCATATCTGTCATTCCTTTCAGAAATGTGAATTTATACATAATAAGTATAACACAAAAAAATTTTTTGTAAATATTTTACTATAAAATATTTTTGAATTTAAATAGCTGAAAAGTAAAAATTCCGCACACTTTCGTGTACGGAATTTTTGGAGCTTATAACCGGATTCGAACCGGTGACCTCATCCTTACCAAGGATGCACTCTACCACCTGAGCTATATAAGCACAGCTTAAATCAAGCAAGGAATATTATACATATTGAATGATGTAATGTCAAGAGTTTTTTCTTTTAAAAAACAAAGCATCTCGGCAATTTACTGAATTACTGAGATGCTTCATATTTATGGTTGGAAAGGAATCGGCACATGTTCAGTATTCGACAGAATATCAATAAAGTTGTTGTGCTCGTAATAATAGGGTGTCATACGGATGTGCTTGCAGAAGCCGTGCATTGGTGCATAAAGCTGACCTTGCTCAAGACGCAAACAAGGTGCTTCCATTTCGTATTCACCGCTATCGGTAACAACAGTTGCAGAGTTTTCGGTAAATTCTGCTGTTCTGCCGTAAACACCGATTTTGATTTTACCCTTTGTTCTTTCTACATCACCGCCGATGAAATTAATAATCTGACCGATGGGAATGTACCAGAAGCCGTTAACATTTTGAGGTAAAGTTCCTCTTACACAAAGACCTAAATCATAGCCCTTGAATTTAAGTCGGGGCTGATTATAAACAGGTGCGGGATCATAGGGGGTAATAAGGTCTTTGTCTTTATCAATTGTTGCAACGTCAATAATTCTGTCATCCTCAACATAAGCTGTGAGAGTGCATTTACCACCATCAATATCAACGATAGTGAACATTGAAAGATCTTCCTCGTGGCAATAGGTTTTAGCATTCCATACCTTCGGAACAACTCTTGTTCCGGGAGGATTGCGGTGGCTTGAACCTAAGTTGTAGTGAACTGTACCCTCAGATGGTTTGGTGAAAAGACCTTCTCTTCTTCTTGGATATGAACGGGCGAAGGAATGCTCGTGACCGGAGAAAACAATATCATATTTATCCATACCGTCACGAAGTGAGGGGTAAGAATCATCAATTTCAATACCGGGGCCGGAGAAGCAAATGGGGAAATGGTGAACGGCAAATTTCCATTTTTTATCTGTTTTTTCTGCCTGTTCAATAAGCCAATCGTTCATTTCTTCATAACCGCTTGTGCCGATAATGGAAAAATGCACATTACCGTAATCAAAAGCGTGGTTTGCAATTGGTCTTTCAACGGGTCCGTTATGCTCGTAACTGCCCCAGAGCTGATTTGTAAAGTATGTGGCGTATTCGGAATAATATTTATCTTCCTTTGTAAAATAACTGCTGAAGCCCATATCATCGTGGTTACCCATACAGAACATAACGGGCATTGATTCGCAAATACCTTTAAGACCTTCAAAAAGTCCTGTCCATTGAATATCGGTCTGACCGCAGTTGGTGTTATCACCTGCGGTGAGAATGAATTCGCATTCGGGATGCTCATTAAGGAATTTCTTTAAAGTTTCACGAAGAACGGAATAATCTGCAGGGGGTTCAGCGTCGCCTGCCTGAATATCGGAAAGGCAAATAAAAGAGAAATTCTCTGCATTTTCTTTTGCGGTTTTAAAGGTATAAATATCACTTCTGTTTTCATCATTTCCGCAAGTGTATTCATATTCGGTAGCGGGTTTAAGAGCCTTTATATCTGCAAAGAAGAAATGGCTTTCGTCCATATCTGTTGTGAAAGGATGTTTGAGAGCATCTGCTTTCATCCAATCTGCAGTGCCTTTTTCTCTGTAAAGAGCAAAGCCCTCGTTAACGGATGTATCAGTTCTCCAACGGACTGTCATTGAACGGGAGGCATCACCTTTTATGGAGAGCATAATCTGGTCGGGTTGAGGCTTTGAGCCTCTTATATTTTTCCATTCTGCTTTTGTAATCAAAAAATCACTTCTTTCAAAAGAACTACCACTATTTTAACATTTTTACAATAAAATGCAATTGTTTTAGAGTTTTTTATGTGGTTGATATAAAGAAAAAATAATGTTATAATTAAATTGATACGAAAAACACATTTGTAGGAGAAAAACAATGAAATTTATATCTTGGAATGTTAACGGCTTCAGAGCTTGTCTTACAAAAGGCTTTGAAGAGTTTTTTGAAGAGGCGGATGCGGATTTTTTCTGCATTCAGGAAACTAAAATGCAACCGGGTCAGGCAGAGCTTTCAACACCCGATTATTATCAGTATTGGTATAGTGCAGAGAAAAAGGGCTATTCAGGTACCGCAGTTTTTGCAAAAAAAGAGCCTTTAAGCGTAAGCTATGGTCTCGGTATCGAAGAGCATGACCATGAGGGCAGAGCAATTACCCTTGAATATGAAAATTTTTATCTTTTATGTGTTTACACTCCTAATGCTCAAAGAGAGCTTGCAAGGCTTTCTTATCGAATGGAATGGGAAGATGCGTTAAGAGAGTATATGAAAGAGCTTGACAGTAAAAAGCCTGTTATCTATTGCGGTGATTTAAACGTTGCTCACGAAGAAATTGACCTTAAAAATCCGAAAACCAATCATTTCAGCGCAGGCTTTTCTGATGAAGAAAGAGGAAAGTTCACAGAGCTTCTTGAAGCAGGCTTTAAAGATACCTTCCGTAGCCTTTACCCCGATAAAGTGCAGTATTCCTGGTGGAGCTATATGTACGGTGCAAGGGCAAAGAATGTGGGTTGGCGCATAGACTATTTTGTTGTTTCTGACAGACTTTTAGATAAGGTTAAGGACAGCTTCATTTTAACAGAGGTACTTGGAAGCGACCATTGTCCCGTAGGTATTGAAATTGATATATAATAAATTACCCGAAAGAGCTGTTAACTCTTTCGGGATTTTTTCATTCTTCGGGAGAAACAGCAGGTAAGTTTCCGAGATTGTCATTTTCGCTTCCGTTTGGAATAGCTTTAAGATATTCTGTATCGCCTCGGTGGGCAATACCAACTCCCGAAATCTGCCCTTGCTTTGCCATATTAACCCCTTGTTGCTTTGAAACAATAGTATCGTCGGATAATTGGTAGCCTGTGATTTTACCGCTTTCCTTAACAAGTCCTGTAATGCTTTTGGCATTTTTATCAGGTTCAGGAATCTGGTCAAGGGTGTTTTTAACATTGTTTTGATTGTCCATATATATACCTCTTTCAATATTGAATATTCACATATTTAGTATTAGTTAATTTTTTATGAATATAATTTTTATTTTTGAATTTCGCTTTTAAACAGAGAGAAAATATGTTATAATAAAAAAACCAAATTAAAAGGAGTTTTTTTAAAAATGAAAAAAAGAATTTTATGCGCCGTATTGGCAGTTGTAATGGTAATAGCTCTTGCTGCTTGCGGAGCTAACGCACCTAAAGATGATGAAAACAAAGTAACAATTGAATCTCCCGTTGCTCTTTTAGACGGCGTTTGGTCAACATTTGCAGAAGAAGAAAAATTCCCTGTTATGGGTGGCGACTTTGAAGCAGCTGTTAATGACGCTGCAGGTAATTTCAATATCTCCGATGTTGAAAATGCAACTGCAACTCTTCACATTACAGAAGATTCACTTAAGCTTGTTGATAATGTTGCAACAATTACACACGCTATGAATGCAAACACATTCTCCGCAGCTGCATACCACCTTGCAGATGCAGCTAACGCAGAAACTCTTGTAAATTCTCTTAAAGATAGCATCAAGAGCACACAGTGGATGTGCGGTTTCCCTGACACACTTATCATCTACACAGTAGCAGATGAATATGTTGTAGCCGCTTTCGGTAATGCAGAAGCAATCGAAAGCTTCAAAACAAAGCTTGCAACAGTTTACGGCGAAAGCGCAACTCTTAATGTTGAGGAGTCTCTCGCATAATTTTAATTAGATATTAAGCACGAAGCAGAAAGAGGATTAATATGCTTTTTTCAAGTATTCCTTTTCTTTATTATTTTCTGCCAAGTGTACTGATACTTTATTTTATCGTTCCCAAGAAATTAAAAAATACTGTGCTGCTGCTTTCAAGCCTTGTTTTTTATGGTTGGGGCGAGCCTAAATATGTTGTTTTGATGATAGCCTCAATCGTAATCGGATATTTTTCCGGTCTTTTGATTGAGGCTTTTTCTCAAAAAAAGGCGGCAAAAGTTTTTCTTGGTATTTCTGTAGCAGTTAACTTAGGTTTTCTAGGGCTTTTTAAGTATGCAGATTTCTTTATTGAAAACTTTAACGCGGCTACGGGTATTTCAGTTTCTTTATTAAGAATTGCTCTTCCTATCGGTATCAGTTTTTACACTTTCCAGATTTTAAGCTACACAATTGATGTTTACCGCAGAAATGCGAAAGCACAGAAAAGCATTATAAATCTTGCCGCCTATATTACGATGTTTCCCCAGCTTATTGCAGGACCAATTGTGCGATATTCTGATATTTCGAAACAATTGGAGGAAAGAACTCATTCTTTTGAGAATTTTTCAAAGGGTATCAGAAGATTTATTTTAGGTCTTGGTAAAAAAATTCTTATTGCAAACTCTTTAGGTGAGCTTTGCGATATTTTCAAAGCATCCGACGATAAATCCGTTCTTTTCTATTGGCTTTATGCTGTGGCTTTCGGGCTTCACGTATATTTCGATTTCTCAGGCTATTCCGATATGGCAATTGGCTTGGGCAGAATATTCGGCTTTAAGTTTTCTGAAAACTTCAATTATCCCTATATTTCCAAAAGTGCAACGGAATTCTGGAGAAGATGGCATATGTCCTTGGGCACTTGGTTCAGGGATTATGTTTATATTCCATTAGGCGGAAACAGAGTTTCAAAAATAAGATGGTTTTTCAATATTTTTGTTGTCTGGTTTCTCACAGGCTTCTGGCACGGTGCCGCTTGGAATTTCATAATATGGGGCTTGTTTTTTGCAATTCTTCTTATTTTTGAAAAGCTTGTGCTTTTAAAATATCTTGATAAATCCAAAGTTTTAAGCAGAATTTATACTCTTGTTGCGGTTGGTATCAGCTTTGTAATATTCAATGCAACAGATATGAAAGAAGCGTTTTCTTATATTGGTGGTATGTTTGGCGCAGGCGAAGTTCCGCTTGTTTCAACGGAGTTTTTCTATTATTTGAAAAGCTTTGCAGTAACTCTTGTTATAGGTATAATCGGAGCAACGCCCTTTGTTAAAAAGACTGCTGAAACGGTATTTGAAAACAGTAAAATTTCAAAATTTATATGGGTTTCAGAGCCTATAGGTCTTGTTATTCTTTTAGCGATTATGACCGCTTACCTTGTGGACGGGTCGTGTAATCCGTTCTTATATTTCAGATTTTAGGAGGTTTCTATGACAAAGAAAACTAAACACATAGTCATAACTTTTGTTATGGTTGCCTTCTTTCTGAGTGTTTCTCTTTTTGCCTGGCTGAAGCCTGCGGATGAATTTTCTTTAAGCGAACGCCGTAGGCTCTCTCAGTTTCCCGAATTAAGCTTTAAAACCGTAGTTTCGGGAGATTTTATGAGCAATTTTGAAAATTATACTCTCGACCAATTCCCTTTAAGAGATAAATTCAGAACTCTTAAAGCTCTTGTAACGCTTAACATTTTTAATCAAAGTGATAATAACGATATCTATGTTGTGGACGGCTATTTAAGTAAAATTGAGTACCCTTTGAATGAAGAATCAGTCCAAAGGGCAGGGGAAAGGTTTCAATATGTTTATGAAAAATATCTTAAAGATACAAATACCAAGAATTATCTTTCAATAATTCCCGATAAAAACTATTTTCTTGGCACGAAAAACGGCTACCTTTCTATTGATTATGAGAAAATGATTAGTTTGTTAAAAGAAAACACAGATTTTCTCACATATATTGATATAACAAAAGAGCTTGAACTTTCAGATTTTTATAAAACCGATACTCATTGGCGGGAAGAAAACATTGTTGATGTTGCTGAGAAAATCGGAAATGAAATGGGAACAGATGTCAAGGCGGAGTATGATGTAAAAATACTTGAAAATGATTTTTATGGTGTTTATTACGGACAATCTGCATTATCTCTCCCGGCAGAAAAAATAAAATATCTTACAAATGACGTTTTAGAAAATTGCAAGGTGTTTGATTACCAGAATGATAAAGAAATCTCTGTTTATGATATGGAAAAAGCAGAGGGCAAAGACCCTTATGAAATGTTTTTAGGCGGTCCACTTTCTTTGGTTGCCATTCAAAATGAAAAAGCGAAAACTGATAAAGAATTGATAATTTTCAGAGATTCCTTCGGCAGTTCAATAGCACCGCTTTTTGTAGAAGGGTATAAAAAAATAACTCTTGTCGATATACGTTATATTCATCCGAACTTGCTTGAAAACTATATAGAATTTGATTCTCAGGATGTTTTGTTTTTATACAGCACATCGGTTCTCAATAACAGCGAAACAATTAAATAATTTAAAAATCTTCCGAAGGTAAATTTTACTTTTGGGAGATTTCTTTTTATTGAATTATGGTTTTTTATAATGTATAATGAAGATATAAAAGAGGTGTTCTTATGCTAACAAAATCAAAGCTTTCATCGGAGTGGATTTACAAATATTATAAAAGACTTGAAAACTGCGGTGTTGAAAACCACGGACTGCTTATAATGCAAAACGGTGAAACGATTTTCGAGGAATATGCCTACCCTTATTCTGCGGATATGCCACATACTTTGTTTTCCGTTACAAAATCTGTTGTTTCAACTGCGGCAGGTTTTGCAACTCAAGAAGGTCTTTTCTCCCTTGATGATAAAATAATTGATTTGTTCCCTGAGTATGAAGCTTGCGAAAGTGATGAATGGGAAAATTTGACCGTTCGCTCGGTTCTCACAATGAGCAGTAATAAGAAGTTCAGCTTCTTGCAGGATATGACGGGTAACTACATGGAAATGTTTATGAAAGCCCCCTTCAGAAAAGAAAAAGGCTTTTTATACAGTAACAACGATGCTCACGTTGTGGCAGATTTAGTACATAAATTTTCAGGGCAGAATCTTGTTGAATATTTAAAACCTCGACTTTTTGAACCCTTGGGAATTGAAACACCTTTTTGGGAAACCAACAGTATCGGTGAATGCATCGGCGGTACAGGCTGCTATCTGAAACTTCGAGACCTTGCGAAAATCTGCCAATGCTACGGTGACGGCGGTAAATATCAGGGCAAACAGATTATTCCTGAATTCTGGACAAAGGAAGCCACTAAAATACAAGTTGATTTCAATCGCAAGAATAAAGAAGCAGGTTATGGGTATCTTTTCTGGATTGAAAACGGCGTTTTCAGTATGACGGGAATGTTCGGGCAGATTATTTCATATTTTCCGCAATATAATGCAGTTATTGCCACAATGAATGCCTGCATTGATGAGGGTGGTAACGAAAGAGCTATGGTGAAGGTTTTAGCTAAAGCATTTGAAAATGAATCCGATGCAGATTGGGATGAAAAATTAGAAGAATATCTTGAAAACCGCCGTATTAAACTGAAAAAATGCGAAGAGAAGTTGAATATTCCCACAGGAAAAACTTTTTATATGACAGGGATTTCGAACAAAATAGCAAATGTTATGTTCCCTGCAAGTGTAATTCCCCGCTCACTCACATCCAGCTTTGCCCAAAGGCCGAAAACCAATTTCAATGAAGTTTCATTTGAGTTAAGTGCAGATGTATTTACTGTGAAATGGAGTGAAGAGAGTGACCGGGTTGTAATCAACTGCGGTCTTGACGGTAAACCGCGAATGAGTGAGTGCAAAATTAAAGGCTACCCATATAAAATATGGGCGTATGCCTATACGGAAAACGGCAAAATCAATGCAGTTGTAAAGCCCTTAAATACCCTTTCAACTCAATATATGACCTTCGATTTTTCGGGTGATTCCATAAAAATTCAAATTAAAGGAACACCAAGCTTCCCTGAGTTTATCTTGAAAAATGCCTTGTCACCCAAATTTATTAAAAATCACAAACCAATAAAATTTGTTGTTACTAAAGCGGTTAATCTGCTTTTATCAACAACCGAAAGACCAATGAAATTTAAAACAAAAGTGAGGAAATATTATGCGTAAAAATTTTGGTGCTCAAAGTGATGTTTACCCAATGCCTGTGTTCATTGTTGCAGCTTTCGATGAAAACGGAAAACCAAACTGTATGAATGCTGCTTGGGGCGGAATATATGAAAATAAACAAATTATG
>JAZSNR010000006.1:0-4849 GCA_045536495.1 Acutalibacteraceae bacterium
CGCAAACTCGAACATTTAAGGTTCTGCGAAGTTTAATACTTGGCAATTTTTTCTGTAACAAGGCAAAACTCGCAGGAATACTGCCGTATTTCAAGAGTTTTAACGATGTTACGGGGAAAAGTGACTGTATTAAACCATATCTGGTTTGAATAAACTCACTCTAAATGTTTTGATTTCAAAGGGCTTAAATGTAGCCGAAAGAGTATTGCCGCCGAAAGCAACTGCTTCGTCCTCTTCTTCAAGAAGATTACATTCTGTTGCGCTTTCAATTTCATTGCAGAAAGTGAAAGTAGCAGGAGTTTTACTGTTCCATGTTTCGTAAGCACGAACAACGATATTATCGCTGTCCTCCGCTACCTTAACTGTTTCAATAACAACGTTCTCTTTATCACAGGAAACGAGAGAATATTCGGGAGCAAGTGTGCCCTCTTGAGCTTTCTGAGGCACTGCATAAAGTGGGAAGTTTACATTATAGCCCTCTTTAACAACATCGGAGTCATTTGCTCTTTTTGAGTGGGGATAAATTGAGAATGAGAACGAGTGATGCTCTCTGTCCTGAATTTTATTGGGTCGAGTTGCACATCTGAAAAGAGTGGGTCTGATATGACCATTCTTAACATCGCAACCATATTTGCAGTCGTTGATAACAGAAAGACCGAAGCTATTATCTGAAAGGTCTGCCCATTTATGCATTGATTCTTCAAACTGTGCAAATTCCCAAGTTGTGTTTGTTGTTGTGGAGCGTTCAATATTACCGAATTGAATATCAAATGTTGCTCTTGTTGCATTAACATCAACGGGGTAATCCGCTTTAAGAACAACGTGGTCCTCGTACCAATCTGCTTCGTAATCCACGTCAATTCTCTGCAAGTCATTGTAGATGCAGTAATACTCTGTAAAGTTTGAATTACGGAATATTCTGTCAACTTTATATACTGCCCTTACTGCGCCAAGTTCAATAAGCTCTGCTTCCTTGAAATCAAGGTTCCAGCTCTTTTCATCAAAATAGCATTTGATATCCCAAGCTTCGTGGTTATGGGGTCTGTCCTGATATGCAATAACCTTACCGACAGTTTCTCCCTCGGGTGCAACGCTTCTGCCTGTTTCTTTATGAATGAGCTTTGAAATATTATATTCCTCATTAAACTCAACATCAAAGAAAGGCGTTGATACCTTGTTGCCCTCTGCATTAACGAAAGCAAATTTCTTGGGTGCAACTTTCTTTACTGTGTAGGTTGAATAACCCTTTGAAACAACATCTGCAACAAAAACGATTTTGCCGTCAAAGGTTTTTTGATAAGCAACTTCATTGCCGTTTTTGTCGAAGAGTGCAAACTCCTCTTCACAAGGAATTTCGGAAATTACTGCATCGTGACGATTGAAGCCGATTGTATTGAAAACAATAATACTGTCTTCTGCAAGGTTGATTTTTGAAAGGAGCGCACTCTGTGCTTCCCCTGCCATTTTGCAACCTGCATTGAGAACTCTTTCATAGTCTTCTTTACTGTCTTCATAAACAATTGCAATAGAAGAACCTGGAAGAATATCGTGGAACTGATTAAGAAGAATTGTTTTCCAGTTTTTAAGAAGCTCTTCTCTGGGGTAAGCAAGTCCGATTTCCTTATTCGCAATTGCGCGAAGTGTTTCTACATCGTGATATAAACATTCGCTCTTACGGTTATATTTTTTGTTTCTTGCCTGACTTGTGAGAGTACCTCTGTGGAATCCGAGATAAAGCTCACCGCACCAGGTAGGAAGACGTTTATTGTCAGAAACCTTTTTATCAAGGTCTTTGAAGAAATCGAGAGAGGTCGACTGCTTAACAACGGGGCAACCCTGAATACCCTTTTCCATTCTTCTGCCGTATTCCAGCATTTCAATGGTAGGTCCGCCGCCACCGTCACCAAAGCCGTAGGACATTAAGAAATCTTTAGAAAGGTCTTTCTGGGAATATCTCTTATAACCGCCAAGAACATAAAGAGGTCTTAATTTACTGTTATAAGTTGTCTGCCAATTTGAACGTTCATTTGCTGTAACGTGGCAAGAGGGCGGGAAGTGAGAAAGAACCTCAGTTCCGTCAATACCGCGCCATTTGAATGTATCATAGGGGAATTTATTATACTCGTTCCAACTGATTTTTGTTGTCATAAAGTATTCCATTCCGCATTTTTTAATAAGCTGAGGAATTGCGGCGGAATAGCCGAAAACGTCGGGCAACCACATAATTTTGTTATCAATGCCGAATTCTTCACGGAAGAAGCGTTTACCAACCATAAATTGTCTTACGAGAGCTTCACCCGATGCAACGTTTGTATCGGCTTCAACCCACATAGAGCCTTCTGCTTCCCATCTACCCTCTTTAACTCTCTTTTTGATTTCCTCGAAAACCTCGGGGTAATCCTCTTTAACATATTCGTAAAGCTGAGCCTGGGAAGACATAAATTTATATTCGGGGTATTCTTCCATCAATTTAAGAACAGTTGAGAAAGAGCGACAAGCCTTATCTCTTGACTGACGCAATCTCCATAACCAGGCAACATCAATATGGGTATGACCCACTGCCCAGCAGGTTGCCTCTTCAAATTTACCGTAAAGGTTTTCGTCAAGGTATTTAGACGCTGCAACACAGGATTCGTGGAAAACATCTCTGTTATTTGTATCAATATTAAGAATATTACAAGCCTCGTTAAGAGCTTTGAGAATATTTACCCTTGCATCGCTGTCTTCGTCTTTATACTTTGCAACCTTTAAGGGTGTGAGAATATCGAAATATGTGCAATATGCAATATCGTCAAATGCCTGGAGCTGAGCACCAAGCTGAATTTCTCCTCTCCATTCCCAATCGTCAGAATAGGCATTAATATAGATTTCAAGCTCTTCGCCACCCTCTGCGCAAGGAGTTACCGTAACATAGCGGTGGTTACTGTCGCCACCCTGAACAACCTTACCGTTTATGTAGATAATAAGCTGAGGATTAACTTCATTTTCCCAAGAACGCGCATAAGGTGTAATGTTATAAATAACGTGCTGACCCTTGAAGCTATCGGGAATTTTAACAGTTTGCTTAAACCAGCAATAACACTCGCGATAACCCCAATAATCTTTATTGGCTTTAAAAGGCGTCCATTCGCCTTTGTCCTTGTCTGCAAATGCATACTGACCGTCACGATAGAAAAAATCGCCCGTACCAACACTGTCGATAATAATAAATTTACTATACATATCGCGCAGTATTTGGTTGATACGGCCGCTTATCATATGTCTCTCACTGTTTTTATCGTGGAAATCAATTTCAAAATGTGCCATAATAAAACCTCTTTGATTAAAAGTAAAGTAATGATATCACAGAATATGTACTTTTACAATAATTTAAACTTAAAAAAGTGGTCGAATATAGTAATATTTTCTAGTTGACAATAGATTAAAAGAGAGTTAAAATGTAAGGTAATAATTTGACACAAGGAGCGATTAAGAATGGCACATTACTGTAACGAACCCTCAAGAACATTTAGCGAATATTTGCTCATCCCCGGCTACACCGGTCCCGACTGTATTCCTGCAAACGTGAGCCTTAAAACTCCCCTTTGCAAGTTCAAAAAAGGTGAAGAACCTCCCATAACTCTCAACATCCCTATGGTTTCTGCAATTATGCAGTCCGTTTCAAATGACACACTTGCTATTGCTCTGGCAAAAGAAGGCGGTATGTCTTTCATCTACGGTTCACAGTCCATCGAGGACGAAGCTGCAATGGTTGCAAGAGTTAAAAGCTACAAAGCAGGCTTTGTTGTAAGCGACTCCAACCTTTGCCCTGAAAACACTTTGGCAGATGTTGTTAACCTTTATGACAGTTTAGGCCATTCCACAATGGCAGTTACCCATGACGGTACTCCCACAGGAAAACTTCTCGGTGTTGTTACATCCCGCGATTACAGAATCAGCCGTATGCCCCTTGACTTAAAAGTTACAGAGTTTATGACTCCCCTTGAAAAGCTCGTTACCGCTCCTGCTTCTACTACTCTTAAAGAAGCAAACGACATCATCTGGGAAAACAAGCTCAACTCTCTCCCTATTATTGACAACAACGGAAATCTTATGTATTTCGTTTTCCGCAAAGACTATTCTCAGCACAAAGAAAATCCCCAGGAAATTCTTGACGACCAGAAGAGATATATGGTTGGTGCAGGTATCAACACACGTGACTATGAAGAAAGAGTTCCCGCTCTTGTTGAAGCAGGTGCAGATGTTCTTTGTATCGACTCTTCCGAGGGTTACACTGAATGGCAGAAGAGAACAATCGCTTTCATCCGTAAAAAATACGGCGATACCGTTAAAGTTGGTGCAGGTAACGTTGTTGACCGTGACGGTTTCCGTTTCCTTGCAGATGCAGGTGCAGACTTTATTAAAGTTGGTATCGGTGGCGGTTCAATCTGCATCACCCGTGAAACAAAGGGCATCGGTCGAGGACAGGCTACTGCTCTTATTGAGGTTGCTGCTGCTCGTGACGAATACTTTGAAGAAACAGGCGTTTATGTTCCGATTTGCTCAGACGGCGGTATTGTTCACGACTATCACATGACTCTCGCTCTTGCAATGGGTGCTGACTTTATGATGCTCGGCAGATACTTTGCTAGATTCGATGAAAGCCCCACACCCAAGCTCAACATTAACGGCACATACGTTAAGGAATATTGGGGTGAAGGCTCCAACAGAGCTCGTAACTGGCAGAGATATGACCTTGGTGGTCAGTCAAAGCTCTCCTTCGAGGAAGGTGTTGACTCATACGTAACATATGCAGGCTCACTCCACGATAACGTTACAAAGAGCCTTTACAAGGTTAAATCAACAATGT
>JAZSNR010000086.1:0-16832 GCA_045536495.1 Acutalibacteraceae bacterium
GGCAAAACTTTCGCCCGAAGGCATATTGCAGTCAGGTTGAACCCACCAGCCGTTTACGGGTACCCATCTGCCTTTTTTCACCATTGCTTTAATTTCTTCAAACATCTGGGGGTCGATTTCTTCAACCCATTGGTAGTATGCCGCAGAAGAGCAGGTGAAAACAAAATCGTTATATTCTTTTAATCTGTCGAGAGCACTGCGGAATGTCTGGAGAACTTCACCGCAACCCTCTTGCCAACGCCAGAGCCAGATAGGGTCAAGATGAGCGTTGCCGATAAGCTTGATTGTTTTATCCATTATTCTTCACCCTCCTCAATAAATCCGAAATATCTTCCTAACCAATAACCGAAAGTGAAAACATAGCAGCTTTCAACACAGAATGCACCGCCGCTGTCCTCGTTTTTGTATTCAAGGGGGTTTCTGTCAAGCTTTGCAATAAATCTTTCGTCATTTGTGGGAAGTGCGGAAACCTCTTTGTAACCGCCCATATATGTACGAACAGGGTAATCACGTCTTGATGTGAGAGAAACTGCACTTGCAAGACGGGAAGCATTGAAACGGTAGAACCAGGTTCTTACTCGTTCTGCATTGGGTTTTGCCTCGGGGTCAGAGAGGAAATAGGGGAAATCATAGCAGGGATTATATTCGGGAGCAAGAGAATATCTCCAGCTTCTGAAGCCCTCAAGGAACAATTTCTTTCTTTCTTCGTCAGGTTCAAGAGTTGCAAGACCCCAAAGAGCAAGAACTGCAAGGTTGTGGTCACCGTACATAATATCTTCGCGGTCATCAATTCCGCCCTGAAGACAAACATGGTGGAAACGGTCAAAGTGACCTGTAGTTAATTTATCATAGCCTTTTTCATTGCAAAGCATATCGTATGTTTCCTGCCATTTTCCGCTTTCGCCGGTAATGTGCATGGTAACTCTTAAGAACATAAGAAGCTCGGCGGCGTTAAGGCAGGCATCTGCCCAACCCATACCGGAGTTGAAATAGTCTTCGTTCCATTTTGCCCAGGTAGTAGGCTTGCCGTTTGCTTCGCGAAGCTGGAAGCCGTTGTCAATGATATGGTTCATTGTGTTTCTTGCGGCAGTTTTAAGAAGCTCGTCATATTCAGGGTCTTCACATCCCAAAAATTCGTGAGCTACAAGAAGGTGAAGATAATGGTGAGTGATTTCGTCACTGCTGGTATCACCCTTATATGTAATATCAGTATCTTCATAACCGTCGCAGGTATAGTGCTTGCGAAGTCTTTCGGGGATGGGCGCATCCGCTTTAACTTCAAGACCCACAATGTTTTTCTTTCTTGAATCAGTAGTGTTTATGCAAGAAGCTGTAGTACCGTTTTTCTTATAGAAAAGTCCATCGTCCGGAACAGGCTCGTCCTTTGTAAGATAAGTTCTTGCGACGAAACCGTCACCGCGACCTGCAATATACATAAGAAGAAGGTTTGCTTCACTTGCTCTCATTGCAATATCGCGAGCTTCAAGAGTTTCGTGAGCATAATCGCCTTTTTCTCTTTTTAGAGTTGCATAGCGGAAAATTTCACCCATAGCATAGCCGGAAGAAAAGCTACCGTCATTATCGGAGTGTCCGTAAGGGAGAGCAGATTTAAGGTTTCCTGCTTCCGAAAGGTGCTTCTGGCTTACCATTCCGTGACGTTGAACATAAGTAAGAGTTTCCTCAAGAAGCATATAGGATTTTTCTTCCATAGACATTTTAATCATTGCAATATGAGTAACGCCTTTGTCAGTAAGAACCCACACGCCGTCAGCATCATCGGGGACAAGAGCGTGAACATTATTGTCTAAAAGGTCACGTCTTGCGCTGAAATACATTACAACGTCATAGAGATTTTTTGTGTTGGGGTCATAACGTGTAACACCGCTGTTGGAACCATACCACATAACACCGTTTTTGCCTTCGCAGAAGCAAGTGTACTCCTTCTTTTTCTGGGGAAGGGGGTAGGGGAAATCGGTTAAATCGGGCTTTTGAGGGCGAACCTCTAAAAGAGCCTTCGGTACTTCAATATCGTACTTCTTGAAATGGCTCGATACCCTTGTAAGCTGGGGGTAAAGTTTAATAGGTTGTGCCATTGGAACACTCCTTTTCGAATTAGTTGGGTGCATTAAATCCAAATTTATACATCATAAATCATAACAAAATTTAGTGCAAAGTTCAATATATTAGGTAAAAATATATTATATTAAAAATTTGAAATATCTATTGGAATATTAGGAGAAAAGTGATATAATAAAATCCGTAATGGCAATTTTTATGCATTTGAAAGGAAAATGCTTATGAATACATCTGTTTTTGACAAATACGAATCAGAGGTTCGCTCCTATTGCAGAAATTTCCCTGCAGTTTTTACAAAAGCAAAGGGTTCAATTATCACTGCTGAGGACGGAAAAGAATATATCGACTTTTTCTGCGGGGCAGGTGCTCTTAACTACGGTCATAACAATGATTACATAAAAGCGCAGATTATTAATTATCTGGAGAGTGACGGAATAATCCATTCTCTTGATATGTTTACATCTGCAAAAAGAGATTTTATTGAATATTTTGAGAAAAATATTCTTGAACCCCGTGGATTTGATTATAAAATTCAGTTCCCCGGTCCAACAGGTACAAATGCTGTAGAAGCAGCTCTCAAGCTCGCAAGAAAAGTTAAAAAGAGAAATAATATTTTTGCATTTATGGGTGCTTTCCACGGAATGACCCTCGGCTCTCTTTCAATGACGACCGACAGAGATTCCAGAGAGGGCGCAGGGGTTGTCCTTACGGACGTTACTCATATTCCCACACCCTATATGTTCCCCGAGCTTGATGTTCTTAAATATATGCAGACTCTTCTTGATGATGACCATTCGGGTATCTCGAAGCCTGCGGCAGTATTTGTTGAGCCTGTTCAGGCAGACGGCGGTATTCACGTTTTCAGCGTGGAATTCCTTAAAGGTTTGAGAGAATTCTGTACAAGAAATGACATTCTTTTAGTTTGCGATGATATTCAGGTTGGTTCTGCAAGAACAGGAACATATTTCTCCTTTGAAAGAGCAGGTATCACTCCCGATATCGTTACACTTTCAAAGTCTATTGGTGGCTACGGTATGCCTTTCGCCCTTGTTCTTTTCAAGCCCGAGCTTGATATATGGAAACCCGGTGAGCATAACGGCACCTTCAGAGGCAGCCAGCTTTCAATTGTTGCCGCTAAAGCAGGTCTTGAGATAATGCTTAAAGATAATGTTGAAAACGAGGTTCAGCGCAAAGGCGAAATTATCAAAGAATATCTCGGTAAAGTTAAAGAAATTAACGAAAACTTTGATGTTCGCGGAATTGGCTTTATGTGGGGCGTTGACTGTAATAAAGTCAAGCCCGATGCAGTTTCAAGAGCAATTGTAAAAGAATGCTTCGACAACGGTCTTATTGTTGAACGAGCAGGCAGAAGCAACGATGTTGTGAAGCTTATGCCCTGCCTTTTAGCCGATGACGAAACTCTCAAAAAAGGCCTCGAAATTTTCGTGAATGCTGTTAAAACAGTTGTAGATAATATGTAATTAAAAAAATATTCCGGTATCAGATGTTTGTCTGATACCGGAATATTTTTTAGTTGAGTTTTTATTTGGCTCTATACTGGACTTGTTTTCTAACATTAGAAATAGTTACATTAGAGGATGATGTTGTTGGGTATGCTGTACTAATAAGGTTTTTTTCTGTGGTGTAGCGTTCATAATAGTAAGTGGTTTTTGTGCCACTAGCAACCTTTTTTGTGCTGGTGCCATTTGCAAATAAAACTGTATTTTTTATAGATATAGTTGCAGATTTTTTTCCGTCAAGACTAGTAGCTTTACATCCACTATAATTTCCCTTTACACCATTCTGTAACTTTGTAGTTGTGCTATAGGTAATTTTATAGCAAACTGCGTATGGGTCGTAGTTGAAACTATTCTTACAATGTTTGATAATCTCGTCTTTACTGCCTGAAAAAGCATATGTATAGTCACCATTATGATAAAGTCCATATACCACATAATCATAATAAGTTACATTTTTATATATAGTTTCTGTTTTTTTGTCATACCTTGTCCAGCCGGAAAGAGAAGAAGTGGTTGACGTTTTGGTTTCTCGGGTGCTTTTATCGTACATATATCTTGTAGATAATATCTCTGCTCCTGCTGGTACCTCAGATTCAAGCACCCAATCGCTTGGTGGATTAAGTGACCAAATAGCATATAAGGTATGATTAGATGAACTTGAAACTGTTGTGGAAGAGGTTATTCTTTTGCCACCAGAAGTTGCGGTATACCAACCATTAAATGTATAGCCTGTTCTTGTTGGTGTTGGAAGGTTACCATATGTATCTGTTATATATACAGTTTTTGAAGAAGTAGGTGTATTTCCGCCATTTGCATTGAAATTAACTGTTACCGGTTGTTTTCCCTTACTTACGCAAATGGTAATAGTTGCTCCAGGTAGTTGTGCTATCCCTGCGGAAGGCGTTTGTCTTATAACATATCCTTTTGCAATCGTTGAACTATATTTTTCGGAAACATCCACAACAAAACCTTGGTTCGAAAGAATATCTTCTGCAGCATCGCGTGTTTTTCCAACAACATTTGCAATATCAACAGTTGCTCTGCCAGAAGCAACTGTAAGAATTACAGATGCACCGCGCTCAACATTTTTGCCTTTTTTTATGCTTTGTTTAATAACGTGATTTTCACTAACATCATCTGTTTTCTCGTATTCTACAAGCACAATTAATCCTTTTGAATTTAAAATTTCTTCTGCATCAGCAATATTTTCATTAACAACATTAGGCATTTTGACAGTGTCGGCACCTTTACTTACATAAATGGTGATTGTTGAACCCGGTATTTGCTCAGTACCGCCCTCCGGATGTTGACTGACAACTCTACCAGATGGCGTATCGGAATCAAAAACATCAAAAACGCTAACAATAAAGCTCTGTTCTTCAAGAGCAGAAATTGCAACATTTTTAGTTTTTCCGACAACATTTACTGATTTAATTGTGTCTTGCTTTACAGCTACTACCAATGAAACACTATCGTCTGTTACTACGCCGGAACCTGCACTTATACTCTGACTAATAACACAGTTCTCCGGATAATCATCTGTCTGTTTGTATTCAACATATACTACAAGACCATTTGAAATCAGAATATCCTCTGCTTTTTCAAAACTTTCTCCTACTACGTCTGGCATTGAAAACATTTCGACGTTGTCATTATCTAATTGTTTTTCGGTTTCTTGCGGTATTTCCTCGTCCCACTCTTCTTCAAAGTAATCAGACTCATCAAAAACCGCTTCACCTTCTTCTGTGTATATGTCATCATTTTTTAAATTATTCTGTTTTGATGAATCTACAGCTATAATGCCTATAATAAAAAGAAGAATTGCAATTGCACATATTATGAGAGGCTTTTTGTTAAAAGAGAAAGGTTTATTTTGATTGTCTGGTTGTAAATCTTCTTCACCAGCAATAATAGCCTGACTTTCGAAAGGAACATGAGGAAGTTCCATAGTATCATCAGAATTCAGCTCTGTAGTGATAACAGAGGGGGCAATAATTTTACTACTAACAGAGGTTAAGTTGCTGTTTATGTATTTATTTTGGTTTAAAAAACCGCAATCTGTACAGAATTTAATATTATCCGGCAGTTCCTTTTTGCAATTCTTGCAAATCAAATTTTATCACTCCTGATTACTAGAATTTTCATTTACATATATGTTTTTTCTAATTGCAAACTATAATTTTTATACAACTGATGTGCTTTTTCAAGTTCATCGGTTTCAATATATTTTACACAAGGCAAAATCATATTCTCATAAACTTCATTCCAAGTATCAATGGACTTGGGAGAAGCATTGATTTTCTCTACAATTTTAGGCGCTGTTGCATAGTAATGTTGTATTTCTTCTCTTCCATTTTTTTGAGAAATCAGATATGTATCTCTGAACTGTCTCAAAACAGTTAATTCGTGACAGTTATCGGGAAGATTTTTGGACTCTACACAAGCAGAAGTTAAATAACAACCGCTTGACCCGCTACCTGCAGCATCATACCTTGTGCAGTCTCTAGGACGAGAATCTGGGTCAACATATTCACGATATTCTGTACAGTAGCCTTTGTATCCGCTACGAGTGCGATCATCATAAAACCTGCAATTTTTACATATTGACATATTAATCAATCCTTTCAGAAAATTTTATCGGTATAGGGAGTGTTTTCTACTCCTTTTTCATTTAAATTGCGAACAAATTTGTCCAATTTATTTTTAAATATGGCTTTAAATAATTTTGTATCACCGAAATGTTTTACTATTGTGGGGCTTATAGAGTAGTACAACCATATAAACAATTTTCCGTACCAAGTTGCATCAAGAGTATTATCTCTGAATCTTCTTAAAGTCCAGACTTGAGGACAATCATAAGAGCCATAAATCGCTGTTGCAACGTAACAACCGCCACCAGAAGATGTTTGTTTATCCGCTCCTGTTCTGATTACTTCGTCTATACTATCAATTAGGTCTTTGCATTTTGGATCATTAGAAATGCAATAGCTTTTTTCATACCATTGACGCGCTTGTCTATAGTCTTTCTTTTCAAGATAAACAGAACCTTTTATGTTGTATACCACAGCGTCTTGAGGATCTTCTGCTAAGATTTCATCACATATGTTTAAAGCTTCTGTAAGCTTATTGGTATTTTGATATAAGCTCGCAAGACATCTCTTTGCACGTCTGTGTTCATATCTATATTCGGATGCAATGATATCTTTAAAAAGTTTTTCTGCGCGCAATTCTTTGCTCTGTATTCCGGAGTCTTTGAGTAATATTGCAAGGCTCATAATACCGTCCACACAACCACCTGCGGCGGATTTTGAATAACAAGCTTCAGCTAATTCCCTGTCGGTGACAAAGTATTCTCCGTTTTCATACATTTCACCTAAACGATATTGTGAATAAGGAAAACGGTTGCACGTAGATTTAAGCCAGTTTACAAAAGTCTGTATATCAATCATATCCTTGGCTTCATCATAATATAAACTTGCTATTCCTTGATTATCATCGCAAATACTAAGAGGAACAGACAGAAATTCCAAAGCTTTCATAGGATTTACATCGGTTCCGATTCCTTTTAAATACAGATAGCCCAAGGCAAAACAAGCTCTTTTAGGTTCGTCACCATTTTCAAACGCTTTTGTTGCTAATTCAAAGCATTCTTCTGGGTTTTGGACCTCGTCTTCGCCAAAAGTATAATGAGAACATATCATTAACATAGCGTCCGAAGATCCTAAGTCAGCAGCCTTTTTCAGCCAAAGCAATCTTTTTTCAATATCAGCACCAGGCATTCCCTTGTCATAAGAGTTTGCTATTATCAAAATAGCTTCTACATCATTGTTTTTAGCACGTTCTATAATTTCTTCTGCTGTTGATGCCTCTTTTTGTTCGACTTTTGATTCGCTTGCAATTGGCTCTTTCTCAACAATAGGTACGGTGGTTTTCTTAATCGGTATTGCAGTTTTTTCAGGAATACTATGTACCTTTAATGGTTTGCTGATCGGGATATCTTTCGAGTTGTTTTCAGTAATCTGCGAAGTTTGTTCTGCGTTATATCTTTTTTTATTGAGATTAGCGAGCATAGTTCGGGCAGTGGAATTGTTATATTTTGTTGCTAATTCATTAAATAACTTGAAGGCTTCTTCTGATTTACTCAGAAATTCATCGTATAAAACAGCTAACCCTAATTTTGCAGATTCTTTTTGTTTTTCTGTTCCGTTTTCTATTACTTCAAGAAAATATTTTTCGGCTTTTGAATAATCCTTTGGACAATCTTCTGAATTAATAATCAAATCAGCTAATTCGTATTTAGCAGTTAACAAACCGTTATCTGCGGCTTGACTAAGCCAATTATACGCTTTTGATTCACTATAAATTTGGGCGTTGTTTTCATCTAAGTAAAACATACCTACATCAAATTGCGAATACATATTACCTTCATTAGCTTTCTTCGTAATATATTCAATATAATCTGATGGGGGAATCAAGTTTTTTGTTTCATCAAATAGTTTTTTACAGTTTTTACTCAGTTCTTCATTTGCAGAAGAACGCAAATTGTTATAGCAGTCTAACGCTTTGATTGGATTTTTAACGGTGCCTATACCATTTTTATAAAATCCGCCCAAAAGATATCCGGCATCTTCGTCGCCGTTTTCGTAGGCTTCAAGGGCTAAAGAGAAAGCTTTTTCATAATTCTGCTCAATTCCGAAGCCATTATAATAGAACCAAGCTAAATGATAGGCTGCTCGGTTGCTTTTTAAATTGTAAGCTCTTTCATAATATGACAGGGCTTTATTGTAGTCTGTGGGCGCTAGCCCATTTTTATCAAACAATTCGCCTAAATCAAGCAAAACTTCGGGAAGTTCAAGTTCCGGTAAGGCATAAAACAATTCAAGAGCTTTAATTTTGTTCTTTTCAACGCCGATACCGTCTTTGTAACAAACTGCAAGTTTATATTTATGGAGAGGGAAACCTAAACTAGCCCCCTTTTGGTAGCATTCGTATGCTTTTTCCAAGTTTTTTTCTTTGAGAGTTCCTGATTCGTAAAGATTAGCGGTTAAATTAATTGCTAATGGATAATCCCGTTCAAAAGCAATATCTAAGTATTTTTCAAATTCATCAAAATTTTCTTCTGTTCCCAAGCTTTGGCTATAACATAAAGCTAATTCATATATTGCAAATGTATAATCTTTCTCTGCTAATATTTGTACTAATTCAAAATATTTATTTTCCCAGCCCTCCCCATAAAAATTGGGGTAAATTTCTTTTAGAATTTCAAGCGAATCTTTAGAACCCAGTTTGGCTGCTTTTTCAAACGAATCTTTTGCAGATATTTTATCAATTGGAGTACCAATTCCTTCAATGTAGCATTTACCTAATGATTCAAAAATATCAGGGTCCTCTACATTCGGGCACTGTGAGCAAAAAAGAAAACAGTTAAAGGCTTTTTGGTAGTCTCTTTCAAAAGGCGCAGTTCCGTTGGCATATCGTGAACCTATTATCTGCAAAGCTCGAGGGTCACCTTTTTTTGCACCTCTAATAGCCCAATCGTAAGCAAGCTGGGCATCAGTAGTCACTTTTTGCCCTAAAAGATAGAGAACGGAAAGGTGATAACAAGCACTACGACCAACAAAAGTGTCATTTTCTTCTGACGCTTTTATGAGTAAATCTATACCCTTGGTTATGTTTTTTTCTACATATTTACCATCAATATAAAAATTACCCATATTGAGCATTGATAAGTAATTACCACGCTCTATTGCAAGATTATAATATTCAACAGCTTTATCAATTGATTGTTCAACAAATTTGCCGTCTCTATAGCTGAGTGCTAAAAAATGTGGTGCATCATCATCGCCCAGTTCGGTAGCTTTTTCCCACCATTCTACACATAAAGGATTTTCATCCACGTAATAATAATCAGCTGTCCAATAGGCTGCTCGTTTATGTCCTTTATCTGCACTTTTCCTAAATAGTTCCTGTGCACGAGCATCATTTTTTTCAATACCAAAACCCTTGCGATAACAAAAAGCTAAGTTGTACAAAATATCTTTGTTTTCAGGGTCCTTTTCAAAAGCTTTTGTATATAATTCAAAAGCTTTGTCATATTTTTCTTTGTCGTAAAATTCATCACCTAACGCATTTAATTCTTCAGCAGAAGCGGTGTTTATATAAGAAAGGTTAGTATTTTCCATAAATATCACCCATTTAGTAAAATTTTAAACTTTTGTAGCAAACCCAATTTATACATTATGTAATCTCTTTAAAGTATCCAAACTTGAACTTGCGCGTTCAAAACCATTTTCTAAAGCTTGTTCATACATAAATTTTGCCTTTTGAGGATTTTTTCCAAATCCACATTCACCAGATAAATACATATCACCTATTGTGTGTTGGCACCAACCTGTAAGTATGCCATTGTTAGCTTCTGCAGCTTGGTTTATTAAGCTATAATAAGCACAGCTTTTTTCATCTCCGTATGTATAAATCTCGCCGGTTTTATCAAAATCTCTTAGCTTTATATGTTCAGCTAAAAGGAAATAACCATCACTATAACCAGATTCACCTGCTAATCTGTAATAACGTTCTTTTTTATCATGGTCTTCTCTTGTACCATCAAGACCTGCCCAAGCAACACCTATTCTTGCACGTGGATCACCAAATCGAGCATCGTTAATAAGAGCATCTTCATATAATTCCTTCCATTGTGCATTTTCTTCGGGTGTACACCACGCATCGCTTTGCATAAACCCTTTCTCCGCAGCAACTAAAAGTGCTTGGCACCATCTGTCACCATTTTCTGCATTAGTCACAATGTAGTTTTTCCAGTATTCTTTTTTATCTAAATCATAGTAAAGATAAGCATCGCCCTTAACGCCATAATAAATCATAGCCCAATAAGCAGCAGGCAGATATCCATCTTTTAAAGGTTGTTTACCATCATCCATAAAATCTTTTTCATCTTCAGTCGCACAAGGATAGGGATAGTGACTATTTGTTGTTTGTTCAACATAGTACCATTCGATTTTTTTGCCTTCTGATTCCATCTTTTTATATTTGTCAAGATAAAATTGTTGAAAAGGCGTTACGCCATTTGTTGCTTTAGTATGAGTTTTTATAGTGGTTTCAGCGGCTTTTTCTTCTCTTTTTTCGGATATTTTTTCTGAAACTAAAGAAAAAATAAATCGGAAAAATCTCTTTAATAAAACCCAAAGTTTTCCGAGAATTGTACCCAAAACCGCACCTATTGCTGCGCCTATTGCTATTGATCTTCTCATAAATTTCTCCTCACCTATACAATTTTAATTGTTTGTGTTACACAATATCTTTAATATACAATCGCAATAGGAAAGGCAAAAGACGTTGCGCAAAAAATGCGCTTTAAATGGAATTTTTTGCATTTTTATTGCTTTAAAGAATAAAAGATGTATAATACAAGCATTAGCGTAGGGAATGGTGAAAAATGAAGATTGTTATTTGTGACGACGATAAGATGATGGTAGAAGATGTAAAAAATCGTATCATCAAGTTTTTTGAAAATGAAGCAATTGAAGTGAAGAGCTTCTTTTCCGGAGAAGACTTCATCGAATGTATTCAAAATGAGGATGGAATAGATTTAGTTGTTATGGATATAGAACTCAATGACGGTTTAAACGGAATTGAGTTCGTAAAGGAACTTAATAAAAAACAAAGAAAGTGCAAAGTTATTTATCTCACCGGGTATGTTGAGTATGTTTCTTCTGTTTATGAAACAGAGCATGAATATTTTGTTCTGAAAACGGCAATAAAAGAATATTTTGAGCAGGCGTTGAAAAAGGCGGTTGCGGCTTTAAGAAAGAATAAGAAGATGATTTTTATTGAATCGCGGTTTTGCAAAGCTCTTATTGATTGCGATGAAATAATATACATAGAAAGAAATAAAAGGACAACGCGGGTTGTTTGCAGTAATGCCTGTTATGAAACAAGCGAAAAGCTCGATAGTGTTCATCAAAAACTTGACAGGGATATTTTTATACGGTGTCATAACAGCTACATCATTAACTTAAAAATGGTAAAACATTATAAGGACAATGAGTTCGTTTTGTGTACGGGTGAGACGGTAAAGGTAACGCGTACACATAAAAAACAAACAGAAGAAAAATTCTTTGGATTTGTGAAAAACAGCGTTACTATAAACTGAGGAGAGTGAAATTGTGTATGTTAGATGTGTCAAGTGTGGAGTGGCATTCTATTCTTTTGGATAAAGTTTTTGTGTGTATAACTTCTTGTGCGTATTTTATTTTTTATTCAACACCTAAAAAAAATAAATTACATAGTTTTTTGGGAGTGTTTATTTTTTATCCTGCTTTAGTTGCTGAATCTTTGTGTTCCTTATTGATTGCGAAAGGGAATGAAAATGTTTATCCGTTTTTTGTGCTTAGTGTAGCAATTGTTGCACTTTGGCCACTGCAATATAGCGGTTTTTACAATAGAAAAAGATTTGATTCTCAATTTCTTTGTTATTTTACAAATAGTCTGAATCCTTTCTTATACATCTCCACAATTCTTTATAGGTTTATTAGAGACAGATATGAAATTCCTGTTTATTCTATAGAAGGTGTTCTTCTTGATAGATGTTTATTGCTTATCGGAACCTTATTATTTGTACCTGTTGTTAAGAAATTTATCGTTCCGAAATTACCCAAAATCCCAAGATTTTTAGTTAAAGGATTAGTTATTGCTGTGCCTGTGAGTCAAATATTTCCAATGATGACAAATGGAGTACATAACGAGATTTTTAATTCATGGATGTTTTATGTTATTTTCCTTGCTTTCGGTATAACAATGTGCGTTGCTGGGTATGTAATTTACAAATATGCAGGGGAAAGAAGCGAAAGGGAAAAACTTGAACTTGCAATGAGATTTGAGAAGGATAAAAAGAATTATTTTGATGTCATTGAGCAGCATTCGCAAAAGATTTCAAAAATGTCTCACGATATATCAAATCATTTGCGTACTATTCAAATATTGGCTCAAAACAAAGAAAATGCCGAATTGACAGAATATTCCGAGAATTTGTTGTCTGAATATTCAAATTCATTGAAATCCTACTGCAAGAACCCCACAATAAATGCTATGTTGTTGTATTACAATTCCGTTGCAACCAACGAGAGGGTTTCATATAAGGCTCAGGCAAATGTCGAAAAGGAAATAAAAATTTCTCAAGTTGATTTGGTAAGTATTATTTCCAATATGTTGAATAATGCCTTTGAGGCTTGTTCAACATTGAAGGATGAAGATAAAGAAGTAGAAATAACAATTGATACTAAAAATAACGCTTTCGTTTGCGTTTGCAAAAACAAATTTGACGGTAAAATAACAAAAAAAGACAGAAAGTTTTATACCCGTAAAAAAGATGAAGAAAATCATGGTTTAGGAATAGAGATTATCCAGGAAACAGTAAAACGTCTTAACGGTAAATGTGATTTTGAGTATATGCAACAAAGCTTTACGGTTACGGTTTATATCCCAATGTAAGAAAAAGGGTGATGCAACTAAAAATGCATCACCTTTTTAAATTTTTTCTTTTAATTGGCAATAAAATATGATAGAATTTGTGTAAAAAGAAATGAAGAGTAACTTAATGTTTCGGAGGACTTATGGCAAAAGAAAACAAAACAGGCAACAGAAAACTTATAAAACGCTTTTTGCCCTACTATAAATTACATATAAAAACATTAATATTTGATTTATTTTGTGCATCGCTGACTACTGTTTGTGAATTGGCGCTTCCTATGATAGTTCGCTTCATAACAGATGCGGTAACAACAGACATTTCGGTTTTAACCCCTGCAGTTATTCTTGGGGTTGGAGGAATGTATCTTGTTATGAGAATAATTGACGCGGTTGCCAACTACTATATGGCATCCGTAGGTCACATTATGGGTACGAAAATGGAAACGAAAATGAGGAAGGATTTGTTCGAGCATCTTCAGAAGCTTTCCTATTCTTATTATGACAATACAAAAGTGGGTACAATAATGTCGCGAATCACAAGCGATTTGTTTGACGTTACTGAATTTGCCCACCATTGCCCCGAAGAATTTTTTATTGCAGGAATTAAAATTGTTGTTTCCTTCACAATTTTAAGCTTCATAAATCTTCCATTAACTCTTCTTCTTTTTGCCGTTATTCCCGTTATGGCAATTTGCCTGAAATATTTCAGAAAGCGTATGCACGACGGTTTCCGCCAGTCGAGAGTTGTAGTTGGTGAATTAAACTCCCAAATTGAAGATTCTCTTTTAGGCGTTCGTGTTGTGAAATCCTTTGCAAACGAAAACATTGAAGAAAAGAAATTCAAAAAGGGTAACGAAAAATTCCTTGAAATAAAGTCCAAGGTTTATAAATATATGGGCTCTCACAGCTCTATAAACAGAGTTTTTGAGGGTGTGATGTATATTCTCATAGTTGTTGCAGGTGCATTTGCTCTCGTTAAAGGAAAAATCAGCGCGGCGGACTATATCGCATACCTTCTTTATATCTCAACTCTTCTTACTTCAATAAGAAAAATCATTGACTTTGCGGAGCAGTTCCAGAGGGGTATGACAGGTATTGAACGCTTTGCGGAAATTATGGACACAGAACCCACAATTACAGATAATGAAAGCGCAAAAGATATTGTTGTAAAAGACGGTACAATTGATTTTGAAAACGTAACCTTTAAATATTCCGAAGATACAGACGAAATTCTTGATAATATAAATATTCATATCGGTAGTGGTGAAAGCTTTGCCCTTGTGGGACCCTCAGGTGGCGGAAAAACAACCATTTGTAACCTTATACCCCGTTTTTATGAATTGACCGAAGGTAGCATAAAAATCGACGGTACAGATATTCGCGATGTTACTCTTAAAAGCCTTCGTGAAAATATTGGTGTTGTTCAGCAGGATGTGTATTTGTTCTCGGGTACTGTAAGAGAAAATATTGAATACGGAAGACCCGGTGCTACAGAAGAGGAAATCAGAGAAGCTGCTCGTCTTGCTGGTGCAGAGGAATTTATTGACAAACTTCCCGATGGTTTTGATACCTATGTAGGCGAACGCGGAGTTAAGCTCTCCGGCGGTCAGAAGCAGAGAATCAGTATTGCGCGAGTATTCCTTAAAAATCCGAAAATACTTATTCTTGACGAGGCAACAAGTGCTCTTGATAACGAAAGCGAATTTCTTGTTCAGCAGTCTTTGGAAAGACTTGCAAAGGGCAGAACTACAATAACCGTTGCCCATAGACTTACAACAATTAAAAACGCCGATAAAATTCTTGTTATTACAAAAGACGGCATCGCCGAAAGCGGTAACCACGAGGAATTAACACAGAAAAACGGCATATATGCTAATATGTATACGATGTATAGAGTATAAATGCAGAATGCGGAATTAGGAATGCGGAATGAAGGGGCGCGAAAATGCGCCGTATAGTAACTAAGGAGGAAATAGTATGAATTACCCTACTCCCCATATTAATGCAAAGCCCGAGGATTTTGCAAAAACCGTGCTTATGCCCGGTGACCCTTTAAGAGCAAAATTTATTGCGGAAAGCTTTCTCGAAAATGCAAAATTAGTCAATAATGTTCGTGGTATTCACGGCTATACGGGAACATATAAAGGTACACCCGTTTCCGTTATGGCTTCGGGTATGGGTATGCCGTCAATCGGTATCTATAGCTATGAACTATTTAATTTTTTCGGTGTGGAAAACATCATTCGTGTTGGCTCTGCAGGCGGTATGTGCGAAAAAGTTAAAGTGAGAGATATTATAATCGCTCAGGGTGCTTGTACCGATTCAAGCTATGCTCATACCTTTAATCTTCCGGGCACTTTTGCCCCTATTGCAGATTATAAGCTTCTTAAAACTTGTGCAGATATTGCAGAAGAAATGAACCTTCCTTTCGTTGTGGGTAATGTGATATCTTCAGATACTTTCTATAATGATAATGAGAATGTTCCCGAGGGAATGACCTCTGCTGATTTATGGAGAAAAATGGGCGTTTTGGGAGTTGAAATGGAGGCGGCGGCACTTTATATGAATGCCGCAAGAAGCGGTAAAAGAGCTCTTGCGATTCTTACGGTTTCCGACCATCTTGTAACAGGAGAAGCGCTTTCTTCCGATGAAAGACAGAATTCATTTACAGATATGATGAAGCTTTCACTTGAAACGGCGATAAGATTATGAAAGAAGTAAAACGAGTGTTTCTCATTGTTCTCGACAGTTGCGGTATCGGTGAAGCTCCCGATGCCAAAGACTTCGGAGATTATGGCGCAAACACAATAAAATCAATTTCAAATTCCAAAGAATTTAATATTAAAAATCTTCTCTCAATAGGTTTTTCTAATATTGACGGACTTTCCTTTTTAGGTAATGGTGAACTGAAAAGCAAGGTAGCAAGACTTTCTGAAAAATCCAAAGGCAAAGACACAACAATCGGTCATTGGGAAATTGCGGGAGTAGTTTCCGAGAAGCCTTTGCCCACTTTTCCAAATGGTTTCCCCGAAAGCATACTGAAAGAATTTTCTGAGAAAACAGGCAGGGGAGTTATCTGCAATAAAACCTATTCGGGCACAGAGGTTATAAAGGATTATGGTGAAGAACACTTTAAAACAGGTGATTTGATTGTTTATACCTCTGCGGACAGCGTTTTTCAGATTGCCGCTCACGAAAGTATTGTTCCACCCGAAAAATTATATGAATATTGCAGAATTGCCCGAGAAATTTTAAAGGGCGATTTCGGCGTTGGCAGAGTTATTGCAAGACCCTTCGAGGGAGAACACCCCTTTAAAAGAACTGCCAACCGTCACGATTTTTCCATTGAACCACCAAAAAACACAATGCTCGACAGACTGAAAAATAAGGGCTTTGATGTTATCAGTGTTGGGAAAATCCACGATATTTTCGCGGGGCGCGGATTTACTGATTTTGTGTTCACGCAAAACAATGCCGACGGAATGACAAAGACAACAGAATATCAAAACAAGGATTTTAACGGTCTTTGCTTTGTTAATCTTGTTGATTTTGATATGGTTTACGGTCACAGAAGAAATGTTGACGGTTATGCAAAGGCTCTTTCCGATTTTGATAAATGGTTGGGTGATTTTATACGGAATATGAGAGAAAATGATGCTCTCATTATCACTGCCGACCACGGTTGCGACCCCGCTTTCAAAGGCACAGACCACACAAGAGAATGTGTACCCTTCATTCTTTATGGTAAAGGTA
>JAZSNR010000054.1:0-23881 GCA_045536495.1 Acutalibacteraceae bacterium
AGTTTTCCGGTTCTGCAAAATCGAAGTAGCTTGTAAGGTTTACGAGAGCATAAAAAAAGACTTCAGAGAATTTCTTCTCCGAAGTCTTGATTTGATATTTAGTTTTACACTTTACGTGCTAATCAGGTTTGCACCTTGATACTTAATTCAGTTAAAAATTAGCCCTTGATAGCTGCCTGAGCTGCTGCGAGGCGAGCGATCGGAACACGGAAGGGAGAGCAAGATACATAGTTAAGACCGATCTTGTGGCAGAATTCAACGGAAACGGGGTCGCCGCCGTGCTCACCACAGATACCGTAGTGAAGGTCTTTACCGCTTGCTTTACCTTTAGCAACAGCCATTTCCATAAGAGCGCCAACGCCGTTCTGGTCGAGCTTTGCGAAGGGATCGTTCTCGAAGATTTTGCTATCATAGTAAGCTGTAAGGAACTTACCGGCGTCATCACGGCTGAAGCCGTATGTCATCTGAGTAAGGTCATTTGTACCGAAGCAGAAGAAGTCAGCTTCTTTAGCAACTTCGTCAGCTGTGATACAAGCTCTGGGGATTTCGATCATTGTACCAACTTCGTATTTGAGGTCTGAACCTGCAGCTGCGATTTCAGCGTCAGCAGTTTCAACAACAACCTTCTTAACGAATTTAAGTTCTTTAACGTCACCGATAAGAGGAATCATAATTTCGGGAACTACATTCCAATCAGCGTGTGCTTTCTGAACATTGATAGCTGCACGGATAACAGCTTTTGTCTGCATTGCAGCGATTTCGGGGTAAGTAACTGCAAGACGGCAGCCACGGTGACCCATCATGGGGTTGAACTCATGAAGAGAAGCGATGATAGCTTTGATATCTTCAACGGATTTGCCCTGTGAATCTGCAAGGAGCTTGATGTCTGCTTCTTCAGTGGGAACGAACTCATGAAGCGGAGGATCAAGGAAACGGATTGTAACGGGGTTGCCTTCAAGAGCTTCATAAAGAGCTTCGAAGTCGCCCTGCTGATAAGGAAGAATCTTGTCAAGAGCTGCTTCTCTTTCTTCAACTGTGTCAGCACAGATCATTTCACGGAATGCAGCAATTCTTTCTGCCTCGAAGAACATATGCTCAGTACGGCAGAGACCGATACCTTCTGCACCGAGTTCGCGAGCTTTCTTAGCATCAGCGGGAGTATCAGCATTTGTACGAACTTTAAGAGTTCTGTATTTATCAGCCCAATCCATGATTCTGCCGAATTCACCTGCGATTTCAGCGTCAACTGTGGGGATGATGCCGTCGTAGATGTTACCTGTTGAACCGTCGATTGAGATGTAGTCGCCTTCAACGTATGTTTTGCCTGCGAGTTCAAATTTCTTGTTTTCTTCGTCCATTTTGATTTCGCCGCAACCGGATACACAGCAAGTACCCATACCACGAGCAACAACAGCTGCGTGAGATGTCATACCGCCACGAACTGTGAGGATACCCTGAGAGGCTTTCATACCTGTGATATCTTCGGGAGATGTTTCAAGACGAACAAGAACAACTTTTTCGCCACGAGCATTCCAGCTTTCGGCGTCTTCAGCAGTGAATACTACTTTACCGCAAGCAGCACCGGGAGATGCGCCAAGACCTTTACCTGCAGGAGTTGCAGCTTTAAGAGCTTTAGCATCAAACTGGGGATGGAGAAGAGTGTCAAGGTTTCTGGGATCGATCATTGCAACAGCTTTCTTTTCATCGATCATACCTTCGTCAACGAGGTCGCAAGCGATTTTAAGAGCAGCCTTTGCAGTTCTCTTACCGTTTCTTGTCTGGAGCATATAGAGCTTGCCTGCTTCAACAGTGAACTCCATATCCTGCATATCTCTGTAGTGATCTTCGAGGATTGCGCAAACCTTTGTGAATTCTGCGAATGCCTCGGGGAATTTTTCAGCCATTTCAGCGATGGGCATAGGAGTACGAACACCAGCAACAACGTCTTCACCCTGAGCGTTTACAAGGAATTCACCCATAAGGCCTTTGTCACCTGTAGCGGGGTCACGAGTGAAAGCAACACCAGTACCGCAATCGTCACCCATATTACCGAATGCCATAGCCTGAACGTTAACAGCAGTACCCCATGAATAAGGGATATCGTTGTCACGACGGTAGACGTTTGCACGGGGGTTGTCCCATGAACGGAAAACAGCCTCAACAGCGCCCATAAGCTGTTCTTTGGGATCTGAGGGGAAGTCTTTACCGATTTTTGATTTGTATTCAGCCTTGAACTGACCTGCAAGTTCTTTGAGGTCTTCAGCAGTAAGCTCGATATCCTGAGTTACGCCTTTAGCTTCTTTCATTTCGTCGATGAGCTGTTCGAAGTATTTCTTACCAACTTCCATAACAACGTCAGAATACATCTGAATGAATCTTCTGTAGCAGTCCCAAGCCCAACGAGCGTTGCCTGACTTTGCAGCCATAACTTCAACAACTTCTTCGTTAAGACCAAGGTTAAGGATTGTATCCATCATACCGGGCATGGATGCACGAGCACCTGAACGAACAGAAACGAGAAGGGGATTTTCTTTGTCGCCGAATTTCTTGCCGACAACGCCTTCCATTTTGTCGATAAATTCCATAATCTGTGCCTGGATTTCATCGTTGATTTTTCTGCCGTCCTCATAGTACTGAGTACAAGCTTCAGTTGTGATTGTGAAACCCTGAGGAACAGGAAGACCGATGTTAGTCATTTCTGCAAGGTTTGCACCTTTACCACCGAGAAGCTCACGCATCGAAGCGTCGCCCTCTGAGAACAAATAAACGAATTTCTTGCTCATAATTTACCTCCAATAAATTTTTTGCGCGTTTTGGCGCAATTAGAGTTATTACACCATCGCTCATTGTAACACATAATTTTAAAATTTTCCATAGTTTAAAGGTAAAATTCCCACAATATAACAAAAAATTTTTTGGTGAAGATTGACAAGGGAATGCGGAATGCTGAGTGTGGAGTGCGGAATTAAGCTGCCAGTTGCCGATCATCAGATGCCGGTTTATAAAAAATTTATCGGTCAGTCACAAATCTTTTGATTTGTGACTGACCGAATCTGTTTACTGATATTCTCCTACTGTTACTGCCATAACGGAAATCAGGTTATAGCCTATTTCGGTTTCTTTTAAGGTGATATCTGCGTATTTGTCGGGCTGAGTTGCAGCGATAGTTCCATCGGGAGCGACCTCAATATTACTTGTTCCCACGTAACCAACACGAAGAATTGCAAGACCGCCTGTTTTTTCTACGGACTCAATTCTTGCAGTAAAGGGTGGTGTTACGCCCGTAAGGGGAACTGTATAGGTATTCGCGCTTGCATCATAGGTAAATTCATAGCCGTAACCCATAACGCTTGAATGAACTATTTCAACATCTGGCCCAAACATTTTGAGATAGTAACCTGCAACATCTTCTGCAGGAACAATAAGACCTTTTTCCGTTACATTGTAATCCCCTGTTTTGATTTCGTCTGTAAGAAGAGTACAGATAGCGATATTAAGAAGCGCCGATTTATCGGCTTTTGTTATATCAGAAAAGGAATCAGGGTCAACACCAACTACCCAGGTTAAAAACTCTGCGTAGCCTGAATAGTCAACAACCTCTTCCTCCCCCGAATAGAACTTATCCATTGCAATTCTTACAATGCTTACAACACCTGTAATTGCAAGGGCAAGAACCAAAAGACCGATTATAAAAGAACCGACCTTTTTCTTTTTATTTACGGTAACAATTTCACTCATAATTTTTACCTGCTGTATTTCTTTTTAGTACGTTCGGTACGTCTTTCAAGAGCTTCTTTTCTTGCTCTTTCCTGCTGACGTTTTTTCTTCTCCGCTGCTTTCTGACGAAGTATAAGGTTAATTCGGAAAACAACTATTGTTCCGCCGATAACCTGAACCACATCACAACCTGTTGCCTCGGAAATCTTTGTTGCTATTTCCTTTGGCCCTTCGGGAGAGGATTCAAGGTGAACTTTGATTTTAAAAAGCTCTCTTGTATTAAATGTATCTTCAATCTGTGCAATAACCGCGTCGGTAACACCCTCTTTACCTATCTGGAAGATAGGGTCAAGTCCGTTTGCTTCCGCACGGAGCTTTGCTCTTTCTTTACTTGTCATAAGTCTAATCCTTTTATTCTTTACTCCATTTTGTGCCTTCGCGGGTATCAAGGAGTGTAACGCCCTTTGATGCCAACTCGTTACGGATTCTGTCTGCTTCTGTAAAGTTTTTAGCCTTTTTAGCCTCAACTCTCAAAGCAATCTGCTCTTCAACATATTTTGCAAAGTCATCAAGCTCTGCATCATCTTCTTTAACCTCAGTAAGCTTCTTTGCGCCCTCAACTAAATCAAGAGAAAGAACCTTATCAAAATCATTGAGAAGATAAATTTTTGTTTTATCATTTGTTTTCTCTTTGAGAACATCATAAACCGCAGTAACCGCAAGAGATGTGTTTATATCGTTATCAAGAGCAGCTTTGAATGCGCCTTGTAATTTTTCAACTGCTGCCATATCAAGCTCATCGCTATCAACGGGATTAAGACCTGCGATTTTCTTAAGAAGCTTATCATAAGCAGTTGCAGCACCGTCAAGGTTTTCATAAGAGAAAACGAGCTGTTTTCTGTAGTGGGACTGCAAACAGAAGAATCTATATGCAAGAGGGTTATAACCTTTTTCCTCAAGAAGCGAAACTGTAAGGAATTCGCCCTTGGATTTGCTCATTTTACCTGTATTTGTGTTAAGGTGAAGAACATGGAACCAATAGTTACACCATTTATGTCCGATATATGCTTCACTCTGTGCAATTTCGTTTGTATGGTGGGGAAAAGCATTATCAATACCGCCGCAATGGATATCCATATATTCGCCGAGATGTTTAAGACTGATTGCGGAGCATTCAATATGCCAACCGGGATAGCCTACACCCCAGGGAGAATCCCATTTAAGAGCCTGTTCTTCGAACTTTGATTTTGTAAACCAGAGAACAAAGTCATTCTTATTTCTCTTATTTGTATCTTCTTCAACGCCCTCACGGACACCGACCATTAATTCGTCGCTATCGTGCTTGTTAAAAACATAGTATTCGTCAAGCTTTGATGTATCAAAATACACATTTCCGCCTGCAACATAAGCATAGCCTTTGTCAAGAAGACCCTGAACCATTGTAATAAATTCATCAATACAATTTGTTGCAGGTTCAACTACATCGGGAGTTTTTATATTAAGCTTTTTGCAGTCCTCAAAGAAAGCATCTGTATAGAATTTTGCAATATCCATAACAGATTTATTCTCTCTTTTTGCGCCTTTGAGCATTTTATCTTCGCCGGTATCGGCATCGCTTGAAAGATGGCCAACGTCAGTAATATTCATTACTCGTTTAACATCATAACCGCTGTAACGAAGATGTTTTTCGAGTACATCTTCCATAATATAACTACGAAGATTACCTATATGTGCAAAGTGATATACGGTAGGACCGCAGGTATACATATTTACCTTGCCGGGAACATTTTCTTTAAAATTTTCCTTTTTTCTTGTAAGAGAGTTGTAAAGTTGCATAATTTCACCTCAGAGTGAGTGAATTCGAACCAAATATGCCTTAAATGTCCGATTTCACGCACCTTTGTAATTTTTTTGTCTCGCAATACTGCCGTATTTCAAGAGTTTTAACGATGTTACGGGGAAAAGTGACTGTATTAAACCATATCTGGTTCGATTTCACTCACTCTATTTCGAAAAATCTATAAGTTTAATGGACTGTTTTACATAAATCACGCCTGAAATCACACAAAGAGCGGCAGTAATCCACAAAAGTCCGTTTGATACGGCTGAAATGGGGAAGTTCTCGCCAAGAACACCAATATCATTAAGCTCTGCAAGAATCATAATCACAAGGGAGAAAACCATCTGAGAAATGGTTTTAAGTTTGCCGTAAATATTTGCAGGAATAACAATTCCTTGTGCCGTTGCAACAAGTCTGAAAGATGTAATTGTGAATTCGCGAAGCAATACTATCATAATAATCCAGATATTGCAAAGACCGAACTGCATAAACGCAAGAAGAGCGGCAGTTGTAAGAATTTTATCTGCAACAGGGTCAGCAAGCTGACCGAAAACAGTTACAATGCCCTTTTTTCTTGCAATTTTACCGTCAAGAAAATCTGTAAATGAGCCGATTGCGAAAACAATTAAGCCGATTAAATAATGATGCTCGATATTGCTTAAAAACAAAGCAAGGAATATGGGAGTCAAAATTATTCTTATAATCGTCAATTGGTTGGGTACATTCATATTTTTCATACTGCTTCACCAATGAGCGAATACTCATCCTTATCAAATATTTCAACAGGAACAATTTCACCATCTTCAATTTCATATCCGCAAGTAAAGATAATGTTATTGTCGATATCGGGTGAATCCATATATGTTCTGCCGTAATAGCTGTCTGTATAGGGGTCATAGCCTTCAACAAGAACATCGTATGTTTTCCCCATACAAGCTTCGAGCATTTCTTCGGAAATTGTGTACTGCTGGGTCATAATTGCCTCAACACGCTCTGTGGCAACTTCGGGGTCAACTTGATTTTCGAAATCATATGCAGGTGTGCCTTCTTCGCGAGAATACGCAAAGCAACCTACTCTGTCAATCTTTGCTTCATTCACAAACTCGGAAAGAGTTGTGAAGCTTTCCTCCGTTTCACCGGGGAAACCTACAATAAAAGTAGTTCTCAAAACAACATCGGGAATTTTCGCTCTGATTTTTTCAACAAGAGCAAGTAGAGATTCTTTATCTCCTTTTCTGTTCATTGCTTTGAGAATTTCACCGTCAGCATGCTGCATGGGTATATCAATATAATGACAAACCTTTTCATTTTCTGCAATTGCATCTAAAAGCTCGTCTGTGATTCTGTCGGGATAGCAATAGAGAAGTCTTATCCACTGAAGCTTTTCTATTTTATTAAGCTCACCCAAAAGCTCGGGAAGCTTAATTTCGCCGTACAAATCTTCACCGTAACGGGTTGTGTCCTGGGCTACAAGAATAAGCTCCTTAACGCCTTTTTCGCAAAGCATATTTGCTTCTTCAAGAACATCTTCAATTTTTCTGCTTCTGAAGCCGCCTCTTATTGAGGGGATTGCGCAGTAAGAGCAGCAGTTTGAACAGCCATCCGCAATTTTAAGATATGCAGTATATTCGGGAGTAGTAAGAATTCTTCCGCCGTCAAGAGGCAACTGCTCTTTATTGGGGAAGTTCTTATACTGTTCGTCACTTTCAAAAACAGCATCGCAAACCTCGACAATATCCGCATTAGCGCCGATACCGATTACACCGTCAACCTCGGGAATTTCTGTAAAAACTTCGTCATTGTATCTTTGTGCAAGGCAACCTGTTACTAGAATCTTTTTAAGAAGTCCGTCTGCTTTTAAATCTGCCATTTCAAGAATCGCTTCGATTGACTCTCTTTTAGCGTCCTCAATAAAACCGCAGGTATTAACGATAACAATATCAGCCTTGTCTGCTTCCTGAACAAGAATATACCCTGCATCAACAAGCTTTTTAAGCATTAATTCTGCATCAACCTGGTTTTTCGGACAACCTAAACTAATCATTCCGATTTTTCGTGACATAATTTCACCTCTTACATTTTACCGCCCGGGCATTTCAAAACCGCACTCATAAAAAGCGGATTTTATATCAGAATAGGAATACCCCATTCTTACGAAACGGTTGACAATTCTTTTTCTGTCTTTTTCCGTTTCAAGCTTATTTTCGTATTTTGTCCTTAACATTTCTATAATACGCGAAATTGGCTCGTTGTCAAGTATTTTCAAGGTATTGTTAATAGTTTCGCTATCGATACCTTTCATTTTTAATTCGTATGTAATCCTCTTTACATCATATTTTTTTACTTCAAAAAGATACCTTACATATTCCTTGCAAAAGGCTTCATCATCAATATAACCCCTATCGAGCATTTTATCCACCGCTCTGCGAGATGCATCTGCGCCGAATTTCAACTTCAACTTATCATACAACTCTTTTTCGGAATAGCTGCGCATAGAAAGATAGGTTATACCTTTCTCATAAGCAGAGCGAAAGCCTGCCTCCTCTTTCAAGGAAGCAAGCTGAATCTCTGTAATTTCCTGACCGTCCTTGATACCGCAAAGGTACCAATAGTCGTCATAAAGTGTTAGGGTATATTCTCCGTCAATATAGATATGAACTTTATTGCCGTTACCCTGTTTAGATGTGATTTTCATTATTCGTCATCGTCTACTGCAATATCAATTTTTGCTCTTGCAATTTCTTTTGAAACGGGCTCAACAGGTACAGGAGCCGCTTGCTCTCTGCGAGAAATGGGATTTCTTGCGGAAATAAGATTCTTTATTCCCTCGCGAACCTTACCCTCTACTTCTGCACAAAATTCGGGATTGTTTCTGATATATTCTTTTACATTATCTCTGCCCTGACCGAGTCTTTCCTCGCCGTAGTAGAACCAAGCACCGCTTTTTCTGATAACTTCCATTTTAACTGCAAGGTCAAGAAGCTCGCCGTTTTTGGAATTTCCCTCGCCATACATAATATCAACCTCTGCCTCTTTGAAGGGCGGAGCAACTTTATTTTTGACAATTTTTGCTCTTGTTCTTGAACCGATAAATTCGTTACCGGGACCCTTAAGCTGTTCAACTCTTCTTACATCAATACGAATTGTTGAATAGAATTTAAGAGCACGCCCACCGGTTGTAACCTCGGGATTGCCGTAAATTACGCCAACCTTTTCACGAAGCTGGTTAATAAATATAACAACTGTATTTGATTTTGAAATTGCACCTGTTAATTTTCTTAATGCCTGTGACATAAGACGGGCGTGAAGGCCTACGTGAGAGTCACCCATTTCGCCCTCAATTTCTGCCTTGGGAACAAGAGCCGCAACAGAGTCAACAACAATAACGTCAAGAGCGCCTGAACGGGCAAGATACTCTGTTATTTCAAGGGCCTGCTCGCCGTTGTCGGGTTGGGAAACAAGAAGAGAATCAATATCTACACCCAAAGCAGATGCGTAAACAGGGTCAAGAGCGTGCTCAGCATCAATAAATGCTGCCTCTCCGCCCATTTTCTGCGCTTCTGCAACAACGTGGAGAGCAAGAGTTGTTTTACCTGAACTTTCAGGTCCGTAAATTTCAACAATTCTGCCGCGGGGAAGTCCGCCAATACCTGTTGCCGCATCAAGAGCAATTGAGCCTGTGGGAATTGCTTCAACGTTAAAACCTGCATTTTCGCCAAGACGCATAATTGCACCTTTACCGAAGTTTTTTTCTATTTGTGAAAGTGCTGTTTCAAGAGCTTTGTTTTTTTCGTTTCTTTCTGCCATTTATAAAATTCTCCTTTTCGAAAGTGTACAAATGTTCGGTTTCAAGTAGCATTATATATCATCATTTTGAAAAAATCAAGCAATTTTGAAAAAAATATTGGAATAATACCCTTAATAAACTGTGAAAGTTCATAAAAACGGACAATTTCAAAAAAAATACTTGCATTTGACGAAGAAAGGTGATATTATACATTCCGTTGTCTTATGACTTAATTGAAAATTTATGAAGGAGGTGCAGCTCAATGGCAAAATGTGAATTTTGTAACAAAGAAGTTGCTTTCGGCATCAAGGTTTCTCACTCACACAGACGTTCAAACAGAACATGGAAACCCAACGTAAAAAGAGTTAAAGCAATCGTAAACGGCTCTCCCAAGAGAGTATATGCTTGCACACGCTGCTTGCGCTCCGGTAAGGTTACCCGCGCTATCTAAGTAACTGAATTTGTTAAAAAGCATAGGGCTCCGAAGTTCGCTTCGGAGCTTTGCTTTTTTCTATAGCCGAAAAGAATTGAACCCCGTACGCCTAAAATTCAAATCTTCCGGCACATCACGGCGTTTTTCGTCTTAATATACGCCAGTATATCTTCACCGAAGAAACACCCTGCTGCACCAAAATCTTTGGGATTTTAGGTTCAAGCAGTTTATTAAGGCAAAATTTTTGCAATAACAAGGAAAAAAGTGAAGGAATACTGTCGTATTTCAAGCTTTTTGACGCAGTTAGTGCAGAAATTTGCCTTAAGAAACCGTGCGGTGTTCAACTCTTTTCGGCTATGGTTAATTAACAAAATTTGTCAAAATTTTTGTATAAACATCCCTATTGAATTTACTGCGTACCTATACTATAATTATATTAGTATAGTACCGCTTGAAAGGATGTGTTTTTTTGAGCAAGAAGAAACTGTTAAGTTTTATTTTATGTTTTGTGTTTTTATTATCATGTATCGTTTTCACTGATAATCTGCCCACCGCTAAAGGCGGAACAACAGGAGTTTATGAAAGCAAAGAACCCGTAACTCCATCCGAAAGTGATTTCACCTACAGAGCAATGCCCGTAAACAACCCCGAAAAAGCCATCATAACCGGTTACAGCGGTTCGGAAACAAAAATTATTGTCCCCGAAACTCTCAACGGATTGCCTGTAACAAACATTACATATTCCGCTTTTTCAAAAAACGAGAATATCACCTATATAAAACTTCCTTCAACTTTAGTCGGAATTGCCGGCAACGCTTTTAACCTGTGCTCATCTCTTACAGAAATAGATGTTGACTCTTCTAACGAAATTTTCACATCAATTGACGGTGTCCTTTACCGCAAAGATACCGCCAACGGAAAAATCAACACTCTTGTTATTTTCCCTGCAGGAAAAGGCGGTAAATTCACAATTCCATACGGAATTGAAACAATCGGCTCTTATGCTTTTGAACACTGCTACAATTTAACACAGGTTGATATGTACAACACCGTAACAGACATAAACAGTTATGCTTTTTCATATTGTTGGAATCTTGAAAGTATCAGGTTAAGTGATAACCTTTCAACTTTAGGTGCTCAAGCACTCGCTCACTGTGATTCTTTAACCCGATTAGATTTACCTGCAAAGCTTAACAATATCGGTGCAGATGCTGTTTTAGGCGATATTGATTCCGATGACAACAAATTCTACTATTTTATTGACGGAATCTCCTGCGCAAAGGATTCTTACGCTTACGATTATCTTATTAAACAACATCTTCCCGAAAGCATTATAATTCAAAACAACCCTTCAATAACAGATAATGACACCGGAATAAAACTCATTGATGCTTACGGCGTTTTTCCCAAAGGCGATATGATTGACATTTCCGTTGAGCCTGTTGAAATAAATGAGGTTGAAGGTCTTATTCCAACAAAATATTCAAAGGCTTTCATCTTTGATATAAGCATCAAAAATGAAAACAAGCCGTATACTCCCGAAGGTAATGTAATATTCAACTTTGATGCAGTTTGCCCTGATGCAATACCAAGTGCAACTAAAGTTTATCAGCAAATCGGTAATGAGCTTGTCCTTGTAAGCGGTTCGGCACACACACCCTTTGTGGGCGCACAGGTTTCCGAAGGCGGTCGTTTTATTATTCTTGTGAATGACGATTTCTCTCTTAAAGGTGATATTGACGGTGACGGCGTTGTTAGTCTTTTTGATGTAAAAGCTGCTCTTCACGCTTCTGCAGGAACTCTTATGCTCACACCCGAACAGACCGCTACTGCAAATCTGGATAAATCAGCAGACGGTAAAATCACTACAGAAGATGCACGTAAAATCCTTCGCTTAGCAGGCGGAATGGATTCTGAATAAAAATATTTACGGAGGTATTATTTATGATTGGTGTAGGAAAATACAAAGTAAGCGTTGACCATATGTTTTTCAAAGGTGATGCTGTTTTTGAAATAGAATATGAAAACGGCAAATATGAATTTGAAATCGAAATCGACAATGCGGATTTTGATATGGATGTTACTATTTTAGAAGCAGAAGAAGATGGAAACACCCTTGACGCTAAAGCATCAGTTGCTATTCTTCCCGGCAAAGAAATTGACATTCATCTTACCTTCGAGGACGATAAATGTAACGGTTATTTGAAAATTCCCTTTGTAGGAAAAATCAAAATCAAGGATGCCGTAAAAATCTAACTACCAATACCGTTTTACCCATAAATGAGTAAAACGGTATTTTCAATATCAACGAAAGGAGTGCTTTGGGTGTCTGAAAATAAAACACGAGAAAGAAGAAACCCTAATTTACCCGAATGGTTCAGGCTCGATAATGCCGCATCTATATTCCCGGGTCAAAACACGGGCACCTGGTCCAATATTTTCCGTTTTTGTATGGAGCTTAAAGAGGAAATTGACCCTGAAATTCTTACAAAAGCCTTAGAAAATATAATGCCTCGTTTTCCCGGTTTTGATGTAAGAATCAAAAAAGGTCTTTTCTGGTACTATTTTGAGAAAAACCCCAATATTGCACCCGACGTTAAGCCCGACATTCAAAACCCTTGTCACCGTGTTAAATTCAAAGAAAACAAAGGCTTCCTTTTCAGAGTTTATTATCACGGAAAACGAATTGCTGTTGACACATACCACGCTATTACCGACGGTCACGGCGCGGCAGTTTTCGGTTCAACCCTTGCAGCAGAATATCTGAAGCTTTGCGGTCACGAGATTTCTGCAGGTGGTCTTGTGCTTGACGCTAATGAATCTCCTAAAAAAGAAGAGCTTGAAGACTCCTTTTCTAAAATCGCAAATTCCAAAGGCAAGGTAAAACGAAGTGACAAATACGTTTACCACGCAAAAGGTACTAAACTCCCCAAGCACATGGTAAACATCATTTCCGGAACCATGTCCTTTAAGGAAATACACAAATACACAAAAGAACACGGCGTTACCGTAACAGAATTTTTTGCCGCTCTTCTATTGCAGGTTCATATAGAAAAGCAACGCAAAGAAAATAAAAAGCAAAAAGAGGTTTGTGTGCAAGTTCCTATAGATTTAAGAGGCACATACAAAACAGAAACCTTAAGAAACTTTACAATTTGTCTTCGTACAAAGGTTGACCCCCGATTAGGCGACTATTCTTTTGATGAGCTTCTGAAGCAAGTTACATACCAGCTTCGCCTTGCAAATGATGAAAAAAAGCTTAATGCAATGGTTACGGCAAATATGGGAATTGAAAGAAATCCCGTTTTGAAGTTCCTGCCTTTAGCGGTTAAGGATTTAGGGGTTGGTGTATCATTCCTTATTACAGGTGAGCAAACAACAACGGTGCTCCTTTCAAATATCGGGGCAGTAAAGCTCCCTGAAGATATGCTCCCGTTTGTAGAAAAGGTTCTGTTTATGCCGGGACCCGGTATAAGAAATTCAGCAAGATGCGGTCTTGCAACTGTGGGCGATAATCTTGTTTTCACAGTCGCAAGTATTGTAAAAGAAACCGATATTGAACGAGAGATTTTTACAAAGCTTGTTAAAATGGGCTTCCGTGTGAAAATTGAAAGCAACAGAGATTAAATTTGTAGAGGACGTTGAAATTATGTCATACTGTGTAAATTGCGGTGTGGAGCTTGATAAAAGCGCCCATAAATGTGCTCTTTGTGACACACCCGTATATAATCCTAACGAAAAAAGTGAAGAAACCTCTCTCCCCTTTTCCCATACACCCGATATCCCCACGGGAGTTAAGCAACGCTTTATTGCAATTATTGTCACATTCATTCTTTTAATACCAAACATTGTTTGTATGTTCATCAACTTATTTGTTGATAGAGAAAATCTTTGGTTTATTTATGTGGCTTGTTCATCTCTTTTGTCTTGGATTCTTTTTGTTTTCCCATTCCTTACAAAGAAACTGCGACCCTATCTTATGTGGGGATTTGATACATTAGCAGTGGCACTCTATACTTTGGTTTTCTACGTTAATGACCCAAGTGATGCCAAATGGTACTTTCAGGTTGCGCTTCCCATTATCGCTATCGTTTCTGCTTGTGTTCTCTATTTTATATATTGGTACCGTCAAAGAAAACGCCATTGGACCTCAAAGGTATTGCACATTTTCATTGACCTTGTTATTTGTCTTTCTGTTGCAAGCCTTTGCTTCTTCTTAAACAACTACATTTTAAATTTCGAAATAACTCTTGTTGCTGCAGTTTGTTGCCTGGCTCTTGTTTTCTTCTGGCTTTATGCTAACAAAAGCAAAAAAGTCAGAGCTTGGCTTGCAAAAAAGCTTTTTGTTTAAAAATTTATCACTCCATTGAAATTTATTCGTAAATTTCAATGGAGTGAATTTGTTTTACAATCTTATTACAGGCGCTTTAAGAATACCTGTTTTTCTTAATACATATTCATAAGACCAATTTCGTCCGCTACTACGCCAAGCGTTAGGTCCGTGCCAGGATTCCTTTTCATTTACAAGATGAATAGGACCAAAGGAATTATATCTATGTGTATAAAGCTTAACACCGATTTCGTGCTCGCCATTTTCGATATCTTTGATTTCAAGATTATATGGTGGATAAATAATCCTGCCTTTTTTCTCACCATCAACCTCAATGGTTATAAGACCGCCACGATAATCCGATGCTTCAACCTCTACGCTACCACTTTCAACATTAACGGGGATTTTATATGTAATTGCACCGCTATAGAACGGGAAGCCCTGTGAAAGAATTTCACCAAAGCCGATTTTCTCGGGAAGAGCGACAATTGTGCTTTCAGTACCTACAAGCCTCACACCAAAATAGCCAAGAACAAATACTGTTTCAAGGTTTGCAGATGGTCCGAAGGGGTAGGTGATAATAAGCTCATTTTCGCCTTTCTTGATTTTACCAAGTTTAACTTTATAAATTGAGAAGTCAACATAATTATCAACGATCTCATTGGAAACCTTTTCACCGTTGAAGGTGATTTCTGCTTTCTCGGCATCTTCAAGACCGAGGAATGCGCCATCATAATCAATTTCGCTATTGAAAGTATATCTGAGAGTGACCTTGCTCACATCGGGTGCTTCTCCGTAAACCCAAGGCTGAACAATAGCCTCACCTCTTTCACGAAGACCTAATCTTTCACGGCAGATATTATCAAGTCTTAAAATCTCCTCTTTAGGTGAAAATTCTTCTTCACCATCAACCTTGAACTCTGCCATATCAAGAACAAGAATATTTTCTTCGGAAAGCTCGTAGTTCACTTGTGAACTAACTTTGATTTCTTTCTTTTCTTCAGCTTTTGGGGCTGCTTTGGCAGTTACAGTTTCAGCAGCAACCAATTTATAAAGTCTTGATTCATAGCCATAAATATGGTCGGAAATAACTGTTTTGCCGTTTTTGATTTCATAACCTGCAGGAATGATGTTTCCGTTTTCGGTATTGTAAACAAGAACACCGTATTCGCCGTTTACGGTTATTCTTACATCATCGCCGTGGTCGATATCTTTGTTATAAGGCTCTTTATTATGACAAACGAAAAGCCATTTGCAGTCTTCGTCCTGACGAAGCTGATAAATAAGGTCATCGGTAAGATTTCCGTCATCATAGCGCATTGTAAGGGTTCTGTCTTTTTCCATAGCGGTGATAACTGCAGAACGAGTATAATCAAACTTTTCACTTATATCGTAAAGAGCTTTACCTCTCTCGGAAGCGACTGCATCACAAAGCTTGGGAGCAGCACCAAGGAAAATGAGTCTTCCGCCATTTTCACGGAATGCCTCAAGGCGTTCTAACGTGCTTGAACGAAGAGTTTCACAAGCAGGAACGATGATTGTATCATATTCCATTTCGCCAACCTTAAAGGGTGCAGTTCCTTTTTCGCAAAGAGTCGGTAAAAGAGATTCGCTTATAAAGTTAAAGTCTATACTACCTTCAAGAAGCCATTTGGTAAGATTAAGGAAATTTTCATCAGTACCGTCACGGAAAATTGCAGATTTATCATTTGGTCCCCAATGAAGCCAGAAGCTTTCAACGGGATGTATAACACCAACCTTAACAATGGGTTTACCTCTTGTAAGAGCGGTATTAACACGAGCAAAATGGTCTTCAATTGCGCCGTATTCCTTGTACCAAGGGGACTGATATGAAATTGATGCAGGGTAGTCGCGCTTTGCTTCACCTGCCATAGCATACCAGGAAAGGTGGGGAACTCGGATTGTTATACCGAGAGCCGCCTGCCAGTCGCCCTGATGCTTGTAGGTTCTGAAATCGCAATTCCAACCGGTTACACCGTAAAGCTCGGAAAGGACTCCCTCATAACCGAACTGATGAGCCGCGGACTGTGCCTGCTTTGCAGTTGTGAACTCGTGAGAATTACAAAGCAAGTCTATACCCGGAAGCTGAAAGCTTCTGTAAGATCGCATCGCTTCACCCAAAGCGGCAGTCTGGCTATGTAATGTTGGCTCTTCCATCATATGACCTGTAAGAGCAATTCCGTTTTCCTCACACCAGGAACCAACAGTATCTGCAAAGGACTGTGCAAAAAGCTCTGCAATAAAATCGTGGTAACGATAGCGGTGGATTGAGGGTGCGCTGCCCTTCAAATCCCAGAAAATTTCGGGAAGAGTATCAAGAATGTCTGCGCCGTAAGCCTCTTTATAAAGCTCGGGAACTTTATCTGTCCAAGGCATTGTTACATCTTCTGTATCAAAAGAGTTTTCAAAGGTATCTTTTCTTGTAAACTGAGGTTCATCGGTGAAAATTGCAGGAACGGTTTTATCAAACTCATAACCTACACTTTCTTTATATCTGTCGTGAGTAACCTCAATAAACCTTTTGATTGCATCCTTGTTGAGAGTGTCAACATAGGTCTGGTCGTTATGCCAGCTGTTAGGACCGTAAATATTTAAAAGAGCATACCATTTTGTACCTTGTGCAGCGTCATTTTCGGCAATTCTCTTGTAGCTTTCAAGGTAACCGTCTTCATCAAGCACAACATCATAGCAGGCAAGAAGAGTATCGTTACCGCTTCTGTCGCCGTTGGAGCGTGAGCAGTTACCGGCACTGAAACTCTCACCCTGTTTCTCCGTTGTGAAAACAAGGTTTCTTGCTCTGTATTTTTCATCGCAGGTAACAAGACCGCCTGCCGCACCTGAGGGCCAACGGTCCTCGTCATAAAGCCAAGCGAGCATGTCCTCGCCCTTTGCCTTTTCAACACAAGCCTTAACAAGCTCCATATATTCGTCACTTAAATATTTATTTTTAAGACCTGTTCTAACGTGCATATGGAAACCGCCAAGACCCATTTCCTTAAACACGTCAATCTGACGGCAAAGCTCTTCCTTTGTGAGCATATTGTTCCAAGCCCAGAAAGGTGTTCCGCGGTATTCCGCAGTTGGATTTTTAAATAACTCCTCTGTTAAAGCAGGAGCAGAATTTTTCTTATACAGCATAGGAAAACCTCCTAAATTTTGTTAAAATAATTTTATCATAGGGCTTTTTTAAAAGCAATAAAAACTGCCTATCGGGAAGTTACAATTTCGCGGTTGTAATATGTGCAAATTGTATGATATAATTTAGTGTATAAATTTTTAACCGGAGTAGTTTTTATGAAAAAAGTTGGAAGAAAAGTTCATATAATGGCACCCGAGGGTTCAATAAGAAGAATCGGCGAGGGTTCATTTATTCGTTTGAAAGACGATAGCATTTTATTCGCCTTTACAGAATTTTTAGGCGGTAGAGAGGACGAAGATATCGCCCGAATATCCTATATTTCTTCAACAGACGAGGGCGAAAGCTGGTCAGAAAGAAAGGTTCTTTTTGAAAAGGGCGAAAATGATGTTAACATTATGAGCTTTTCATTTTTAAGAATGGAAAGCGGTGATATCGGTGCTTTTTATATTGTTAAAAACAAAGACGGCTCTGATACAATTGTTATGAGGCGCTCTTCTGACGAGGGCAAAAGCTGGAGTGAACCGCAGAACTGCTTAACCGCTCTCAAAAAGCCCGATTATTTCATTCTCAATAACGACAGAGTTTTAAAGCTTAAAAACGACAGAATTCTTCTTCCTTTGGCACGACACACAATTTATACCGATAGTGATGACTTATCTGTTGGTGAGCTTTGCTTTTTCTATTCCGATGATGACGGCTACACCTGGAAGAAAACTGATACAGAACTGAAAACGCCTTTTCCCAATGACAAAATCGGATTTCAGGAACCGGGGCTTTATGAGCTTCCCGACGGTAAAATCTGGTGCTACATTAGAACTCTTTTAGGCTATCAATATGAATGTTACTCCGAAGACAGTGGCGAAACCTGGTCAACACCCGAGCCCAATATATTCTTTTCTTCCCCTGCTTCGCCTATGTCCGTTAAGGATTTCAAAGACCTTACGGTTGCAATTTTCAACCCCATTCCCGAACATATTTTAAGAGACGACGATGCAGAATTCTGGGGTAGAACACCATACACAATGGCAGTAAGAAAAAAAGAAGAAACCGCTTTCACACAGGAAAAGCTTTTCTATCTTGAGGATGACCTGAACAATGGCTACTGCTACCCTGCCACCATTGAGGGCAAGGATTATTTGCTTATTGCCTATTACCACAGCAATAACACAGATTGTTGCCTTAACAGTACGAAAATTATTAAAGTTATGTATGAGGAATTACTATGACATATGAAGAAAGAAAAGCGCAAGTAAAATCATACTTGGGTAAAACCGTGAAAATCGGCATTGACAGACCTTTAGGTTATGTTCATAAAAAAGAGAAATACTCCCTCACCTACCCTATAAATTACGGCTACATTCCCGATGTTCTAGGTGGTGACGGAGAAGAGCTTGATGTTTATCTTTTAGGTGTAAATGAACCCGTCGGAGAATATGAATGTAAAATCATCGCTATTGTTCACCGACACAATGATGTTGAAGATAAACTGGTGGGCGCACCTTTGGGAATGGATTTTTCAAAAGAAGAAATCGAAAATGCGGTTCATTTCCAGGAACAATATTATGACAGTGAGATAGAAATATACACAAATGCACCAAACAAATAACTCTTGCAATGGTATTTATTGTATGTTATCATTAATGTGTATAATTTTGAGATTTACGGAGGTAGAAAATGAAACACGCAGATCTTATTAAACAAATGACTCTTGAAGAAAAGGCAAGCTTTTGTTCAGGTCTTGACTATTGGCACACACCCGGACTTGAAAGACTTGGTATCCCCGTTGTTATGTGGACTGATGGCCCTCACGGTATCAGAAAGCGTGCAGAAAAAATGGACAAAGAGCAGGCAACAAGCCTTAAAGGTGTTCCCGCAATCTGCTATCCCACAGCGGCAACAACCGCTTGCTCCTGGGACCCCGACCTTATTTATGAAATGGGTGTTCTTCTTGGCGAAGAATGTCTTAAAGAACAGGTAAGCGTTCTCCTCGGACCCGGTACAAACATCAAACGTTCTCCCCTTTGCGGAAGAAACTTTGAATATTTCTCTGAAGACCCCTACCTTGCAGGTGAAATTTCAGCCGCTTTTGTTAACGGTGTCCAGTCCAAGGGTATCGGTACATCTCTCAAACACTTTGCAGGTAACAACCAGGAAACTCGCCGTATGACCTGCGATAGTGTTATTGATGAACGTGCTTTAAGAGAAATTTATCTTACCTCCTTTGAAAAGACTGTTAAGCAGGCTCAGCCCTGGACAATAATGAACGCTTACAACCGACTTAACGGTACATATTGCGCAGAAAACAAATGGCTCCTTACAGATGTTCTTCGTGATGAATGGGGCTTCGAGGGTATGATTGTTACCGACTGGGGTGCAGAAAATGACCGTGTTGCAGGTCTTCTTGCAGGTCAGGAGCTTGAAATGCCCACTTCAAACGGTTTGGGTAATGCTCAGATTGTTGAAGCAGTTAAGGACGGCAGAATCCCCGAAGAATTCCTTGATAAAATGGTTGATAACGTTCTTACAGTTATCATGAAATCCAAGGAAGTTCTCGGTGACTATACATACGACAAAAATGCTCACCATCAGAAAGCACGTGAAATTGCAGGTCAATGTATGGTGCTTCTTAAAAATGATGATGCCGTTCTTCCTCTTAAAAAGAATGCAAATATCGCAGTTATCGGCGAAATGGCTAAAAAGCCCCGTTATCAGGGTGCAGGTTCTTCACTTGTTAACGCAATCAAGGTTGACTGCGCTTATGATGAAATTCTTGCTAAAGGTGCAAAGGTTACTTATGCTCCCGGTTATTCAACCGCAAAGAAAAACAAGATTTCTGATGAGCAGTTTATTGCAGAGGCTGTTGAAGCAGCAAAGGGCAAGGATGCAGTTGTTCTCTTTATCGGTCTTACAGAAGAATTTGAATCTGAAGGCTTTGACCGCCGTCATTTAGGTATTCCTGCTCTTCACTCAAAGCTTGTTGAGGCAGTAAGCGCAGTAAATGAAAATGTTGTTGTTGCTCTTTCAGGCGGTTCAGCTATTGAAATGCCTTGGGCAGATAAAGCAAAAGGTATTCTTAACTGCATTCTCGGTGGTGAGGCTTCCGGCAGTGCTGCAGCAGATATTCTCTTCGGTGATGTTAACCCCAGCGGTAAGCTTGCTGAAACTTATCCCCTTTCACTTTCTGATAACCCCTCTTACAACTACTACCCTGGTTACACCGCATCAGTTGAATATAAAGAAAGTGTATTTGTTGGTTACAGATACTATGACACTGCAGAGAAAAATGTTCTCTTCCCCTTCGGTTACGGTCTTTCATACACCAACTTTGAATATTCCGATATTAAGCTTTCTGCTGATTCTATCAAAGATACAGATAAAGTTACTGTTTCATTCAAAATCAAAAACGTTGGCTCTGTTGACGGTGCAGAGGTTGCACAGGTTTATGTAACTGATAATGAAAGCACTATTTTCAGACCCAAGCAGGAGCTTAAAGGCTTTAAGAAGGTATTCCTTAAAGCAGGGGAAGAAAAAGATGTTTCTGTTACACTTTGCAAACGTGCATTCGCTTACTATAATGTAAACATTCACGATTGGCACGTTGAAAGCGGTAAGTTCACAATTAATGTTGGTGCATCAAGCCGTGACATCAAGCTTTCTGCTGAACTTAACGTTGAATCCACAGTTGAAGCAGTAATCCCTGATTACAGAGCAACTGCTGCTAAATACTACACAGCAGATATTATGGATATCAAGGGCGAGGAATTCGTTGCAGTTCTCGGAAGAGAGCTTCCCCCTCGTGAAATCAAGGCATATCCCAACCTTACTCTTGTTAACACAATTGAGGATTCTGCCGCAGGTAAAAACGGTGCAAAAATTGTTAATCTTATTAAGAAACTTGTTGGCGAAGAGAGTATGGCTTCAGGTATTGCTTTACAGTTACCCATTAAGAACCTTATTTCAATGAGCTTCGGTATTTTCAGTCCCAAAATGGCTGAACAGCTCCTTGACATTCTTAACGACAAGAAACCCCTTGTTCGCGGTATTACAGTAATGATTGTTAAAGCAATTCCATCTGTTATTAAAGGTATTCCGAATCTTATGAAAATCTAAAAGAATTCGCCCTTACGAATTAAATCGTAGGGGCGATAAATTTATCTTATAACATCAAATACTAATGGCTCTTCTTTTGTTAGCTTTTCTGAAAATTCCAGAGCAGATAAAAACTTTTCTTTTGAAGAATTGAATGACATTTCATTGCAGGAATAAAGTGTTGCGAGGGTATCACCTTTCTCCACTTTGTCTCCTGTTTTTTTATTAAGCACAATTCCTGCGCTCATATCAATAGTATCTTCTTTTGTTTCTCTGCCTGCACCTAAAATTACAGATGCAATACCGATGCTTTCCGCATCCATTTTTGAAATGTAGCCATAATTTTCTGCTTTGATTTCAAAGCTATGAGTCGCTTTCGGGAAATGCTCTGTGTTTTCAATCCATTCCCTTTTTCCACCCTGGGAAGAAATCCATTCCTTGAATTTCAGAAAGGCTTTACCCGAAACAAGTGCCTCTTCGGTTAATTTTCTCGCTTCTGAGAGAGGAATGTTTTTTGAAAGTGAAACAATTTCAGAAGAAAGCGTAAGGCAAACTTCTTTTAAATCCTCAGGGCCGTTATTTTTAAGAACCTCAATTGCTTCAATAACCTCAAGGGAGTTTCCTATATTGTTTCCTAATGGTCTGTCCATATTTGTTATAACCGCTGCAGTATTTCTGCCGCAATTGTTACCGATTTTAACCATTGCCTCTGCTAATTTTTTCGCATCCTCGGGAGTTTTCATAAATGCACCCGAACCGCATTTAACATCAAGAACAATTGTATGTGACCCTGCCGCCAACTTTTTGCTCATAATGCTTGAAGCAATAAGAGAAAGGTTATCCACAGTTGCAGTAACATCACGAAGAGCATAAAGCTTTTTATCGGCAGGAGTAAGGTTACCTGTCTGACCCACAACCGCAACGCCGTTTTTCTCAACCTGACGGAAAAAATCATCGGGTGAAAGTGCGGTATTAAAGCCCTCAATAGATTCAAGCTTATCAATAGTTCCGCCTGTGTGACCTAAACCGCGACCGCTCATTTTTGCCATAACGCAACCGAGAGAAGAAACAATCGGTGCAACTATTAAAGTTGTTTTATCACCAACTCCGCCGGTACTGTGTTTATCGACGGTTAAATCACCGAATCGTGACAAATCAACAGTATCTCCCGAATGTGCCATGGCGAGAGTTAAATCTGCAGTTTCTCTTTCGTTCATACCCTGAAAGAAAATCGCCATACAAAGAGCGGATGCCTGATAATCGTAAATACTGCCATCCACATAGCCTTTTATAAAAAAATCTATTTCTTCTTTTGAGAGAGCGAAACCGTCACGCTTCTTTTTTATAATATCATATATTCTCATAAATACCTCTTTTTAGTCGCCAGTCGCCGGCAGTTAGCAAACAGCTAATAGCAAACGGCTAACAGCTATCTTCTATTTGCCACTTCCAACTTGCCTCTACATTTCTGGTGGCTGGAGACCGGGGACTGGAGACTGGTAGCTTGTATTATTTTACATTCTCAGGACTGAAAGACAAGGGCAATAAATCTTTCAATGTAACACTTTTAAAACTATCTTTTGATTCGCCTAAAAGGATTGAAAAATCATCTTCGCAAAACTCTCTCAAAACCTGCCTGCAAACTCCGCAAGGGGCAAAAATCCCATTTATTATTCCATCTTTTCCGCCAACAACGGCAATTTTTGAAAACTCTTTTTCACCCTCGGAAACTGCTTTGAAAATTGCAACTCTTTCTGCGCAAACCGTTGGGCCGAAAGCGGCATTTTCTATATTTGTTCCCGTGAAAACTTTTCCGTTTTTACAGAGAAGAGCCGCGCCGACCTTGCAATTTGAATAAGGGGAATATGAATTCTCCTTTGCTTTTATTGCTAATTCGTAGAGTTCTTTATCTGTCATAAAATCACCTTGCAAGTAAGTTTTCTACACATTTTGATATATAATCGAAGCCCTCTATTGTACCGAGATTTTCAGGTTCAATACCTTTACCATAAAGAATGAAGGGTACACATTCTCTTGTGTGGTCTGTACCTTTAAAAGCGGGGTCGCAACCGTGGTCAGCAGTGATAATGAGAGCATCGTCCTCTCTCATATTTTTAATAAAAACACCTAACCATTCATCAAATTCGGTCAGAGCTTTTGCATAACCGTCAACTTCTCTTCTGTGACCGTAAACCATATCAAAATCAACGAGATTGACGAAGCAAAGGCCGTTGAATTCACGCTTTTGTATTTCGCTCGTCATTTCCATACCCTCTTTGTTGGAGTGGGTAGGGTAGGTCTCGGTAATTCCCGACATTGCGAAAATATCGCCGATCTTTCCGACGCCTATAACGTCAAGACCCGCATCCTTGAGCTTGTTCGTCATAACTTCCGCAGGCGGAATAAGTGAGAAATCGCGGCGGTTGGCAGTTCTCTTGTATTCACCGTTAACAGTCGTGAACGGACGTGCGATAACTCTGCCCACACCGTGCTCACCCTGAAGAATTGCTCTCGCCTTGCGGCAG
>JAZSNR010000087.1:0-59378 GCA_045536495.1 Acutalibacteraceae bacterium
CACGACGAGGTGTTGAAGCACCGCGCTTTGCAACATTATTCTTTTTAAGGTCGCTCATTTTTTCATCGCTAACGCTTTTGAACTTTGCCATCATATCTTCGAAAGACATTGCTTCGGGTTCAGAACGCTGTGTACCTGTCCAAACGGGAGGTTGACTTCTCTTTGGTCTATCCCCTGCAGGACGCTTCGGTTTAGATTCTTCCGGTTGCTCGGGTTGAGCTTTCTTTATTGAAAGAGCAACTTTCCCTTTTTCATTAATGTCAATAACTTTAACCTTTACAGTATCGCCTTCGGAAATTTTTTCATGAATATCTTTAATAAAAGATGACGAAACCTCCGAAATATGTACCATACCCGTTGTTTTGTCCGGGAGCTCAACAAAAGCTCCGAAATTTGTAATGCCTGTAACTTTTCCTTCAAGAATCGCGCCGATTTCCACTGCCATAGTTTACCCCTAAATGATTTCGTTTGTGTTTGTTTATTCTTCGGAACCGGGAGTTATGTCAACATAGACTCTTTCGTCCGGCATAACGTACCCTTTTTTCCTTGCATATTCTTCTGCAAGCTCCTTTTTATCGCCCTCTTTGATAGCGGCTTTAATCTCTTCGTTTTCGGCAATTTGGCTTTCATAGATGCTTTCAAGCTCTGTAAGTTGAGCTTCTTTAGCATTTATTTCACTTTGGGCTTTAACAAATCTTATACCCATATAAAGTAAAAGAACAAAGCACAAAACAATAACTATAACGCTACGAGAATTAAGTTGGTTTTTCTTTTTCTCCTTTGCCATAAGCCTTACCGCCTTTCCGAGATTTCTGTGAACCTGCACATAATATACCAAATAAATTATACACATATACACGCACTTTTGGCAAGACCTTTTTTTGTATTTTCTTGGACTTTTTTTCACTTTTTTTGAAAATAGTCTTTAATTTACGAAAAACTCTCCTAAAAAGTCTTTTCATAAGGCGAAAAGGAAAAGAAATCACCTTATAAACAAAACCATAAAACCGCTTTAATAGAGTAACAAAGCGGTCCGTAAGTTTAATAATGGCAATACCGAAAGAAAAATAATAAAACACAGCACCAATAAGTTCACCTATAATTATATAGGAACGCACCTCGCCCTTATTGGCGGCAAGAATGAATATGTAACTTAAGAATGCAACTGAGAAAAAATAAATTAAATCGAAAATAATTACACTCCATTTTCCTCGCGTAAAAGACAATCTTAAAGCACGTAAAAAATCATACAATATGCCTAAAAGAAAGCCTACACCCATAGAAGCGAGAAAAATCAAGACTTGTTCACTTTGACCAACTGTATACATTATCTGAACACTCTCGAAAGAAAGCTTCCTGATTTATCTATTACATCTGCATAAGAAAGCGAATTAATATGCCCTTCAATGCATAACTCCCCTATTTCAAGAGAAAGCTTTGTAATATGAAGCTTCTCACCTTTTACGGTAAGCTCGCCGTATTCCGTTTGAGAAACAATTGTTTCCTCATCAAAGCTCCCCACATCTTTTACACCTGAAATAGAAAGCTTCTTTCTGTCCTCAAGAATGCAGTTGTGGGGTAAAATTCCTGTTCTTTTTTCTTCTGTCATAATAAAACACCTCCGCTATACAATATATGCAATCAGCGGAGATGTTATGTTTATTTTAAATATTTTCTTCCCAGGTATAGTTATGAAGTTGACCTTTATTTTGAAGCTCAGGGTAACCTAACTGCCTTAATGCTTCATAAACCCCGATTGCAACGGAATTTGAAAGATTAAGACTTCTGGCATCGTCGATCATCGGTATTCTTACGCATTCTTCAGGATGCTCTAAAAGAAGCTCTTCGGGAAGGCCCTTTGTTTCTTTTCCAAAAAAGAGAAATGATTTATCGGTATAAACTGCATCTGAATGAGTTTTTCGCGCTTTGGTGGTAAAAAAGAAATATTTACCATCAGGATTTTTCTCGAAAAAATCCCGGAGATTTTCATAATACGTTAAATCAAGCAAATACCAATAATCAAGACCTGCTCTTTTTAATTTTTTATCATCAATTGTAAAACCCATAGGTTTTATAATATGAAGCCTTGCGCCTGTTGCGGCACAAGTTCTTGCAATATTACCTGTATTTTGCGGTATTTCGGGTTCAACAAGAATAATATTCAATTCGCTCATACTTTACCTAATTCCTTAATATAAAAAGGAATTCCTCTCTCAAAATCAACACCATAGTTAATGGGATTTTCCATAGACCGGGTGCGCTTTATGCAATCGCAAACATATCTTACCGCAATTCCCATTGCATCATAATAAGAAAAACCGTTAAGCACCGCTCCGCAGAAAGAGCTGGCGAAAACGTCACCTGTGCCGTGGTACATCCCGGGAAGACGGTCTTGGAAATAATACTGAGGTGCTCTATCCTGTCCCATATATGCGGCACCTAATTTACCTTCTTCAAAAGAAACCCCTGTGAGAATTACATTTTTCGCCCCGGTATCAAGAAGTTTGTTAAGAAGAGAAAGAATATATTCTTCGCTGTGAACACCTTCCAAAAATTCAATTTCTGTCATAAAACAAGCTTCTGTAATATTGGGTAAAATAATATCGGCTTTTGAACACAAATCCACCATTGCTTTTGCAAATTTTTCATCGAAAACCGCATACATTTTGCCATGGTCCGCCATACAAGGATCTGCAATAAAAAGATTATCTTCTCTTTTAAAATCATCTGCAAATTTTTTTACAATATCAATCTGGTCGAAAGAGCCCAAAAATCCCGAATAAATTGCATCAGGCTTTAAATCAATTGATTTCCAATGCTCAGAAATATCGGGCATATCGCAAGTAAGGTCGCGGTATGTGTAGCCCGTAAAACCGCCGGTATGAGTAGATAAAACCGCAGTTGGCATACAAATTGTTTCAACACCCGCGGCGGAAATAATGGGAATTGCAACCGTAAGTGAACACTTACCGAAACCGGAAATATCGTTTATGGCAACAAGTCTTTTTTGATTTTCCATATTTTTCCTACTTCCCTTGCTATTTTTATAAAAATGATTTTAGCACTTCCATTTATTTTTATCAAGTACAAATGACTACTTTTTCGCCTGTAGGGTAAACTTTTAAAAATAAATCGGGAGGTGTATTTAAAATGATGGTGACTACAGATAAAGCAATGAAAATCGGTTCTGCTATGATGGCGGTTGGTGTTGCGGCAGCTATAACAGCAGGAGTTGTTAATTCCAAAAAAAGCACAAAACACAAGATGAAAAAGCTTGCAAAAAAGAGTGTCAAAACAATGGACGGCATTTTAGACAACGTTCAATATATGTTCAAATAAAAAACGAGGGGGGGCATTCCCCTCGTAATTTAAAGAAAGGATAAAATATGAAAAGAATTATTTCAATTTTACTTATTATTTTATTAATACCCTTGTTTGTTGGTTGCGGTAAAACTGATTTAAAAGAAACAACTTCATTTTCCACAGAAGCCGCTACCTCCACTGAAACAGAAAAGGAAAGCTCTACAACTCAGAAGAGCAGTGAATCCGAAACCCAATCCGCCCCTGCCCCTGCACCAATGGATATTATAAATATTAATAAAAAAGCTATCTACGGCAAAGATACAGGAACAAAGAAAACCTACACAGGTTTAGAGCCTTTGCCCAATATTACTTTCCCCGTTGTTGACCCCGATAATTTAAAAGGACTTTCCACAGAAACCTATAACCATAGTTATGGTGTTTCAAAAGATGGTATACCCCACGAAATCTCTGTAAACAACCAAACATTCTATGAAAAATACGGTGGTATTTGCCTTGATACAAGTGGAGAAAAAGTAATTTATCTTACCTTTGACTGTGGATATGAAAATGGTTGTACCCAAAAAATTCTTGACACCTTAAGAGAAAAAGATGTAACCGCAGCATTTTTCGTAACCCTTCCCAATGTAAAAGAAAATCCCGAGCTAATTGCGAGAATGATTAATGAGGGACATATTGTGGGAAACCATTCGGACTCTCACCCGAATTTTTCAAAAATTACTCGCACCCAAATGGCGAAAGAAATCGAAAATCTTGATAACTATCTGCGAGAGCATTTCGGTTACTCCGCCCCATTCTTTCGCTTCCCCGAGGGTGCTTGTTCCGAAAGTGCGTTGGAATTGGTGCAAAGCATCGGCTTCACATCTGTTTTCTGGTCAAGTGCCTATGCGGATTGGGATATTAATAATCCAAAAGGAAAGCAGTATGCCTTTGATACGGTAACTTCAAGACTTCACCCTGGGTGTGTTTTACTTCTCCACGCCGTTTCCCAGGACAATGCCGATGCCTTAGGCGATATAATAGACTATGCGAAAGAGCAAGGGTATGAGTTTAAAGGATTATAATAATGACACCATTCAAAAAACATTGTTTTTTGAATGGTGTCATAAAATTTATTCTGTTCTTAAAGCTTCTACCGGATCTTTCTTCGCCGCAATTCTTGAGGGAATAAGACCTGCAATAAGGGTAAGCGAAACGCTTATAATTACAAGAATTATTGCCGCAACAGGCGGAAGAGCCGCTGCCGCAGGAATATAAGTTACATATTTCAGGAATAGGTTAATGGGGATTTCCAGGAGCAAGGTTGACAAAATACCGATTATACCTGCACCAAGACCGATAACCGCCGTTTCTGCATTGAAAACTCGGGCAATATCCTTCTTTGAAGCACCTATACTTCTCAAGATACCGATTTCCTTTGTTCTTTCGAGAACGGAAATGTAAGTGATAATACCAATCATAACCGAGGAAACCACAAGGGAAATTGCAACAAAAGCAACAAGCACATAAGTAACAACATCAATTATTGTTGTAATACTGCTCATAAGCATACCGATATAGTCAGTAACTTTAATTTGGGTTTCTTCGTGACCGTCGGCTGTAACTTGCTCATTATAGTAATCAACAAGCTCATTGAGCTTTTCTTTAGCTTCAAAGCTCTTGGGGTAGAAACAAATCAAAGATGGTGATTCAAATGTGGAATAACCAAGCTTTGAAAGGGTGCCTGAAAGCGAGCTCTTTGCAGTCAATGTATCAACATAAGCCTGTTTAATGGCAAGAACCTGGTCATCTGTAAGGAAGCCTTCCATCAATTTCTTCTGGAGCTCGCTCATATCATCAAAGCCGAACATGGAACCCATATCCGCTAAATTAACTTCGGACATATCCATACCCTCTGCCATAGACATAAAGGGTGTGTAGTCGAGATAATTAAAGTCGATAAGACTCAAATCAACATCTGCCAAATCGAAGTCGTTAACTGTCAGATTAGCGAATTCAAGACCTGTAAGAACATCCTTTGTTGTGTCTTTAAGCTGTTGTTTAACTACATCTCTTTTTGCAGTTTCTTCAATGGCGTAATCCATAAGCTCGCGGGTATAACCAATACCGCCAGTACCTAAGGAAAGAGTATTGTTTTCGTCGGGTTTGAGAATACCTACAATTTCTATCTCTGTTCCCTCGTCAACAAGATCTTTTACGAAATAATCGTTGGCACTGTTATCGCTCCAAAGACCTGTTTTCTTGTCTTTAACGAAATAATCAGCATTGAGAACCAATTTGAACTTCATATCAAGTATTTCGTCATAAGAATATTCGGTGATGGTTTCACTTTCCAAGGATTCACCGCTGGAAAGAGCCTTCATTATATTTTTGGTAAACTCTTTCTGGTCTTTAAGTCCGAGAGCATAAATAACAAGCTCATTTATCTGATTATTACCGTCAACAATAAGCACAACTTCATTGTATTTCTCAGGCATTTTACCTGCAAGAACGTCATACTGGGACTCCATAAGAGTTTCGTCACCGATAAGCTCTGTCCAAACGCTGAAGCTCTGCGTCATACTTGACATTGAAGATGCCATATCTGACATCCCCTCATCCATAGGCATTTCGCTCATCATAGAGCTGGGATTAACCTTCACAACACCGTTTTCGGTATCCGCACGGTAGATATTAAGAATTGTTGAATATTTATACTGAACGTCGTTACAAACTTCGTTAAACGCATCTTTGTTGTCTTCAATATATTTTCTGAAATTATCAAGGTTATTTGAGGTAGATTCCGAAATAAAGGCGTTAACCATTTTCATAAATGATTCGTTTACATAAACTTTGCCTTCTTCTTGATTTGCAATCGCTTCTTCCATTTCAGAGGTCATACCCGTAAAGGTACTCATCACACTGTCAAAGTCCATTGTCTGCTTTTCCACAGTCATAGGATAAGAAAGAAGCATATCCTCCTGAACTCTGGCGATATAATCCTGAATACCGTTTGAAAGAGCGAGAACAAGAGCGATACCGATAATACCTATACTACCTGCAAAAGCGGTTAAAAATGTTCTTGCGCTCTTTGTTCGCAGGTTATTTATACTAAGAGAAAATGCAGAAGAGAAGGACATAGACTTTTTGCCCTTTTCTTTTGTATTTTCTGCTCTTATTTTTTCATTTTTGCGGTCCTCGTCATTTGGCTCAAAGGGATTAGAGTCACTTATAACCTCACCGTCGAGACATCTTATAATACGGTTGGAATATGTTTCAGCAAGGTCGGGGTTATGAGTAACCATAATTATGAGCTTATCTTTGGAAATCTCCTTGAGAAGCTCCATAATCTGAACGCTTGTTTCCGTATCAAGAGCACCTGTAGGTTCATCCGCAAGAAGAATATCGGGATCGTTTATAAGAGCACGGGCAATAGCAACTCTCTGCATCTGACCGCCGGACATCTGAGTGGGTTTTTTATGAATCTGATTTTCAAGACCAACTTTTTTAAGAGCGTCAATTGCTCTTTTGCGGCGTTCTTTTTTAGAAACGCCCGAAAGAGTCAGTGCCAATTCAACATTGGAAAGAACGGTCTGATGCTGAATAAGGTTATAGCTCTGGAAAACAAAACCGATTGAATGGTTACGGTATGTATCCCAGTCGCTGTCATTAAAGTGCTTTGTGGATTTACCGTTTATCTGCAAATCACCGCTTGTGTATCTGTCAAGACCTCCGATAATATTAAGAAGGGTTGTTTTACCGCAACCGGACGGACCGAGAATAGCCACAAATTCACTCTCGCGGAAATTAACATCAATTCCTTTAAGAGCTCTTACGGTAGTGTCGCCCGTAACATAATCCTTAACTATATTTTTTAAAACTAACATACTTAATTACCTCAATAATACAGTCGTTTTCTGTTGCAGAAAATTATCACACCGATTACTGCTGCCACAAGAGCGAAACCACCCAAGATATAAAGTGCAGTATAATCCTTTGGTTTTTCCTTATAAATAATTGTGGGAGAATAATCCTCGTCAACAACTATTTCGATTTTTGCCCTTTCTTTAAAGAGCAAATTATAAAGCCATTCAATAAGCTCATCCTCTGTCATTTGGGCAAACTGTTCACCAATGGAACCTGAATAGGCTGAAAAAGCATCGTTTCCGCCACCCATTGAGCTCATAAGAAGATTTTCGTTACCGGGAAGCTTCATTGTTCTTGCAAGAACTCTCAGAAGAGCCATTAAAACGCCTGTCTGGTCTGCTTCAATATAGGAATATTTAACGTAATTTCCGTTTACTGTACCTTTACTTGTACGCTCGGTTTTATTACCTATTCCTGCAAGTGAATTAACGTCGAACTCTGCAATTTTCATTCCCGAGCCCGAAAGCCCTTCGCCTAAAAGGCTGTTTATATCAATACTTTTGGTTAATTCAGATGTATCCAAATTCATATCAACTAACCCTGAAAGCCTTGAAGAAAGCGAGGTTGCGGGAATGAGCAGGTTAGAAATACATTTTTCCAAAGAGCCGCTGTTCATAAAGTAAATTATGTTCGGTAAAATTCTTGTAAGTGTTTTTACGGGATTGTCAAACACTTCGTCAAGTAAATCAAAAATCGGTTCTGCAATGTTATCTAAAAGCGCATCTTCGCTTTTGTCATTTACATATTGAGTATAGGTTTTAATTGAAGAATCTTTGCAGCCTAATGCTTCAAGCAATGGAATAACACCTGTGTTATACCCGTCTGCACCTTTAATTGTGATACTGTCCATAAAGAGCATATCTTCTCCTGCAAGAAGAACCCTCAAAAGAGGATACAAAGGACGAAGAACGGCAGTAAAGGCATTCTGAAAGCCTCTGCGAGAACCGTTATAAAAGCCCCATGAAACATTGTTAAGAGAAACTTTCGACCAAGAAGTTGCTTTACTTAAAGTATTGTAAGCATTGGGGTAATCATTCTTAATATATTGGGCTACCCCTTTTGGAGTTGCATCAATGCCCAAAAGAATGAGTAACTCTGTCATACCCTCTTTTTCAAACGCACCGTAAACGCCACTTAAAAGAGCATTTATATTTGCATTTGAATAAACGCTTGAAGAAAGAAGCGCTTCAATACTGCTATAGCTTCCGCCCTCTTTAACAAAATCGTCAAGGAGATCGTCAATTTCATTAAGAACTTTTTTGTAATTAGCTTCTGTTAAATTGGGAGTAAACTGAACAACTGTTTTTACTACATCGGGGTAAATCATTGCTTGTGCCGGACTTAACTCACCGGGAGTAAAGAGAAGAATTAATGTTCCAACCAAAGTATCCGTATCATTATCGAGCATACCATTCAACATATCTGTTGAAACATTACCGCTCTGAGAGCCCATATCCATCATAAGCTGTGGAAGAGCTTGCTTATTGAGTTTAAGCGTATCAATAAGAAAACGCATTATTTCAACAAACGCTCTGCCCTTGTCGGAAACAAATTCCATACCGTTATGAGAACCGCAATTTGAAAGACGTTCAAAATCTATTTCCGCCATTACAAAACCGGTTTCACCTGACATATCGGAAAGTCCGGTTGTAAGCATTTCGCTCATATCAAACTTCATTGAGTCCAAGTCGAGTATTTTTAAAAATACCGCAATCTCAACAAGAGGATTTGAAAAGACAGGAGAAAGCAAAGCATCCATACAAGCGTCCATTTCACCGTTCTGAACAAAATATGCAAAGGAAGGTAAAACATCTGTTAAAGTATCCATAGGCGCTGCAAAGACCTTTTCAAGCATCGAAAAAACAGGAAGAAGAATATTTTTTATCATATTGCTTCTGTCTGCATTTGCTTGATTTGTAAACTCTTCCTGACTTATTAAATCAGTGCATTTTAAAGCCTGGAGCATCGGAACAACTGCGTTTTCGTAGCCGTTTGCACCATCAATTTTAATAAAGGTTGATATTTTATAAGTACCGGAACAAAGAAGTGTATAAAGAATATCACTTAAAGGTGCTAAAGATTTCGAAAAAGCAGTTGCGAAGCTATTTTTATCTTTAACGCCCCACTTAACACCCTCTAAATTCACATTCTCCCAAGACCCTGCGTCAATAAGTGCGTTTTGCACGTAGGGGTAATCCCCTAAACCCTCGGCAACTGCATAAACGGAAATATCCAGACCGATAGTCTGAAGCTCGCTTGCGTTAGCCGAAAGACCTTGATACATAGATACTAAAAAGCTTGAAAGACTTTCATCGCTGTATATCATAGGTTTAACGGTTTCTGAAAGAGTAAGCCCCGTAAAGACAGGAACAATATAATTTAAAAGCTTATCTGTGCCTTTAACAGCAGTTAGCGCCTCCTCTGCAGTAACGCCTTGGGGGTAATCTGTTGTGTAACCTGCGACGGCTACCGAACTTACGGAAGAAAACGCCACAAGCACACAAAGTATTGAGCAAATAACTTTTTTGAATATATTCTTCATAATCATCTCTCTGAACTAATTGTATTATATAATTTATATTATAAACATATATATTAGTATACTTTAACTCCACTTTGAATTATACAACATCTATTGTATTAATTGTTAAAATTTTGTGAACAATAGGGTGAAAATTATGAAAATTAAACTCTTGAAAATCTTTGTGCTTTTATTATCAATAACAACTCTTAACAGTTGCGTTTTTCTGACCTCGGGAGACAGTCTGGAAGCATTCTCAAGAAGAATGAACGAGCTTAACGAAAGCTATAATATGACCTCTGAAGGCTATATTACTGACACTTCCGATAAAAACTTAACGAAATTTTTCAAGTTCTCCGAAAAAGAAATAATGCTTAAATTCAGATATGACACCAAAAACAGATTAAACGAAATGCACATAGTTTTTGACCCTGCTATTTTAGATGAGAATGCCGATTCTTCTATATTCATTTCAGATTGCATAAAAAGCTTTTGTCAGAATGAAAAAGCTCGAAAAAAAATTCTAAACAGTATCGATTTTGATAGCACAATAAAAACAATAAAAAAAGAAACAATAAGTGCCGAGGCAGATAATATCAAAATTGAAATTGATACCACCGGGCTCGGCACAGTTATATCTCTTTATAGAGACATATAATCCTTTAATTTTCCTGCAATCTGGCGAAGAGCATTACCTCTGTGACTTAAAGCATCTTTTTCCTCTGCGGAAAGCTCTGCAAAACTCTTGTCACCAACCATAAACAAGGGGTCATAACCGAATCCGCCGTTACCTTTCGGTTCGAAACCGATGTAACCCTTACATTCGCCCCTTGCGGAAATAACGTCACCGTTAGGGAAAACGCAACAAACAACGGAAACGAATTTTGCTGTTCTTTCCTCAACAGGAACATCTGTTAATATTTTAAGAAGCTTTTGATTATTCTTATCATCGTTGCCATGTTCACCTGCAAAGCGGGCAGAATAAACCCCAGGCGCACCAACAAGATAATCAACAGAAAGACCTGAATCATCTGCTACGCAGGGCATACCGCTTTCAAGGCAACCGCTATGAGCCTTTAAGAAAGCGTTTTCATAGAAGGTCTCCCCTGTTTCGTCAACATCGGAAATCTCAACTCCTGCCTGCTCGGCAGTTTTAACATCAATACCTAAAGGTGAAAGAATTCTGTAAAGCTCATCGCGCTTTTTCATATTATGAGTAGCGATTAAAAAAACTTTGTTTTCCATTAACCGAACAACCTCCCGAAAAAGCCTTTTTTCTTTTTGGGCTCTTCTTTTGTGTCTTCTTTTTCTTCTATTGTTTCGGGTTCTAAAATTTCTTCTACTGTCTCAGGAACAATTTCTTCAACTGCTTCTTCAACAGTTTCTTCAAGAACTTCGTTAACATCTTCCTCAACCTCTTCAGTTTCTTCAAAAACTTCCTGTTCCGCACTTTCAACAACTTCCTGTTCTGCTTCCTCTGCGGTTTCAGTTGCTTCTTCGTTTATTTCAGCCATAGCGCTGAAAATCTCGCCTACTGCTTTAGCAAGCTCTTCGCGTTCGTCTGTTTCTTCAGTTGGAACATATTCCTCACGAATTTTTGAAAGGTCGATTTCATCCTCTTCAAAATCTTCGGGAAGATCGTTGAAAAGACCATCTGCAAAAGCATGGGGGTTAAAGGGCTGCAAATCGTCAATACCCTCGCCCACACCGATGAATTTAACGGGAACCTTAAGGTCATTTTTAATCGAAAGAACAACACCGCCACGGGCAGTACCGTCGAGCTTTGTAAGAATAATACCTGTGATTTCCGCAATTTTTGCAAATTCACGTGCTTGGTTAACTGCATTCTGACCTGTTGTTGCATCAAGTACAAGTAACACCTCTCGGTCAGAATAAGGGAGTTCGCGGTCAATAACGCGGTAAATTTTGCCCAATTCTTCCATAAGATTTTTCTTGTTATGAAGTCTACCTGCAGTATCGCAGATAATAATTTCAGTACCTCTTGCCTTTGCAGCAGAAATGGTATCAAAAATTACTGCGGCAGGGTCTGCACCCTCTTTATGTTTAACAATATCAACTCCGGCTCTCTCTGCCCAGACATCAAGCTGGTCAATAGCAGCGGCGCGGAAGGTATCTGCAGCAGCAAGAATAACGCTCTTGCCCTCTGCCTTGTATCTTGCGGCAAGCTTACCGATTGTGGTAGTTTTACCAACACCGTTAACACCGATTACAAGAATTACGGAAGGAATGGTAATAAGACCCATATCCTCGCCGCCCTCAAGCATTTCAGCAACAATGTCTTTAATTTCCGCCTTAACATCGGCGGGATTTTTTATACCCTTTTTGCGAACAACGTCGTTAAGGCGCAAGGTGATTTCAGAAGCGGTTGAAACGCCAACATCACCCATAACAAGAGCTTCTTCAAGCTCATCAAAAAGCTCCTGGTCAATTGAAGTGTAGCTATCAAGAACATTATCAATAGCCCCTGAAACATTGTTTCTTGTTTTTCTTAAACCGAAGTTTATTTTCTTAAAAATACCCATTAGAAAAACTCCATTTGATTTAATCTGATAATTTTTAGTTAATTAAATAATATTTTGTAGATTTGGCATAAGGTTGTGTGCAGTTGGTGTTTTACGAACCCCGAAGCGTACAAAGGTACGTTAGTTTGGGTGAGTAAAACGCCAAATGTGCACAAGATTATGTCAAAAAGGTACTGCGACTGAGCTAAAACAAGTTATTAGTGCAATATCACGTTAAATCGAATTTTGTAGCCATTTCGGCTGTTTTAAGTTCAAGCAGTTTAGATACACCCTTTTCCTGCATTGTAACACCATAAAGCATATCTGCCTCTTCCATTGTACCACGGCGGTGTGTTATGAGAATAAACTGTGTATTCTGAGTCATTCTGCGAACGTAGGAAGCATATCTTGCAACATTAACATCGTCAAGTGCCGCTTCAACCTCGTCAAAAATACAGAAGGGACAAGGATTAACCTTAAGGATTGAGAAAAGGAGTACTATTGCAGAAAGACCCTTTTCACCACCGGAAAGGAGCGAAATGTTCTGAACATTCTTGCCCGGAGGCTGAACCTTAATATCAATGTCGCATTCGAGAACATCGCTTTCGTCAGTAAGAACAAGTGAAGCCTTACCGCCACCGAAAAGCTCAGAGAAGGTCTGACCGAAGCTGAAATTGATTTTATCAAACTGCTCCTTAAACTGAACTCCCATTTTACCGGTAAGCTCATTGATAAGTTTAATAAGCTCTGCCTTTGATTTTTCAACATCGCTCACCTGAGTATGCATAAAGCTGTATCTTTCGGAAACCTCTTTATACTCCTCAATAGCGCTGACATTAACGTTACCAAGACCACGAATTTTGCTTTTAAGCTCGTTAAGTCTTTTCTTCGCTTCGGGAATATCCTTGATAACAATATCAAGCTCTTCTGCTTCACGTTTTGTAAGCTCATATTCATCATAGAGTTTGTTCTGAATGTCTTCAAACTCTTTTTCCATTGTCTCTTTTCTTTCGGAAAGTCTTGCTTTCTCTCCGCCAAGCTTTTCGCGCTCTTCAGTTTTTTCTCTTTCAAGAATACGGAGCTTACCGCTCTCCTGCTCATACTGTTCGCGTTTAGAAATAAAGGAAGCAATCTGCTCTTTTGAAGCGGAGCTCTGAGTTCTCAAACCCTCTGCCTCACCGCTCAGAATTTCAATTCTTTCTCTGATTTCCTCGTTACGTTTCTTGATTTCTTCAATTTCACTGTCGAGTTGAGAAAGTTTATCTTTATGGCTTGTGCTTCTGTTTTGAAGACGCTCAATTTCTTCCTGCTTTGCCTCAATTTCCTTTTCGGCAGTTGCAATAGAAAGATTTATCTGCGCTGCGTCAGCGGTAAGCTTTTCTCTCTTTTCGCGAAGGCTTTCTCTGTCGCCTGTAAGGGTGGAAAGCTCTGATTCAACCTTGTCGAGTTCTTCTTGAAGAACTGCAAGTTTCTCGTTAGCAGAAGCTGCGCCCTCGTTAATTGAAGTGATACGGGCGGCAAGCTGTGCTTTTTCTTCGTCTGCAAGTGTCTGCGCCTGTAAAGTATTTTCGTAGTTACCCTTGCGAAGAGCAAGAACACCTTCAACTCGGATTTTTTCTTCAGCAAGAGATATGATTTCACCCTTGCAACCCTCAAGCTCTGCATAAGCAGAAGAGAAGCTTTCCTGCTGAGCTTCCATATCTTTAAGCAATATCACAAGGCTTTCTTTTGACTCGCTTAAGGAAGCCTTCAGCTTTTCAAGCTCGTTACCACGGCTTAAAATACCTGCATTCTGAAGCTTTGCACCACCGGTCATTGAACCGCCTGCATTAACCACCTGACCGTCAAGAGTAACGATTTTGAATTTATAATTATATTTTTTAGCAATAGCTATTGCAGCATCTAAATCCTCTGCAACAACCGTTCTTCCTAAAAGGGATTTGATAATTTCAGTATATTTCTTGTCATAATCAACAAGTTCTGATGCAAGGTTTATGTAACCGAAGCAATCGTCAAGGTCTTTTTCATCAAGAACCTTGCCCTTAATAGCAGTAAGGGGTAAGAAGGTTGCTCTACCTGCATGGCTTTCCTTCAGAAAACCAATTGCCTTTTTTGCATCATTTTCAGTATCGGTAACAATATTCTGAATTTGTGCGCCTAAAGCAGTTTCAATCGCCGAGGAATATTTATCCTTAACTGTAATAATCTGAGAAACAGGAGCGTGGATACCCTTAAGCACACCTCTTCTCACCTCGCGCATAACTGCTTTTACACTACCCTGATAGCCTTCCATATTCTTTTCAAGATCAGAAAGCATGGTAATACGAGAATTTTTGAATTGTATATCGTTACGAAGAATGTTTTCCTGGTCTTTTAATTTATCAAGCTTTTCTTTTCTCTTTGAAGCGAGAAGCTCAATACCTGAAAGTGAATTGTTAAGCTCTGTGTTTCTTTCAACAATTCTTTCCAACTCTTCTTCCGCTTCTTTGCATTGTGCTTCAAGAGCTTCTAACGCATCTTTTCTTGATTGACTTAATTCATCAATAACAGAAATTCTATTTTCAATTTCTTCAACAGAAGAAGAAGCAGTCGAGCTGACAACTCTGTTGTCTGCAATTTCAAGAGAAAGAGAAGACATTTTTTCGCTTAATTCAACGCTTCTTTGAGCAGATTTGCTGTTTTCATCGCTTAAAACATCAAGTTCACCTGTGAATGAATTAAGCTCTGCTTTCTTCTCTTCAATAGAAGCTTCAAGTTCTTCAATAGATTTTTGTGCGTTCTCAATCTGAGTAGCAATTTCTGTATCTGTATCGTTTTCTTCTGTTTTTTCTCTTTCAATACGCTCAATTGTTTCGTTATTATGGAGAATTGTATTTTCCTGAACTGCAATCTGACTTTCGAGGAGTGATGCCTGCTCTTCAAGCTGGGCACAAGCACGTCTTATTTCATCAACTGCAACGGTAATTCTCTGTGTTTCTGCAATTGCAGAATCTATTTTATCTGTTATCTCTTCAAGAGATTTGCAAACATCATTATACTGAGCATCAACGATTGTGATTTTCTTATCCTGTTCACGCAAGTCGTTTTTGGTTTTCTCTATTGTGTAAAGCCAAAGACCGATTTCAAGATTTTTCTTTTCCCCTGCATATTCAAGGAATTTCTGGGCTTTTTCACTTTGGATTTTAAGAGGACCTACGCGAGTTTCAAGCTCTGTGAGAATATCTCTCAATCTTAAAAGATTTTCTTCTGCCTGGTTAAGACGGCGCATAGCATCTGCGCGGCGGTATCTGTAATGAGAAATACCTGCCGCCTCTTCAAGCATATCACGTCTGTCCTCTGATTTACCTGAAATAAGAGTTTCTACCTTACCCTGGCTAATCATAGAATAGCCGTCACGACCAAGACCTGTGTCCATAAATAATTCGTGGATGTCTTTAAGTCTTGCCTGCTCACCGTTTATTTTATATTCGCTTTCACCCGAACGATAATAACGTCTTGTAACAGTTACCTCTTTTTTCGGATTATTAAGCGCCATATCGGAATTATCAAGCTTGAGGGTTACCTCTGCAAAGCCAACTGCACGGCGAGAATCTGTACCGCTGAAGATAACATCTTCCATTTTGGAACCGCGCAGATTCTTTGTGGACTGTTCACCCAAAACCCAACGCATAGCATCGGAAAGATTACTCTTTCCGCTACCATTGGGGCCCACAACTGCCGTTATACCTTTTCCGAATTGCAAAACGGTTTTGTCCGGAAAGGACTTAAAGCCTTGCATTTCTATCGCTTTAAGATACATTTGGTTTTCTACCTTTCATCTTATTCAACTACTAGTTCGTACTTGTTGAGTGTTTTCATTCCCTTAACAGAAACTTCCCACCCTGCTCTTTTAAGAGCAATTTTATTTGTACTCTTCTGACCTATCATTTTAGAAATCTCACGGTCGTTTACATAAAGATTAATTATCTTTTTCTGTGAAAGAGAGCACATATTTTTATTCTCAACGGGGTATTTTTCCAAGAGAATTTCTTTTGCTTTTTCTAAATATATTTTTGATTCGCAAAGCTCACCGAAAGCGGGGTGATACGGACCTGCAAGGTAGCCGTCCTCAACATTACCGCCCGAGTGAAGACCTAAGCGAATAACTGTTATATTCTCATCATAAAAACGTTTCAAAAGAACCGCACAAAGCTCTGTTGCCTCTTCCAATGTCTGAGGCTTGTACTCGCCTTTTTTATACAGTTCTCCAAGATATGTACCCTCTAAAACAATTGTAGGGTAAATACGAACTGTATCAGGCTTTAAAGCTATAATGTCTTCCGCTGTTTTAAGAGATTTTTCGGGTGTATCACCCAAAAGCCCCGTCATCATCTGAAGTCCTAATGAAAAACCGTTTTCTTTTATTAAATTTGATGCTTTTATTATATCATCGCGGGTATGCCCACGGTGATTTAATAAAAGAACCTGTGAATCGGTACTTTGTGCCCCAAGCTCTATGGAAGTAACTTTATACTCTTTAAGAATTTGGAGAACTTCCTCATCTATTGCATCGGGACGGGTAGAAATTCTTATTCCGCAAAAATCAACATCATCAATAAAAGGCTTAGTCACTTCAAGAAGAGAAAGCATATAATCTCTTTCAATTGCCGTAAAGCTACCACCAAAAAAGGCAATTTCTGTATTATGAGGATCAACACCATCATTCACAGCTTTTTCAATGGTTTCTTTTACCTCTTGGGGTGTTAACTCCTTAACAGAACCCGAAATGGTTTTCTGATTGCAAAAAGAGCATTGATGGGGGCAACCCTGGTGAGGAACAAAAAGTGAAATATTCGCGTGTTTCATTTTTTTATTTTTGTAAGAGCGTCCCCTGCCGCCGCTTGCTCTGCTTCTTTCTTTGTTCTGCCTTCGCCTTTACCTACAATTTCGCCGTTAAGCTTAACAACAAACTTAAATGTTTTATCGTGGTCAGGACCGAACTCTCCAACCTCTTCATAAGAAAGAGTGTTACCCTTTTCTTTTTGAATTTCTTCTTGAAGAAGGGATTTATTATCTTTAAAGCTAGCCTCTCTCTTTACGGCGTCTTTAATAAAGCCGAGAATATAGGGTTTCACAACCTCAATTCCGCCATCAAGGTACATTGCCGCAATAACCGCTTCAAAAGCATCGGAAACAATTGAGGGTCTGTTTCTGCCCCCTGTATGCTCCTCACCTCTTCCCATAAGAATAAATTCACCTAATTTTATTTTCTCGGCAAACTTGAAAAGAGATTTTTCGCAAACAACTGCCGCACGAAGCTTTGTAAGCGCACCCTCGGGACGATTCTTGAATTCTTCAAAAAGATATTCCGCCGTAACAAAACCTAAAACGGAATCCCCTAAAAATTCAAGTCTTTCGTTATCGTGAGGCAATTTATTTTCATTGGCATAAGAAGAATGGGTCAATGCTCTTGTAAGCAGTTCTTTATCCTTAAATTCATAACCGATTAATTCTTCAAAAACTGATAAATCCATAATTGCCTCCTTAAATTTTTATAGTTTTATAATATTCAAGACTGCGTTCTGCCACTTTTAAGTAGCGTTCCGCTTTATCTTTAATTCTTTCATCCAATGGGTCGATTATTCCTATTGCCGCACCCATAGGTTGAAAGTTTTTAACTGTTTCATCGCTGATATATTGAGAAAGCGCACCCAACATCGTGATTTTCGGAAGGCTTAAAGGCTCTTCACCAAAAATTCTTCTTGCGGCATTGTATCCTGCAAGAATACCCGATGCGGCGGATTCCATATACCCTTCCACACCGGAAATCTGCCCTGCAAAAAATATATGAGGCGCTTTCTTCATACTGAAATCCTGATTTAAAAGACCGGGTGAATTGAGAAATGTATTTCTGTGCATAACGCCGTATCTTACAAACTCCGCATTTTTAAGAGCAGGAAACATTGAGAAAACTCTTTTCTGCTCAGGGAATTTCAAATTGGTCTGGAAGCCCACAAGGTTATACATTGTGCCGTCTTTATTCTCTTTACGAAGCTGAAGATTTGCCCAAGGTCTGTGGCCTGTTTTGGGATTAGTAAGTCCAACAGGTTTTAAGGGACCGTAGCGCATTGCATCTTTACCGCGAGAAGCGAGAACCTCAATTGGCATACACCCTTCGTAAACATCCTTTTTCTTATCAAAGGAATGAAGTTCGGCACTCTCGGCATTTATAAGAGCATCATAAAACGCTTCATATTCTTCTTTATTGAGAGGGCAGTTTATATAATCGTCCTCGCCGCCTCTGTCATATCTCGATTGGGTGAAGGCGAATTCCATATCTATACTTTCTGCGGTAACAATAGGTGCTGCGGCATCGTAGAAAGAGAGAAACTCTTTTCCGCAAAGCTTGGATACCTCCCCGGCTAAAGCATCGCTCATCAAAGGACCTGCAGCGATTATAACAATATCGCTTTCGGGAATTTCCATTATTTCCTGACGAACAAGAGTGATATTTGGGTCATTTTCAATGTGTTCAGTAATGAGATCTGAAAACACATCTCTGTCAACTGCAAGAGCACCACCTGCAGGAACTTGGGCTACTTCTGCCGCATCAAGACAAACAGAACCGAAAAGTCGCATTTCTGCTTTCAAAAGCCCTGCCGCAGACCCTAACCGAGCCGCTTTAAGAGAGTTGGAGCAAACAAGCTCGCCTAATTTTTCGCTTTTATGGGCAGGAGAAAACCTTTTGGGTTTCATTTCGTAAAGAGTAACCTTAATTCCTCTTTTACTAAGCTGATTTGCAGCCTCAACCCCTGCTAGACCTCCGCCGATAACAACAGCTTTTTTATCAGTCATTTTTATCTTCCTGTGATTTTTTTGCATTTTTACGAGCAGCTTTAAATGAATAATCACAAGCTTCACTTGAACAAGTAACTATTCCGCCTTTACCCTTAAAGAGTGATTTACCGCATTTGGGGCAGTTTTCTCCTGTAGGTTTATCCCATGTCATAAAATTACATTCGGGATAATTACTGCAACCGTAGAATTGGAAACCGCGTTTTGATTTCTTACCGATTACATTACCGCCGCAAACAGGGCAAGTAGCATTTGTTTCTTCAACAAGAGGCTTTGTTGTTTTACATTCAGGGTAACCAGGACAAGCAAGGAATTTTCCGAATCTGCCCACTTTAACTACCATATTTCTGCCGCATTTTTCGCATTTGATATCGGTAATGTCTTCCTGAAGCTGAATTTTCTGACCTTGCATTTCTGTTTTTGCTTTAGAGAGTGTATTCTCCAAATCGTCATAAAATTCATGAAGCATTTCGATATAGTTTGTTTTACCTTCATCAATTTCATCAAGCTTTGTTTCCATTGATGCAGTGAACTTTGCATTAACAATTTTCTGAAATTTTTCTTTAAGAAGATTTGTTGTTGCTATACCGAGTTCAGTAGCCTTAAGAAGCTTACCTTCACGCTTTACATATTCTCTCTTGATAATTGTTGTTACAATTGAAGCATAGGTACTGGGACGACCAACACCGGTTTCCTCAAGTGTTTTAATAAGAGATGCTTCTGTATAGAATGAAGGGGGTTGAGTAAAGTGCTGATTTCCTTTAACATCTTTAAGTTTGAGAACATCACCCGTTTTTACTTCAGGAATTGTGCTATCATTTTCATCGTCAGCAGTAACATCCTCATAAAGAGCAGTGAAACCATCGAATTTGATTGAATAACCGCTTGCAGAGAACATGCAGTAACCCTCTGTACCCTCTTTTTGAGCAGTAATTTCAACCTTAACGGTATCCTGAACACAAGGTGCCATAAGTGATGCCACATATCTGCACCAGATAAGGTTATAGAGCTTATACTGGTCATTTGTAAGACTTGCTTTTGCAATTTTAGGTGTAATTGCAACATTTGCAGGTCTGATTGCTTCGTGACCATCCTGAGCACCTGCTCTTGTTTTAAAATAGCGAGGCTTTTCGGGAAGATACTTTTCACCGTATTCTTTTGTGATAAATTCATTTGCCGCGGCTCTTGCTTCTTCGGAAATACGAAGAGAGTCAGTTCTCATATAGGTAATAAGACCTGTCATACCATAGCCTGCAAGTTCAATACCTTCATAAAGCTCCTGGGCAACTTTCATTGTCTTCTGTGCTTGGAAATTGAGCTTTCTTGAAGCTTCCTGTTGCATTGAAGAAGTAATAAATGGTGGTGCAGGTTGTTTCTTTCTTGTGCCCTTTTTAACGCTTGTCGCAGTATAAACCGCACCGTCAAGGCGAGAAAGATAAGAATCTGCCTGCTCTTTATTTTCTATTTTTACTTTACCGTTTTCATCTGCAGTAAGAGATGCGCTCAAAGTTTTTCTGTTTGAAAGGAACTTTGCATCAATTGACCAGTATTCTTCGGGATTGAATTTTTCAATTTCTTCCTGACGGTCAACAATAAGACGAACTGCAACGCTTTGCACACGGCCTGCAGAAAGACCTCTTCTTATTTTTTGAGAAATAAACGGACTGAGTCTGTAACCTACAAGTCTGTCAAGAATACGGCGAGCCTGCTGAGCATCAACAAGACCCATATCAACAACCTCGGGATTGCTGATTCCGCGTTTAACGCTTGTTTCGTTAATCTCGTTGAATTTAACTCTGTTTTTATCCTTAAGGTCAAGACCGAGAACTGTTGCAAGATGCCATGAAATTGCTTCTCCTTCGCGGTCCGGGTCAGTTGCGAGATACACCTTGTCACAACCTCCAACCTTCTCTTTAAGGTCCTTGACAAGTTTCTCCTTTCCCTTGATAATTGCATATTTAGGACTGAAATCGTTTTTAACATCAACATTAAGTTTAGCGGCAGGTAAATCTCTGATATGACCCATTGAAGCCACAACATCATATTCACTGCCAAGATATTTTTTAATAGTCTTTGCTTTCGCAGGAGACTCAACAATAACAAGTTTGGACATTGGTTTCATCCTTTCATTTTCTCTTGTATAAATACATTAAATTATTTTATATTTTTTACCACTTTCCAACTGAACGAAATCCAATAATTCAAGTTCAGTCAGCGAAGACAGTACAATATTCATTTTTAAATTTGTTTCCCTTACAATATCATCAATATGAATGCCGTTCTCATTCAATACCGAATAAACGATCTTGGCTTCTTCGCTTACATCTTCGGGAAGAGTTTTCTTATCAACTTTCTTTACCGGCGTTTTTTCTGTTTTTATTGCAGTTTCTTTTTTGCTTTCGTCAGATTGAGGTTTTGATTTCTTTTTTCTGTAATTAACATAAGGAACAGATGCAACAGCTACTTTAGCGTTTGATAAATCAAGCAAATCGCCATAGAGATATTCATATTCACTCAATACATCCTCTGCGGTAAAAACAGGTTTTGCACCATTTTTAATAAGATGATTTGTTCCGTCAAAGGATGAACGGACAATATCACCGGGTACGGCAAAAACATCTTTTCCTTGGTCAAGTGCAAAATTAGCCGTAATAAGAGAACCGCTTTTAATACCTGCTTCAACAACCACAACACCTAAAGAAACACCTGAAATAAGGCGATTTCTTGTTGGAAACGTGGTCCTGCTTGCAGTCGTAAAAGGTGAGTATTCAGTCACAACTGCGCCGTATCTTGTTATAGCTCTTCTGAGAGCAGCATTTTCCATAAGATAATTCACAGAAAGTCCGCAACCTAAAAAGGCAAGGGTTCTTCCTTTGGCAAGCATCGCACCTGCATGAGCTTCGCTATCAATACCCAAGGCTCCACCGCTTACAATTGTCGCACCCGAAAGGGCTAATAGGAAGGAAAGCTTTTGAGCAGTTTCAATTCCGTAATTGCTTGCATCTCTTGTGCCAACCATACCGATACTCACGACATCATTCATAACAGAACAATCGCCAACTCCGTAAAGAACAAGAGGCATATCGGGTAAGTACTTTAATCTGTCCGGGAAAAGATTATCGTCAGGAGTTATTATTTTGTACCCTTTCTGACGGCATTCGTTTATTATCTCGGTAGTTTTTTCAAAAGTAGAGTTTTTTAATAATTCAATCTTTCGCTGGGTTAAAAGTCCTGATAAACGCCATTCATATTCCCCTGCTTTATACATATCTTCAGGGTTTTTGAAATATGAGAGAAGTTCATCGGTACGCGCACCGGCGCCCAATGCATTTTGCAACCATATCCAATATTCAACAGGACAAACACTCATCTCATCATTTCCCAGATAATAATTGAAGCAGCAGCGGCAGCGTTAAGGGATTCCGCTCTGCCTTTCATAGGAATTGTAACAAGCTTTGTTGCCGCATTGCAGGTTTCCTCGGTAATACCGTTACCCTCGTTACCTATAACAGCTACAATTCCGCCGTTCATATCAACTTCCGTTATTTTTTCGGCATCAGAATCGGGAACACCTGCCAATACAGACATTCCTTTTTCTGCAAGTGCCTTTAAGGTTTCGGGCAAATTGTCTGTTTCAATGACATTAAGTCTGAAAAGTGAACCCATAGCGGCTCTTTGAGATTTCGGATTATAAATATCGCAACCGCCGCTGACAATAACGCCATCAAGTCCCACCGCTTCGGCAGTTCTTACAACTGCACCGAAATTGGCAGGATTTGAAACACCTTCTAAGGCAATATATTTCCCATTGTATTTCATTTTACCTATATTTGTTTTTTTGTCAAGCATTTTGCACAGGCAAAAAACGCCCTGACTATTCTTTGTATCGGAGAGTTTTTCACTTACATCTTCGGACACAACAAAGGAACGCTCGGCAGAATCACTTACCAAACGCACATATTCTTCATATTTTGAAAGCGCTTTTTCTGTTACATATAATTCTGCAACCTCAACACCGCTTGAAGCGGCATCAAAACAAAGCCTTGCCCCCTCTGCAAAAAACAGATTTTCCTGCTTTCTGAAAGAGGTATTTTCACGAATTTTCACCGCATATTTTATGCGGTCATTTGCTTTACTTGTAATTTTTTCCATACTTCAAAAAAACATCTTACGCCCGACCAAAAAACTTGGTCGGGCGCAATTCTTGATTATTAAAGAGCTGCTTTTGCTTTTTCAACGAGAGCTGCGAATCCTTCGGGATCTGCGATTGCAATCTCTGAAAGCATTTTTCTGTTAAGCTCGATACCTGCTTTTTTAAGACCGTTAATGAATGTTGAATAATTGATACCATTCATTTTGCAAGCAGCAGAGATTCTTGTGATCCAAAGACGACGGAAATCTCTCTTTTTCTGCTTACGGCCAATGTAAGCATAGTTACCGCTTTTCATAACAGCCTGTTTAGCTGTTTTGAAGAGCTTGCTCTTTGAGCCATAATAACCCTTTGCGAGTTTAAGAACTTTATTTCTTCTTTTGCGAGTCATCATCGCACCTTTAATACGTGCCATTATAAGTTACCTCCTACCGTATTCTTCTTATTTATAAGGAATGAGACGTTTAATCTGCTTCTGATTTGTAACGTCTGCAACATTAGTCTTACGAAGACCTCTTTTACGTTTTGTTGTTTTCTTGGTAAGGATGTGTGACTTATTTGCGTGTGCGCGAATCGGCTTACCGTTTTTAGACATTTTGAAACGCTTTTTAGCGCCTGAGTGAGTTTTGATTTTAGGCATAATAAAATCCTCCTTAATATTGCAATTACTTGGATGCTTTCGGAACAAGGAACATAAGCATTTGACGACCTTCAAGTTTGGCAGCTTTTTCAACAGAACCGTTTTCGGAACAGGCTTCTGCAAAGCGCTGCATAATTGTAGTGCCGTGTTCGGTGTGTGCCATCTCCCTGCCTCTGAAACGAATTGACACCTTAACCTTGTCGCCGTCCTTTAAGAAACGGAGAGCGTGGTTAACCTTTGTGTTAAAGTCACCTGTGTCGATATTCAAAGATAAACGAACCTCTTTGATATCCATAACCTTTTGTTTCTTTTTTGCTTCTTTTTCGCGCTTCGCCTGTTCGAATTTGAACTTACCGTAGTCCATAATTTTGCAAACAGGGGGAACTGCATTGGGAGCAATTTTAACAAGGTCAAGATTGCTTCTTTCTGCTAAAGCGATAGCTTCTTTTGCGGACATAACGCCGATTTGCTCACCCTCTGCAGAAATAACTCTGACTTCTTTATCTCTGATTTCTTCGTTGATTTGATTCTCCTTGCTAATACCTAAGCACCTCCAAAAAATAATGAAAAGCTCGAACAGAAATTCCGTTCGAGCTTCAAAACGCACCTATGGCGTTTAACATTGAAACTATTAACCAAACAATACTCTCGGTTGGTGAGAACGGAACAGTTCTGCTTTATTGCCTTGATATAATACCAACTTTGTTACTGTTTGTCAAGTGTTTTTTTATTTTTTATTCTTCTTCGGAAGAATCGCTGTTTTCATCATCGTCAACTGGTTCATCTTCCGGGAGTTCTTCGGCTTCTTCTGTTGTTGCTTCTGTAGTTTCAACATATTCACCGTAATAGTAAACGATTATCTTGTCACTTACGGAAAGACGTCTGTCATCGGGAATTGCAACCCAGTTATCAGTATCAGAGTCCTCACAAACAACACTGTAAACCATCAAGGAATCATCTTCATTATCTGCGAAGTTTCCTGCAACAGTTTCAACCTTTTTAAAGCCTGCGGCTTTCAAATCAGAAACAGCCTCTTTAAGAGGTTGATTCAGAACATTGGGAACTTCTCTACCGTTACTGATTCTCAAGGTTATATTTCTTTCTTCAAAAACGATAGTTCCTTCTGTTATGTCCTGAGAAATAACTGTACCTTTATCTTCATCGCTGTCAACATATTCTGTTTTGAAAACAAGGAAACCGTTATATGTTGTATCGGTCTTTATATCGTCGTACTCTTTACCTCTGAAATCGGGAACAGTAATACTTGAAGCTCCGATTTCACCTTGAGTTTCGTCATTGGAAACAAATCCCGTTGTTTCTTCCGTGGTACTCTCTTCTTCATTACCGTCAGAAAAACCTTTTATTCCGAAAAGCGCAACAACAAGAATCGCAAGAGCAAGAACGACACTTATAACAAAAACTGCGATTGTACTCTTACGGATTTTCGGCGTATCAGGTTCCTCTTCGGAATCTTCTTCCAAAGCAACCTCTTCCACAACAGTGTCATCCACATCTTCCGTTTGTGAAGCGTACATTGAAGAATATGCTTCCGATGCAGTTCCTGCCGCCGCAGGAGATGCAGAAAGCTCATCTCTCAACTGCTCAGAAGTAACGGTTCTGTCATCAGGTAAAATCTGCAATCCGTTTACAAGAGCATTTATAACATACGCCGGTAACTGCTCTGCAAATTTACCGGGAATCATAAGCTTATCGTTAGTAAGTCTTGAAGCAGAGCTCAGCGGAACGCTACCTATAAGAGCTCTGTAAAGAACCGCGGAAAAGGCATAAATATCTGTGCTTGTGCTCAAGCCTTCACTGAAGCCATACTGCTCAACAGCCGCATAACCGTCAAACAATTCGCTTTCCATTATGCTCTTTTGACGGCGCACCTCTTCAATAGAGTAACCTGAAATACGAAGTCTGTCATTTTTGTCGAGAATAAGCGTTTCGGGACAAATACCGCCGTGAATAATACCTGCATTATGAAGTTCACCCAAAGCTGAAAGCACGGGCATAAAGAGAACTCGCGCTTCCTCCCAGGAAATGTAACCCTGCTCCTGCTCCAAAAGATATTCACGCAAGGTTTTGCCCTCACCCAAATATTCACTTACAGCATAAACAGTTCCTAAATCCTCCACAAGTCCGTAAACTTCCGTAAGGGCAGTAAATCCCTTAATCTCTGTCAAAGCAGTCCAAAGTTTGACAAACTCTTCCTTTGCATCAATAAATTCCGATGCTTTTCCTATGTTGACAAGGCAATAGTTACCCTCGCCTCTTGAAAGAATTCCTTTTGGAAAAAGTTCTCTCAAGGTAACGGGAGTTTTTCTCTCCATATCAAAAGCATAGTAAGTAGAACCTTCACTGTTTGAAGCAACGAGCTTTCCCACAAGGTATCTGCCGCCAACAACGGTTTTAAGTGGCAAATAGGGTTCCTTTTGCGGTTCGCTGTTTTCTTTGCGGCAATAGGGACAACTGTCATTATCACCTATTTTCCGCATACAACGCAAACAAAGCTTTTCTTTTTCCATTTATTAATTCACCTTAGTCATTAAAGTTGGGTCTTGAAGCACCGTTGTGTGCAAGTGCCTCTTTAACACTCTGGCGAAGTTTTCTGATATCATTAACGCTGTTTGTGAGAGTTTCATCAGTATCTCTGATAATTGTCTCAACATAAGAGCTTGCGTTTCTTCTGATATCGTTTGACCATTTTTCCGCTTTAAGTGTAATTTCTTCAGCGTGCTGTTTTGCAGATGAAAGAAGTGCATCTGCTTCTGCTTTTGTTTGACGGAAAATATCTTCCGCAGCACTTTTAGCTTCTTTTGTAATCTGGTGTTCTTCAATCATAATGTCTGCTCTTTGACGTGCTTTATTCACGATATCTTCAGCTTCAAGCTGTGCCTGATCGAGAATATCTCGTCTTTCCTGAGCAATTCTCTTTGCCTGAGTAATTTCTTCGGGCATATTGAGACGAATGTCCTCAATAAGTCTTGAAAGCTCCTCTGTATCCATAAGAGTTTTTGTTGAGAAGGGAACTGATTTCGCCTCGTCAATAAGCTGCTCCATATCAGCAAGAGATTTTTCCACAATACTTGTACCCATTATAAAAACATCCTTTCTTATTTTCTGGATAATCTTTTTACTATATCGTCACAGATTTCCTCGGGAACAAATGTAGAAACATCTCCACCCAATCTGCAAACTTGTTTAACTACGCTGGAGCTTAAGAACATATGCTCCGCGTTTGAAACCATAAAAATTGTTTCCATTTCGGAATTAAGCTTCTGGTTGGTTAAAGCCTGACGGAATTCATCGTCATAATCGGAAATAGCTCTCAAGCCTTTAACAACCGCTGATGCACCTTTTTCACGAACATAATCTGCAAGAAGTCCTGCATAACTGTCCACAGATACATTTTTTAAATTCTTTGTGCAACGTTTTATAAAATCAACACGTTCTTCTATTGTAAAGCTACCAACATCCTTATTGGGATTTCGCATTACAACCACAATAACCTTGTCAAAAAGCTTTGCTGAACGAGTTATAATATCAAGATGCCCTATGGTAAGCGGGTCAAAGCTACCGGGACACACAACCGTTTTACCCATATTATGCATCCTTTCTGTAAACGGTCAAAGCAATTTTGCCGTATTTATAGCGTTTTGAGGTAAAGCCCTCAATATCCTCGGGAAGAACCTCTCTTTCACCGGTTTCGCAAACGATTATGCCACCATCTGCAATATGGGGCGAAACTCTTTCAATTGCATCCTCCATAATACCTGCGTGATAAGGCGGGTCAAGGAAAGCAATATCAAAAATCTCTGAGGTTCTGTCAAGATATTCAAGAGAATTTGCAAGAACTGTTTTTGAAACATTTCTGAATCCTGTAGTTGTGAGATTCTCTTCAGTAACGGAAATTGAAGCACGGGAAATATCAACAAATACTGCAGAAGCCGCACCGCGACTCAATGCTTCAATACCCAACTGACCGCAGCCGCAGAACATATCAAGCACACGTCTGCCCTCAATATCAAATTGAATAATATTGAAAATTGATTCTTTAACTTTATCGGTTGTAGGTCTGACACTATCGCCCTCGAGGGTTTTAAGCCTTCTGCCTCGGGCAGAGCCTGTTATAACGCGCATCAGCCAACACCTCCGTATATTTAATATATAAATATTATAATTCTTTATGACACATAATATCAGTTTATTATTACATTTTCTCACTATGTTTGTCAAGTTTTTAAAAGAAATTTGACAACTAAATCTTGCGATGATAATATTGAAATAAACAAACCTACGAAAAGAGAATCCACAATGCCAAAAATAGAACTTACAAATATGGTTATGGTGCAAAATCCTGAAACAAAAGAGGTTTTGGTGCAGAGAAGAATTAAATATTGGTGCGGTATAACCTTCCCCGGCGGTCACGTTGAAGACGGCGAAAGCTTTTATGACAGTGCTGTAAGAGAGGTTAAAGAGGAAACAGGTCTTACCGTTAAAAACCTGAAATACTGCGGTTGTGTCCATTGGCACAACACCGAATCCAACGATAAATATATTGTATTTTTTTATAAAACCGACGAATACAGCGGTGAGCTTTTAGAAAGCACAGACGAAGGCGAGGTTTTCTTCACACCTATTGATAACATAAAGGATATGCCTTTATCCCCTAACTTTGATAAATATCTTCCTATGTTTTTAAGCGATGAACATTTTGAAATTTTCTGTAATTGGAATGAAAAAATGAAAGAGAACTGCGACGGCGAACCTGATTGGAATTTTGAATACAGATAAAAACAAGGAACAGACTTTTTGAGGTCTGTTCCTTGTTACTTTTATTCACCCCTGAAGGCTTTGATTATTTCAATTGCATTTACTTCCGTTATACCGGGGACGCTCATCAATTCTGTTTTTGTAGCATTTCTTATGGCGTCCATTGTTTTGAATTTTATTATAAGATTTTTTGCTTTCTTTTCGCCTATGCCCTTAATATCTGTAAGAGATGCGGTAAGGGCGGATTTTGTATGCTTTTTGCGGTGATATGCAACAGAAAATCTGTGAACCTCATCCTGAATATTAGTTACAAGCTGGAAGGCTTTTTTTCTTGCATTAAAATCTATTCTGCCGCCTGCTGTGGAAATTGCAGAGGTTCTGTGCTTGCTGTTTTTCACCATACCGAAAACGGGAACATCGATGTTATATTCCTTTAAAAGCGGTAAAACTGCGTTAACCTGACCCTTGCCACCGTCAAGCAAAATCAAATCAGGAAGCCTTGCAAAGCCAACGGTTTCGCCCTTTTCTTTGTGGGCGTAGTATTCGTCAAAACGGCGGGAAAGCACTTCATTCATAGAGCGGTAATCATCCTGACCGCTGAATCCCTTTATGGCAAATCGGCGATAGGCAGCTTTAAGTGGTTTTCCGTCCTTGAAAACTACCATACCTGCTACATTGTCGCTTCCGCCTGTATGGGAAATATCGTAGGCTTCAATGTATTCTGGTGTTTTTGACATACCAAGAAGAAGCGAAAGCTCTTCAAGTGCTTCTCGGTTTCTGTCATTTACTCTGTATTTATCAAGAAGCTTTTGTGAAGCATTCGACTTACACATTTCAACCAATTTTGCCTGAACACCTTTTTGGGGTATAACAATATTTACATTGGTACCACGCTTTTCGGAAAGCCATTTTTCTATATTTTCTTTGTCTTCAATTTCTCCGTCAATTTCAATTCTCGGAGGAATTTTTCTGTTCATTGAATAGTAAGAAGTAATAAATTCTTCACGCATTTCAGAGATTTTATCGCCCTCTTCAGCGAAGAAATGCTCTGTATCAAAAAGTCGGTTATCCTCAAAGCGAAGAACTGCAAAACAGGCTTTTCCGTCCATAACCGAAAGGGCAAATACATCTTGTTCTTTATAAGTTGAAGATACAACCTTTTGACTGCTTCCGACTTTCTCAATACTTTTTATGGTATCGCGGATTTTTGCCGCTTTTTCAAATTCAAGATTTTCCGCCGCTTCATTCATTTGCTCGGTTAATTTTCTTATGGTTTCCCTACTGCCGTTTTTTAAGAAATCAAGAGCATCAGAAACATTTTTCTTGTATTCACTGTTTTTAAGTTTTCCCGAACAAGGTGCACAACAAATTCCCAAATGGAAGTTAAGACACGGTCTGCCTTTGCCGATATCACGAGGAAACACCTTCCCACAAGTGGGTAATTTAAAAACCTTTTTTGCTTCTTCAACAGCACGGGTAACTGAATAGCCTGCAGTATATGGACCTATATACTCCGCATCTTCATCATCTTTCTGCAAAACAGGATAAATATTCTGCCAATCGCCTTTTGTGACTTTAATATAGCTAAAACCCTTGTCATCCTTTAAAAGAATGTTGTATTTTGGCATATTCTGCTTTATAAGGCTACATTCAAGGACAAGTGCTTCAAATTCGCTGTCTGTGAGTATATAGTCAAAATCCTCCACATTCTCCACCATTTTCTGTACTTTGGGAAGATGCTTTTCCTGAGCACCGAAATATTGGCTTACTCGGTTTTTCAAAACTTTCGCTTTACCGATGTAAATTATTTCATTGCTCTTATCTTTCATAATATAAACACCGGGACTTAAAGGCAATTTATTAGCTTTATCTTTAAGCTTTCTCAATCTCTCTGTCATATATACTCACTCCTTTCAAGTTAAAAGTTAATAGTTATAAGTTAAAAGTTTGCGAAGCTTAATTCCGCATTTCGCATTCCGAATTCCGCATTAAAAAAGCGGTAAAGGTCACCCTTTACCGCTTTAAAATCTGAATTAAACTTCTGCGAAACCGCTGTCTACCAAAGCAACGAGAGCATTAACCGCCTGTTCTTCGTCAACACCGCCTGCAATAATGCGGATTTCGGTGTCACCCATAATGCCGAGAGAAAGAACGCCGAGAAGACTCTTTGCATTAACTCTTCTTTCTTCCTTCTCAAGCCAGATTGAAGACTTGAACTCGTTAGCTTTCTGGATAAAGAAAGTAGCGGGACGTGCATGAAGACCTACCTGATTTTTAACTGTTACATCTTTAACGTACATAATAATTCTCCCACATTCAAAATTATAACATTGAATTATTTCTTACTGTTATGAGTGCAGAAATCTGCAAACCACTTACTATATTATACCACCAAATCATTTTTAGTCAACGAAAAAAGACCAACCTTTTGCCTAAAAACCAATAATTCGGATGGAATACTAAACCTTTTGAAATTTCAAAGGCGTGTTTTGTGCAAGTTAACTACAATTGTAGATTGTTATTATTAAACATAAACAATTATTTATTTGTTCTTCTTAAGTTCTTCCAAAAACGCCTTTTCTTTTTTATCAAGCTCCGCGTTTTCAAGTAGCTCGGGACGACGCTCAAAGGTTCTTTCAATAGAACGCTCTCTCTGCCATTTTTTTATATTGGCGTGGTGACCCGAGGTAAGAACATCGGGAACTGCTATATCGTGCCAAACGGGTGGTTTTGTATATTGAGGGTATTCAAGAAGAGAAGAATAATGACTTTCTCCCATAAAGCCCTCCGGCTCAGAAAGAACTCCCGGAAGCATACGTGAAACCGCATCTGCAAGAATCATTGCAGGCATTTCACCGCCGGTTACAACATAGTCACCAATAGAAATTTCTTCGTCAACAATTTCATCAATAACCCTTTGGTCAACACCCTCATATCTGCCGCAAAGAATGGCGATATTCTCCATTTTTGAAAGCTCTTTAACTCTTTCCTGATTAAGAGTTTTTCCGCAGGGTGACATATAAATGAAATGAGGCTTTGTGCCTGCTTCATCACAGACCTTCATAAAGCACTCATAAATAGGTTGAGCCATCATAAGCATACCTGCACCGCCACCGTAGGGTGTATCGTCAACCTGATTATGCTTGTTTATTGCAAAATCACGAATTTGGTGAAAATTCATTTCTACCTTTCCCGATTTTCTCGCTCTGCCGATTATGCTTTCACTCATTACCGCCTCGCACATTTCGGGAAAAAGAGTCAATATATCAATCCTCATCAAAAAGCCCCCTTAACGGACGAATGAACACTTTGTCTTCTGCCACATTGCACTGGATAACAACATTCTTTATTGCTGGAATGAGAACCTCTTTGCCGTCAGCAGTTTCAATGTACCATACATCATTTGCCGCATAGCTTTCAATATCTTTAATTTTACCGTAACAAATACTGTTATCATCAAAATCTAAAACAGTGCAACCGATTAACTCTGAAACAAACCATTTGCCCTCGGGCAAATCAACATCTGTTCGCTTCATATAAAGAATGGTATTTCTTAATTTCTGTGCATCCTCAACAGTGTCAACACCCTCGATTTTAAGCACAGCAACATTACCGTGAGGACGGCAGGCAACAATTTTAAAACTGTCGCCTCCCTTTTCATCACGGTAAAGAGTTTTAAACTTTTTAACAAATTCGGGCGAATCACACCAAGGGTTAAGACGCACCTCACCCTTTATTCCGTGAGTGCTAACAATCTGCCCGATTTCAAGAAAATCTTTAATCATAATCTAATAAAAAATGGGCTGTAAACAGCCCATTTTTCCTTTCATTAATCGATGTCCACCTGAACTTTGACGTCCTTGCGGATTGCCGCGGCACGCATAACAGTACGGATTGCTTTTGCAATTCTGCCTTGCTTGCCGATAACTCTTCCCATATCGTCGGGTCCGACGTGAAGATGATAAACAACTACACCCTCTTCGTTGGGCTCGTCAACAGTGACCTCGACTGCGTCAGGGGCATCAACAAGTCCCTTTGCGACTGTTTCGAGTAATTCTTTCATCGTAGTCACCTTAATTATTTAATGATGTTTTCTTTTTTGAGAAGGTCGCGAACTGTATCAGTGGGCTGAGCACCGTTCTGAATCCATTTTGTAACTTTCTCTGCGTCGATTTTGATTTCTGCGGGATCGCTGATGGGGTTGTAGTAACCAACTTCTTCGATGAATCTGCCGTCACGAGGATAACGTGAATCAGCAACCACTACACGATAGAAAGGTGCTTTCTTTGCGCCCATACGGCGAAGACGAATTTTTACTGCCATTTTAATTACCTCCGAAAAGTAAAATAATAATAAACTAATTTATATTAAACACTAAGTGTTTAAAGACTTACATTGGGAAACTGCCGCCCATACCGCCGGGCATTCCTCCGCCCAAGCCCATGCGCTGCATACGTTTCATCATTTTCTTTGAGTTTTTGCCGTTAAGCTGTTTATAAAGCTTCTGCATTGAACGATATTGGTTAAGAAGACGGTTAACATCTTCAACCTGCATTCCGCAACCTGCGGCAATTCTTCTTTTACGCGACGGATTAATTATTTCGGGATTTTCACGTTCTTTCATTGTCATTGAACGGATTATCGCCATTGTATAATCAATCTGCTTGTCGTCAACATCTGTGTCCTTAACTTTTTTATTAAGTCCGGGAATCAGGGAAATAATGTCCTTCATAGGACCCATTTTCTTCATTTCCTCAAACTGCATAAGCATATCGTTAAGGTCAATTCTGTTTTCGCGAAGTTTCTTTTCAAGCTGCTCTGCCTTCTTCTCATCAAGGGCGGTTTCTGCTTTTTCAATAAGAGAAAGCACGTCACCCATACCAAGAATACGGCTTGCCATTCTGTCGGGGTGGAAAACATCCAAATCACCGAGCTTTTCGCCGATACCGATAAACTTAATAGGTTTACCGGTAACTGCTCTTGCAGAAAGAGCCGCACCGCCTCGTGTATCACCGTCAAGCTTTGTAAGAACAAGACCGTCAATACCAAGTGCTTCATTAAAGGAAGAAGCAACCGTAACTGCATCCTGACCGAGCATTGAGTCGATAACAAGGAGAATTTCGTGGGGCTTAACCTCTGCTTTTATATCTTTGAGCTCCTGCATAAGCTGTTCGTCAATGTGAAGACGACCTGCAGTATCAAGGAAAACATAGTCATAACCGTTGTCTTTTGCAAGTTTGATTGCTTCTCTTGCAATTTTAACGGGATTTTCAGTGCCCATTTCAAAAACGGGAACACCAACCTGCTCACCAACAACCTGCAACTGCTTAATAGCGGCAGGACGGTAAATGTCACAAGCAACAAGGAGAGGTCTGTGACCTTGTTCTTTGAGCCTGAGAGCAATTTTTGCACTGTGGGTTGTTTTACCTGAACCCTGGAGACCGCACATCATAACAACCGTTGGGGGATGTGATGCGGTAGAAAGTCTTGCCTGAGTTCCGCCCATAAGCGCGGTAAGCTCTTCGTTAACGATTTTAATAACCATCTGCGCGGGAGTAAGGCTTTCCATAACCTTTGCACCAATAGCGCGTTCGGTAACTGTATTAGTAAAATCTTTAGCAACCTTGTAGTTTACGTCTGCCTCAAGAAGTGCAAGGCGCACCTCGCGCATAGCGTCGCGGACATCGGATTCTGTAAGGCTACCCTTACTTTTTAATTTTTTAAAGGCATTGTCGAGCCTATCGGAAAGACCTTCAAAAGCCACGGTGCAACCTCCTTTATTCGTCCAGAGAAATTATAGCGGATTTGATATTAACAACTGCATCATTAACCTCTCGGGAGAGAGAAATATTCATATTATATTTATTGATTTCCTCAACGTTTTCCATAACAACGTCGAGAGCCTCGGTAATCCTTCTTGTGCGCTCTGCAAAGCCCAATTTCTTTTCCATATCGTAAAGTTGGGATTCTGCGCGTTTGACTGCATCACGAACACCCTGTCTTGTGATACCCTCGTTCTGAGCAATTTCGGAAAGAGAAAGGTCGTCGCTATAGTAATACTCAATGAACTTACGCTGATTGTCTGTAAGCATTTCGCCATAGAAATCCGCAAGCAAAACAACATCAAGATTCTTAGCCACATTACCACCCCTTTCAAACACATCTGTAAAGAACTTTAACTTTACAGGAGTGCATTATAGCAGAGCTGACTATATTTGTCAAGGGATATTTATAAAAAATGCGGAATTTGAAATTCGAAATTCGGAATTATTGGGTCTGTGACGCAATTATAACTAAAAATGCGCCCAAAGGCGCATTTTCATATACCAATATTATTTAATATAAATGCATCGATACTTGACCAATAGGTTTCTTCGTCTGCCTCAATATTTCTGCCGTGGGTACCTTCTTCGATTATGACTTCTTCTACGCCCTCTGCATCGCAGTTCTCATAGAGTTTTTTGCTTACAAGGGGCGGTACAACCTCATCATTCTCGCCGTTTATAAACATTATAGGCAACTGGATTTCTTTCAGTTTTTTTATTGTATCGGCATCTTTTAAGTAAACACCTATTAAATTTTCTGCAAAAACAGAAACAAATTCCGTTGTGAGAAGCGATGATAAAGATGTTTCGTTTTTTATATATTCTTTAATCAATTCTTCAAGAGAAGTGTAACAACCGTCCGAAATCACGAAACGAACATTTCTGGGCAAATCCTCTGCAGCAGCAAGAGTTACCGCATTCGCACCCATTGAAACGCCGAAAAGTGCAATTCTTGCTTTTTCATCTTTTTCGATTATACTATTTACCCAATTAACAATATCGGCACCATCGCCCCAACCCATTGAAATATTTTTATAGGGGCTTTCACCGTGTCCGCGCAAATACGGAAGAATAATATTAAAACCCAAATCATAAAAATGCTTTGCATATTTTTCCATTGTTTCGGGACTTTCGCCGTATCGATGGCATATAATTATATAACTGTGGGAAATGTTTTCGTTTTTGATTTGTACTGCATTCAAAAATTTTCCATCAGCATTTTTAATTTGTATTTCTTCACCTTTTTGTGCAGTCCATTCATAATTTTCTGCAAGCTGCTCCCCATAAGAATACTCTATAAAATCTTTTGAACCGTCTTTTTTAAATAATGAAAAATTCAAAAATGAAGCTGCGATTAAGTTTATTATAAGAGCTAAAGCCACTAAAACTGCACCTATTAGAAAAATAATTTTCTTGTACTTCGGCTTCTTATTTTTTTCATTAATATAAAGCTCCACAGTAGGCCCATCCCGTTCTTCTATTATTCTTTTAATTTTCGTTTTTTTCATTTTATGCACCTCTTAAATATCCCTTTTATGATATCACATTTTATATTCTAAAATCAACTTATTGACATAAAATGTTATTTGATATATAATTCACTTCCACATAAAAACCGGAGATGTTTTAATGAATTTAGTTGAAATTGTGCTTCTTGCGGTAAGTCTTTCAATGGATGCTTTCGCAGTTGCCCTTTGCAAAGGACTTGCTCTTAAAAAAATCAATATTAAAAGTTGCGTACTTGTGGGCTTATGGTTCGGCGCTTTTCAGGCTTTAATGCCTATGACAGGCTTCTTTTTAGGAAGCACCTTTGCTGATAAAATCACCTCTATCGACCATTGGATTGCATTTATTCTTTTAGCGCTTATTGGCGGTAATATGATAAAGGAATCCTTTGACAAAGATGAAGAGCACGTAAACTGTTCATTGGGCGTAAAAACAATGCTCGTTATGGCAATTGCCACAAGCATTGATGCTCTGGCAGTAGGTGTCAGCTTCGCATTTACGGATTTTGAGCCTGACTGGTTTGTTTACATCGCATTTGCGCTTATCGGTATTATAACTTTCTTGCTTTCCGCAATCGGCGTTAAAATCGGCAATATATTCGGAACAAAATACAAATCAAAAGCAGAATTTGCAGGAGGATTAATCCTGATACTTTTAGGGCTTAAAATTCTCCTTGAAGGACTTGAAATTATACAATAAACACAAAACAAAAACCTTTCTTTCAGTTTTCAAGAACTAAAAGAAAGGTTTATTTTTTAGAATCCCTTTATCTTTTTAAGGTCGCGGTAGTTAATAAGCTCAATACCGCAAGCCTTAATATGCTGAAGTGTCTGAGGATCGGAGAACAATTTATGCTCCCATACTCTTCTGTGCCAAGCACCTGTAATAGCTTTAAGGTCGTCACATTCAAGTGCGGGATGTATATAAGTTTCCGTTACACCGTTGGGGAAGGATTTATAAAGCTCGTAGATATATTCTTTAAAATTCTCGTAACTGTCATTCTGAGGACCGTTCCATTCACCCGGAATGAGATAATCGGGCATTGCAACGCCTTTACTCTTTGCATAAGCGAGAACTTTGTCAAAAACAGCTGAAATGAGGTCAATGTCAATTTTAACATCAAGAGTATCATTTTTGAACATTTCGGGAACGAATGTACCGGGGAAACGGAAAGGAAGACCATATTCACCTGCAATATCAAAGGTCAGGTTAAGAAGCTCAAAGCGACCTGTTTCGATACCGTAAAGAGAACCCATATGGTTATCAAGGTGAGATGGTTCAACACCAAAGGATTTAAAGCGCTCAATCTGGGCCCTGATTTCTCCCTCAACCTCGTCAATATCGCAATTCTTTTCAAACCCATCGGACTCATAATACATAAAATCTTCTTCGTCTCTTAAAGAATCTGTATTATTATGTGCAACAGGCCCCCATCTGTAATTACCCCATTCACTTGTAAAAGTAAGATGAACACCAACAGCATATTCAGGGTGAGCAGCCGCCCACTTACCTGCCTCTTTGGCCCAGGGACACGGTGTCATAATCGTTGATGAAGTTATTCCGCCTTTCCCGAACAAATCCATTACCGCCATATTGGAAGAATGATTCATTCCGAAATCGTCCGCATTGATAATCAAATATTTATCCATTTCACATTCTCCTTTGCACTTAACCGAAGGGTGAATTATTTACTGTTTTTCTCTGCATCCTCAAATAAATCAGCCATACTGCTTATTTCAGTCTTGTTGTTTTCTTTTTCCGGCTGATTAGAGCCAGCATTACTTACATCACTGTTTTCTGCCTCTTTTTTTGCAGAAAGCTGTTTCTTTTTAAAAATAAACATAATCACAATTGCGCCAATTGCCAATACCCAAGTTATTACAAGAACAATTATAAGCAATGCAACAGGAATACCGTTTCCTTCGCCGGAATCCGTTGCCTGATTTGACACAGCTTCACCGGTAGTATTTTCAGAAGGAACCTCTATTGCACTCACATCATCACCGAGAATTGTCTGATAATAAAGCACCTCTGCGGCGTTGATAACATCTTCGGTTATATTTCCGTCAACAGTAAAATTATTTTCATGCTGAAGTTTTTTTACAACGGCAACAGTATCTTCATCAAGAACACCTGTTATACCATCATCCTTCAAGCCGTAATGAGTATAAATAAAAATCCATTGAAGCCATTTGATTGTTTCGTCTTCATCCCCTGCTACAAAGGTTGCCGTAGGTTTCGTGTAGGGGTTGGATGTAGTCGCATAATCCACTGTTTCACCTGAACCCGAACTTTCGGTAGTTGCAAGGATTTCTTCCGTTTGGGAAACAGTCTGTGTTGCGGCGGGAACGGGAATAATTAAACCTATATCTGCAGAAGTTGTTGATACAACAGGTGCAGCAGTGCCGGACTCGCCGAAACCACCGAGCAAACCGCCGAACAAATCACTTAATCCGCTTCCTAAACCTTCCAAAGCAGAGCCTAAATCAATATTGCCCAATGAATCTCCTACACCACCGATTAAATCACCGAAAATGCCTATAGGACCCGAACCTATTCCGCCCAGCATATCGCCGATACTATCTGAATCGATTCCGCCTAAAAAGTCCCCCAGAGAACCGGTGGTACTTGCCGTACTTTCAACCTCTTCCTCATTCTCAGCATAAAATGTTTTAATCGTTGCGGTTGTAAGATTATTTTCCGTACCCTTGCCGGTAGTAAAAACCGCGGTAAAAATTGATAAGGCTATAACAACACTGCACAGAGCAGCTAATTTTCTCTTCATTAAATTCATCCTTAAATTAAATCTTTTTAACTTACGCATTATAACATAAAAGTAAATTTATTTGCAATAGAAGAACATAACATTCCCCATTTGCAACAGTTTTGCATATTCCTTTTTATACACATATTACAAAACACATTCACGAAAAAGTCACGAAAAAAGAACTCCAACCGAAAATGGCGGAGTTCTTTAAAAATTATGTATATATTACGCTTCAAGATTAAGAATTTTCTCAGGATTCTGGAAAAATTCTTCCATTTTTGAAATAAAGGGTCTTACCTCACCGAAGTCAAGTGCTCTGTGGTCAAAGCAGATATTTAAAGGAAGAATAGTTCTGATTTCAACCTTCTCATTACCTTCCTCGTCTTTAACAACGACAGGTCTTCTCTGCATTGAACCGATACAAATTACGCAAACCTGAGGCGGAATAACCATAAGCATAGCGCATTCGCCTGAAAGACCTCTTGTGTCTGCACCGATGTTGGAAACAGTAATTGTACCTTGTTTAAGGTCTTGGTATGTAATTCTGTCGGTTTCAGGAATTGCCTCGTAAGCTTTCTTTTCCTCACCTTTAAGAAGATGGATTTTATGTCTCTTGTTTGTATTTGCACCGTAAAGTCTTTTGACAGCTTTAAGAACATGGCCTTTTTTAAGCTTCTCAACAGTATCGTGGAATGATACTGAATAAAGAGCTTCTGTAAGATTTGTTTTTTCAAGTCTGCGGTTAATATCTGCCTGATATTCTGCAATTTCTTTAAGGGTCTTGTTACCCATATCTTTCATTGTAATGGTCATCATTTCGCCGCTGGGAAGAAGCCAGGGAACAGAAATATCGATATTATCAAATACAGTAACCTTACCTCTTACAAGACCTTTTTCGAAGTGCATGTGGGCATTGATAATGGGGTCTTCTTCAATTGCCTCTGCAATTGCTTTAAGAAGAACTGCATTAAAAGTGATTTTCGCACCGCTGTCACCTTGATGTACAGCAGTGAATTTTTTAAATTCCTCAACAAATTTTGTTACGTCAGGCTCATACTGGTAGCTAACGTGGGGAATATTTTGCCAACTCTCAGTTGTCATGTTTGCAACGATTTTTCTTTGAATACCAAATCTTGTTACACTTTTGACTGCCATAAATTAACACCTTTCGCATTTATTAATCATTTAATTACCAAAAATCAAAGCGGTTAAATAGGTTTCACTCCTACAACCCCATTTTAACGATATTTATTATATCAAAGTAAAAAATGAATGTCAATTCACTTCGATACAAATACAACACTTGTTTTATATTTTTGGAAAAATATACAAAGAGAAATGCTTTTAAATATACAGTTTTGACAACATTTTATTTCATATATGTTAACAAAATATTAAGACAATAAAATATGTATATATACTTGTGATTTCAGATATGCTATGTTAAAATATAGGGTAGATTTTATATGTAATCAAAGTGAGTGACACTTATGAAAATTTTAAATAAAATTCTTTTTAAGTTAAAATTAAAAAAGCCTCACCATCCGCATTTCGCGCCCACAGGTGCTTTGCCCGACGGCGTAAAAGAACTTCTAAAAGAAGAAGGACTTAACACCGACTCTGTTATCTTTTCTTTTAAAACTGATATGTACGAGGCTGAAGCTTTCGGAGAGTGCTTTATTTTCTTTGATGAAAAGGGAGTTTACACAGCTCAGATTGAAGAGCCACCCCTCCCCAAAAAGAAAGGTAAAAACAAGAAATCCCCTCCCCCGAAACCCACTCTTCGCAAAATAACATCTCTTCCTATAAACGAAATTGATGAAATTTTCACCGAGCAGTATCTTGCAACGGGGCAATTAACCTATAAGTACCGGGGCGAATATTTTTCTTTAGGATATTTTTCTATCGGACTTTTAGAAAAAGCAGACACCTTCCGCAAAATCTTCAATGCCTTTAAAAAGGGCGAAAATCATAATCAATTCATAGTAAATATAAAAGATAGCACTTGTCAGAAATGCGGCGCACCCGTTCCCAACGGTATGCGTTTCTGCAAAGACTGTGTTGATAAAAGCTCCACAATAAAACGACTTTTCTCATTTTTCGGCGATGTAAAATGGAAAATGATTTTCATAATTGTCTTTATTTTATTAAGCACGGGACTGAACCTTTTAATTCCCCAATTCAGCACACAAAAGCTTTACGATGAGGTGCTCAATCCCGGTAACGCTTTAGGCTATGATGCTCTTTTAAAAGGACTTTTTACGATTGTTCTTACAATGGCGGCTATAAAAATCTCCAACCAGCTTTTTACCCTTGTATATCAGTATCTTGTTGCAGGTATGCTTCCCCACGTAGTTTACAGCATTAAAATAAAAATCTTCAAGGCAATGCAACGCCTTTCAGTTGGATTTTACACTCACAAGCAAACCGGTTCATTAATGGAGCGTGTAACAAGGGACTCCAACAATATTTATTGGTTCTTTGTTGACGGTTTCCCCTACCTTATTGCAAATGCCATAACCGTTGTAGGCATTATAGCCATAATGTTCAAAACCAGCGTTAAGCTCACCTTAATGATACTTGTTGCCGCATCAATTATTTTCGTTTGTTACCCTATTTTTGATAAGGTGTTCAGAAAAATGCACCACAAGGTCTGGGTGCAGAACTCTCGTCTCACTTCAAAAGTAAGCGATAACATAAACGGCCACAGAATTATAAAAGCCTTTTCAAAGGAAAATGACGAGCTTGATGCCTTCAATAAAATAAGCGGCAAAGTAAAGCAAGCCGAGGTTACAGCCGCCAACGCGGAAAACACAGTTTTCCCCATACTTTCAATTTTCGTTTATATTTTGGGTGCATTGGTTCTCGGCTACGGCGGTGTTCTTTGCGTTACAACAAACGAACTGACCGTTGGTGAACTTCTTACATATGTTATATATCTTCAGATGCTCCAAAGCCCCATTGAATTTCTTTCCTGGGTTACAAACTGGTGGGCAAGATGTGTGGACTCTGCACAACGTGTTTTTGAAATTATGGACACAGAGCCCGATGTAAAAGACAAGGAAGATCCGATTATTCTTGAGGAATTCAAGGGCGAAATTGAGCTTAATGAATTGCAGTTTGAATATGAACCTGCGCATCCTATTATTAAAAACCTCTCTTTAAAAATCGAAGAGGGTGAAATGCTTGGTATAGTGGGCAAAACCGGTGCAGGTAAGACCACCGTATCTAACCTTATTGCCCGTCTTTACGACCCTAAAGAAGGTGTTGTAAAAATAGACGGACACGATGTTAAAGACCTTTCTTCAAAGCAATTAAGAAAAAACATCGGTATCGTTTCCCAAGATATTTTCTTATTTATGGGAACTATTGCAGATAATATCCGTTATGCTCGTCCCGAGGCCACAAATGACGAGGTTATCGCCGCCGCAAAAGCCGCTTCCGCTCACGGATTTATTTCCAAGCTTCCCGACGGATATGAAACCTGGGTTGGCTCAGGTGGTCAGGATTTATCCGGCGGTGAAAGACAGAGAATTTCTATTGCGAGAACAATTATTCAGAACCCGAAAATCTTAATTCTTGACGAAGCAACTGCCGCAATGGATACAGAAACTGAAAGAAATATTCAGAATTCACTTTCACAACTTAAAGCAGGAAGAACCACAATTGCTATTGCACACCGTCTTTCCACTTTAAGAGATGCAGACAAGCTTGCTGTTATTGACGATGGCGAATGTATTGAATTCGGCACCTTCGAAGAGCTTATGGAAAAGAAGGGTGCTTATTACAAGCTCTTCAAGATTCAGGAAGAAGCGTTGAAATTCATAGGACTCGAGCAACAGGAAGAACCTGAAGACAAGGAGGAAAAACCAAATGAATGACAATAAACTCAGTATAGAATTTTTAGATTCCGAAAAATGCAAATTCTCCTTTAACCAAAACGGTTTTCTTGTTCTCTCTGCAAACGGAGAAGACAAAGGCAGAGTTAAGCTTATAAGAAGCTACCCCTATTCTCTTACAGATGAATACATTTGCGTTCACGATATTGAAGATAACGAAATCGGCATTGTAAGAGATTTGAAGGACCTTGACAAAGCATCTCAGGATGCGGCAAACAAGGAACTCCAAAACAGATACTACTGCCCTACCGTTACATCCGTTAAAAGCATTAAAGAGCGTATGGGACACTTTTATTTTGAAACCGTTATTGACGGCAAAGATAAGAGCTTTACTGTCCGCGATTTAACCCGAAACCTTCGTTTTGCAAACGAAAGCACTTTACTTATTTTTGATGTTGACGGTAACCGTTACGTCATTCCCGACCACGAAAAAATTGAACAGAAGAGCAGACGGCTTTTAGAGCCCTATTTATATTGATTATGGAAATTAAAACCGTACATTTTGATATTTCTCCCGAGGGTAAGGTTTGTGACGGTACGCTGACTCTTTGCGACGGCTACATTCTTAAAACCCTTGACGGAAAAGAAGAAAAATTTAATATTGACGGGATAGAAGAAGCAGTCCAACTGACTGATATCGGTTGCGGTAAGCTGGAGTTAAAGCCCATTGGCGCAAAATCTGACGGCAGTGAAAATATTCAGATTTGCCGTTTTTCAATGAGTCAGGTGGGAGAAATCGGCGAACTGGTAAAGGTTCTTAACCATTACTTTGAAAGTGGCGAGCTTCTTTCAATGAATATGGACGATTTGCCTGTTTGCCCCAAATGCCACCGCCATTACCCCAGAGGTATGAACGCGTGTATGTTCTGCGTTAAGAAATCCTATGTTTTCTCCCGTGCATTCGGCTATTTCAAGCCTTATGTAAAATCCGTTATCGGTGCAGGACTTCTTCTTACTCTTGCAAACATTCTCGGGGCAATTATGCCCATGTTCAACTCAATCCTCATTGATGATTATCTTGTGCCCACCGCAGATGCTAATCCCTATTTTGAATCGCGAACAACTGGTATTATTGCTATTGCAGTTTTAATGAGCGTAACCTTCGCTTTATCGAGAGTTATCAGCATTATAAGTAACCGTATAACAAACCGCGTTGGGTCAAGCTTTTCAAATGACTTGAGAACTCTTGTTTATTCTAAAATCCAAGAGCTTTCCCTTTCCTCAATGTCGGGAAAATCCGCAGGTAATCTTATACACCGAGTTACAAAGGATACCGAAAGAGTAAAGGAATTCTTTAACCAACAGGGCCGATACCTTATTGAACAGGTAATTATGTTCACTGTTATTCTTATTATTCTTTTCTCAACCAATGCAATTCTCACTCTTGCAGTTTTAATCCCCATTCCCATTGGCGTACTGTTTATGTCAACATTCAGACACAGCACAATGCTACGTTACCGCAAACAATGGAGAGTGGATTCAAAAGCAACTTCAATTCTCCACGATATTATAAAAGGTATCAGAGTTGTTAAAGCCTTCGGTAATGAGGAAAGAGAAATCGAAAAATTCTCCAAATACTCAAAAAAACTTGCAGATGTTGCCTCTTCCAACGAAAAATATTGGGCAGTCACCTTCCCTCTCGTTGGTAACTTTATGGCATTAGGCGAATTTCTTGTGCTTATAATCGGCGGTAAAATGGTTCTTGACGGCAAGCTAACCTTAGGTGAGCTCACAAGATTCAACTTGTATTTAGGCTTCCTCTACGCTCCTCTTCGTTGGATGTCCGTTTTCCCGAGAAGAGTTGCAGACTGCTCCACAAGCCTTGTAAAAATCTATGAGATACTTGACGAAACGCCCCAAATGGTATTGACAAAAGAACCTAAACGAATAAATACAGCAGGTGCAGTTGAATTTAACGGCGTTACCTTTGGTTATAAATCCTATGAGCCCGTTCTCAAAAACATAAATCTCCATATTGAACCCGGTGAAATGATTGGTCTTGTTGGCCATTCGGGCGCAGGTAAATCCACAATGATTAACCTTTGTATGCGCCTTTATGACCCGTCTTTAGGTAAGATAACCATTGACGGTGTTGATATAAGAGATATTCCTCAAGACGAACTCCGAAGCAGTATCGGTGTTGTTTTCCAGGAAACATATTTGTTCTCGGGAACGATTTTTGATAATATCGCATACGCAAGACCCAATGCATCTCTTGACGAGGTTATTGCGGCGGCAAAAGCTGCAAATGCCCACGAATTCATAACAAAGCTTCCCGACGGTTATAATACTGTTATAGGCGAAAACGGTCACTCCCTTTCAGGCGGTGAAAGGCAGAGAGTAAGCATTGCAAGAGCAGTTCTTAAAAATCCGCGAATTCTTATTCTTGACGAAGCAACAAGCTCTCTCGACCCTGAAACAGAAATTAAAATCCAAGAAGCTCTAACAAGACTTATTGAGGGCAGAACAACAATTGCTATCGCCCACAGGCTTTCAACTCTAAAGAACGCTAACAGACTTGTGGTTATTGAAAAAGGCAGAATTGCAGAGGTAGGCTCTCACAACGAGCTTATCGCCCAAGGTGGTATATATGCAAATCTCGTTGCCGCCCAAAGACAAACAAGTTCGTTACATTAAAGATAACATCCCCAACAGTTTCTCGAAACTGTTGGGGATGTTTATTATGTTTTATTTGAAATATTTAACTGCGGCCTTGAACATCTGAATATCATAATTACCTTCAACGTTCTTATAAAGTCCGTCGCCGATACGCTCGCTGTGGCCCATTTTACCGAATACTCTGCCGTCGGGGGAAGTGATACCCTCAATAGCAAACATAGAGTCGTTGGGGTTAAAGTGAACATCAACAGTTGCATTACCCTCAAGGTCAACATACTGAGTTGCAATCTGTCCGTTTTCAGCAAGCTTTCTGATAAGTTCTTCACTTGCAAGGAAACGACCTTCACCGTGAGAAATCGGCACATTGTAAATATCGCCAACCTCTGTAAGTGCCAACCAGGGAGATTTGTTAGAAGCAATTCTTGTTCTTACAATTCTTGACTGGTGACGAGCAATTGTGTTGTAGGTAAGAGTTGGGCAGTTTTCATCTGTATCAATAATCTTGCCATAGGGCACAAGACCAAGCTTAACAAGTGCCTGGAAGCCGTTACAGATACCGCACATAAGACCGTCGCGGTTATCAAGAAGGTCTGTAACGCCATCTTTAACCTTTGCGTTGCGGAAGAATGCAGTAATGAATTTAGCAGAACCATCGGGTTCGTCACCACCGGAGAAGCCACCGGGAATGAAAATCATCTGTGCATCCTTAAGTTTAGTTGAGAACTCTTCAACACTTGCAGTAATATCTGCAGATGAACGATTCTTAATAACAATGATTTCGGGCTCTGCGCCTGCGTCACGAACTGCTTTTGCACTGTCAAATTCACAGTTTGTTCCGGGGAATGCAGGAATCAAAACCTTGGGTTTAGCAACCTTGATTGCAGGAGCTTTACGCTCTGTTGCATTAAATGAGAAATTCTCAACAGGAGTAGTAGTATCAGGAATATTACAGCTATAAACGCTTTCAAGCTTATCCTCGTAAATTCCGAGAATCTCGTTAAGGCAGATGCTTTCATCACCGAAAGCAATAACCTTTTTATCTGTAACAGTACCGATAAATGTTGCATCTGCAACATCTTCTGTTGCTTCAACAAGGAATGTTGCATAGTTATATTTGAAGAGGTCTGCAACAGTTAAAGCGGAATCAAATTCGAAACCTAAACCGTTACCGAAAGCCATTTTCATAATAGCTTCTGCGATACCGCCCATTCCGGGTGTGTAGCAAGAAACTGCTTTGCCTTCACGAAGAAGAGCGCAAACATTGTCAAATACTTTAAGAAGAGAGTCTGTTTCAGGAAGTCCGTTTTCATCAAAGTCAGGAGTAATAAGGTAAACCTTGTTGCCAGCCTTTTTGAATTCAGGAGAAACAATATCTTTAACCTTTTCAGTTGTAACTGCGAAAGAAACAAGTGTGGGAGGAACATCCAAATCTTCAAATGTACCGCTCATTGAGTCCTTACCACCGATAGAACCGATGCCAAGGTTTTTCTGAGCTTTGAAAGCACCGAGAAGAGCTGCGAGAGGTTTGCCCCAACGCTTTGCATCCTTGCCGACTCTTTCAAAGTATTCCTGGAATGTAAGATATACATCCTCGAATTTTGCACCTGTTGCAATAAGCTTACAAACTGATTCAACAACTGCAAGGTATGCACCGTGGTAGGGGCTCTTTTCTGTGATAAAGGGATTATAACCCCAAGACATAAGAGAGCAATCGTCTGTATGCTTTTTCTCAACGGAAATCTTCTGTACCATTGCCTGAATGGGAGTAAGCTGATTTTTACCGCCGAAGGGCATAAGAACTGTACCTGCACCGATAGTTGAGTCAAAACGCTCAGAAAGACCACGCTTTGAGCAGATATTAAGGTCATCTGCCATAGCTTTCATATTATCTGTGAAGCTACCGCTGATTTCTTTATCGTAAGCTTCGGGTTTTGATGTTGCAACATCAACATGCTTGTCTGCACCATTTGAGTTAAGGAAATCACGACTGATATCGCAGATAACCTTGCCATTCCAATGCATAACAAGTCTTGCCTGTTCTGTTACCTTTGCAACGGGGCAAGCCTGAAGGTTTTCTGTTGCTGCAAGTTCGAGGAATCTTTCAACATTTTCTTTTTCAATAACAACTGCCATTCTTTCCTGAGATTCAGAAATAGCAAGCTCTGTACCATCAAGACCTTCATATTTCTTTGGAACTGCATTAAGGTCAATTTCAAGACCATCAGCAAGCTCACCAATAGCAACTGAAACGCCACCTGCACCGAAGTCGTTACAACGTTTAATCATTCTTGTTGCTTCTTTATTTCTGAAAAGTCTCTGAAGCTTTCTTTCTTCGGGAGCGTTACCCTTCTGAACCTCTGCACCGCAGGTTTCAAGAGAATCTGCTGTGTGAGATTTTGAAGAACCTGTTGCACCACCGCAACCGTCACGACCTGTACTACCACCGAGAAGAATAACTATATCACCGGGATCGGGACATTCACGGCGAACATTCTCCTGAGGAGCTGCCGCAACAACTGCACCGATTTCCATACGCTTTGCAGCATAACCGGGGTGATAAATTTCATCAACAATACCTGTTGCAAGACCAATCTGGTTACCATAAGAGGAATAACCTGCAGCAGCAGTTGTAACAATTGTTCTCTGAGGAAGCTTACCCTTGATTGTTTCGCTAACAGGCTTTAAGGGGTCAGCAGCGCCTGTAACACGCATTGCGCCATAAACATAAGCACGACCTGAAAGGGGGTCACGGATTGCACCACCGATACAGGTTGCAGCGCCACCGAAGGGCTCAATTTCTGTGGGGTGGTTATGTGTTTCATTCTTGAAGAGAAGAAGCCAGGGTTCACTTACGCCATCAACATCAACATTGATTTTAACAGTACAAGCGTTGATTTCTTCGGATTCATCAAGCTTGGGAAGCTTGCCGTTTTCTTTAAGATATTTAACTGCAACAGTTGCCAAATCCATAAGGCAAATGGGCTTTGTTCTGCCAAGCTCTTTTCTTGTTGCAATATATTCTTCGTAAGCGCTCTGAAGAAGCTCATCTTCAAATGTAACATTATCAATAACAGTAAGGAATGTAGTATGACGGCAGTGGTCAGACCAATAAGTGTCAATCATTCTGATTTCTGTTATTGTGGGGTCACGATCTTCAGATTTAAAGTAATTCTGGCAGAATGCAATATCATCAGCATCCATAGCAAGACCAAAATCCTTAACAAACTGCTCAAGACCTGCTCTGTCAAGATTAATGAAGCCTTCAAGAGTTTTAACATCTGTGGGAATTTCATATTTCATTTCAAGAGTTTCATATGTATCAAGTGTTGCTTCTCTTGATTCAACAGGGTTGATAACATGCTTCTTGATTTCTGCAACATCTTCACCGGAAAGTTCACCATAAAGAGCATAAACCTTTGCACTTTTTACTGTAGGGCGGTCACCCTGAGAGATAATCTGAATACACTGTGCAGCAGAGTCTGCTCTCTGGTCAAACTGACCGGGTAAAAATTCAACTGCGAAAACAGTTGCGCCGTCTAATTCAACCTCGCTTGTTGCAATATCAAGCTGGGGCTCAGAGAAAACTGTTTTGATTGCATAATTGAAAAGCTCTTCTGTGATATTTTCCGCATCATAACGGTTGATAACGCGAACATCAGTGAGGTTTTTGATACCTAAAAGTGTACGAGCGTCACCTAAAAGAGCTTTAGCTTCGTGAGCAAGTTCTTTTTTCTTTTCTACATAAACTCTATATACCATATCTTAATTACTCCTTTATCACTGCAAGTGCTTTTGCGCCTATATCATTACGATAGAAAGCATTATCAAAGCTGATTTGTTTCACAAGTGCATAAGATGATTTAACTGCAACCTTAAGGTTATCCTCAACAGCAGTAACGCCTAAAACACGACCGCCGTTTGTGAGAAGCTTACCGTCTTTGAGAGAAGCACCGGCTACATAAACATTACCCTCAACACTTTCGGGAATATTCATTTCAAAGCCTTTTTCATAGCTTACAGGGTAACCCTCGGAAGCCATAATTACGCAACAAGCACTTTTTTCGCTGAATCTAACCTCTGTATCAGCAAGTGTGCCGTTGGTTGTTGCTTTCATAATAGTGAGCAAGTCACTTTCAAGAAGAGGTAAAACAACCTGAGTTTCAGGGTCACCAAAACGGCAGTTATATTCAATAACCTTAGGTCCGTTGGGAGTGAGCATAAGACCGAAATAAAGACAGCCTTTAAAGGTTCTACCCTCTTTATTCATTGCATCAATTGTAGGAAGGAAAATTTTCTCCATACATTCTTCTGCAACATCTTTTGTGTAATAGGGGTTGGGAGCAATTGTTCCCATACCGCCTGTATTAAGACCTGTGTCATTGTCCCCTGCTCTCTTATGGTCCATTGATGAAATCATTGGAACAACAGTTTTTCCGTCTGTAAACGAAAGAACGGAAACCTCGGGACCTGTAAGGAATTCTTCGATAACAATATTGTCACCGCTTGTGCCGAACATTTTGTCCTGCATCATTGAAACAACAGCCGCTTTTGCTTCCTCACGGGTGTTGGCAATAATAACACCTTTGCCGAGAGCAAGACCGTCAGCCTTAATAACTGTTGGAATGGGAGCAGTTTCAAGATATTGGAGGGCTTTCTCCATATCGTTGAATACTTCATAAGCCGCAGTGGGAATACCGTATTTTTTCATAAGGTTCTTTGAAAAAACCTTGCTACCTTCAATAATCGCTGCGTTAGCTTTAGGTCCGAAGCAAGGAATACCTTTTTCTTCGAGAGCATCAACGCAACCGAGAACCAACGGATCATCGGGAGCAACAACTGCATAGTCAATACCTTCTGCAACTGCAAACTCAACGATTTTCTCAATGTCCTTTGCACCGATATCAACAAGGGTTGCATCCTTTGCCATACCGCCGTTACCGGGGAGAGCAAAAATCTCTGTAACCTCTTTGTTTTCTTTTATTTTTTTGATGATGGCGTGTTCACGTCCGCCACCACCGACAACCATAATTTTCACTATTTTTTCACCATCTTCTATATCTTTTCAATACCAAAAGTTGAAAGAAAAATCGTTCAGAGTGCCATTTTATGCGAACGGTGCCGTATGAAGATACTGCCCTGAGCATAAGGCGGTGCTATGGGCGATTTTACTCAAATTTCTTAGTGATGGAACAATCTCATACCTGTAAATGCCATTGTCATGCCATATTTATCTGCACATTCAATAACAACGTCATCACGGATTGAACCGCCGGGTTCTGCAATGTATTTAACACCGCTCTTCTTTGCGCGTTCAATGTTATCGCTGAAGGGGAAGAAAGCGTCTGAACCGAGAGCAACACCGTCAATAGTTGCGAAATATGCTTTAACATCTTCATCTGTAAGAGGTGCAGGCTGAGATGTAAAGTATTTCTGCCAGATACCGTCTGCGCAAACATCCTCTTCATTTTTGTTGATATAACCATCAATAACATTATCTCTGTCGGGTCTGCCGAGAGTATCTTTGAAAGGAAGGTTAAGAACCTTCTCGTGCTGACGAAGGAACCAAGTATCTGCCTTTGTACCTGCAAGGCGTGTGCAATGGATTCTTGACTGCTGACCTGCGCCAACACCGATAGCCTGACCGTCAACTGCATAGCAAACAGAGTTTGACTGAGTATATTTAAGAGTGATAAGTGCAATTATAAGGTCGCGAACTGCACTTTCGGGCATATCTTTATTTTCTGTAACAATATTTTTGAGAAGGTCTGCATTGATTTCAAAATTGTTTCTGCCCTGCTCAAAGGTGATACCATAAACCTGCTTGTGTTCGATGGGAGCGGGAACATAATCGGGGTCAATTTTTACGATATTATAATTACCTTTTCTCTTTGATTTGAGAATTTCAAGTGCTTCGGGTTCATAACCGGGAGCGATAATACCATCGGAAACTTCGCGCTGAATGAGTTTTGCAGTTGTAACATCGCAAACATCTGAAAGAGCAACCCAGTCACCGAAGGAGCACATTCTGTCTGTACCTCTTGCTCGGGCATATGCACAAGCGAGAGGAGATTCGTCAAGACCCTCAATATCATCAACGAAGCAAGCCTTTTTAAGCTTATCGGAAAGGGGCACACCTACTGCAGCAGATGTGGGGCTAACATGCTTAAAGGAAGTTACCGCAGGAAGACCAAGTGCTTCTTTAAGCTCTTTAACCAACTGCCAAGAGTTGAAAGCATCAAGGAAGTTAATGAAACCGGGACGGCCACAGAGGATTTCAATGGGAAGCTCACTGCCGTCTGCCATAAAGATTTTTGCGGGCTTTTGGTTGGGGTTACAACCATATTTCAATTCAAATTCTTTCATTACGATAATCTCCTTATTTATTCTTGTTAACTATTCTGGAATCATACTTACCTGTTTCAAGGTCAATGTATCTTACGAAAAGAGAAACCTTGTTATCTTCGTTGAGGTTTTTCCAGATAATATCTGTTAATGTATCAATATCTACATCGGGAAGTTCGAGTGTTTTGGGTTCACCCTCAAAGCTGGGAAGAGGGTTGCCATCGCATTTATATGTATGAATGAACTTTGCTTTACCTGGGAGCGGATTCTGATAAGCAAATGTGTATCTCTGGCAAGAAGAACCGTCACCGTCTGCAGATTTGAGAATGGACATTGCATAGTTCATATCGCCGTTTTCAAGACGGATGATACCTGAAATACGAGGTGTAAAGTTCGGAGCATCGTCTTCAAATTCACGAGTACGAAGAGCCTGTTCAAAGGTCATCTGCTTGTCCATCAATTCATAAATTGTATCGGTCTGGTCACCATTTGTAACAATTGTTTTATTGCCTAAAACTCTTACGGGAGCATAGATAATAAGGTGGGGGTCAACCATTTTTGACTCATCAAAAGCCTGAGTTCTGATGCCCTCGCCATCTTCAACGAAAACTCTGTTTCTGCTGTTTTCGCTTCTGCCCATAATGAAATAAGCAGTTACAGCTTTTTTAGAATCGGCACTTTTACCGATTATGATACCTCTGCCGTGATAAGCGAGAGAATTAAGTTCATTTTCAAGATTTTTGATTTCCATATTATCTATTCCTTTCACTTTAACTTACTCTTTAATAACCGTCTTTCCCCCAACAACCTCAACTTTTCCGTCACAGAAAAGCTGAACTGCCTTAGGAAGAATTTTCCATTCTGCCTGCTCCATTATTCTCTTCTGAAGAGTTTCAGGTGTATCGCCTTCAACTACCTCAACTGCCTTTTGGAGAATAATAGGACCTGCATCACATTCTGCAGTAACAAAATGAACTGTTGCACCTGAAACCTTAACACCTTTTTCCAAAGCACTTTCGTGAACGTGAAGTCCGTAAAAGCCTTTTCCGCAGAAAGAGGGAATCAATGCAGGGTGAACATTTATCATTTTGTTTTTAAAGGTATCGCAAACATTTTCATCAAGAATTGTCATAAAGCCTGCATATACTACAAGGTCAGCTTCTTCTTCAAGAAGAGCATCTCTCATTGCAATGCTGTATGAAGCAATATCCTGATAATCTTTTCTTATGAGAGTTCTTGTTTTAATTCCGTTATTTTCTGCTCGGGTGAGAGCGTAAGCATCTGCTTTTGAAGAAATAACACAAGTTATTTTACCTGCCCCAAGCTCTCCCCTTTTTTGTGCATCAATAAGGGCCTGGAGATTTGTTCCGCCACCTGAAACAAGAACAACAATATTTTTTGTATCGGGCATTTTCTCAGCCTCTTTCATTTATTGAAATAATTATTCGAGTATAATCTTGTCTTCGCCTTCAATAATTTCACCGATTACATAAGCATCAATGCCATTATCTTTAAGAACTGAAAGAGAAAGCTCTACTTCATCTGCGGGAACAACGATGCTCATACCAACACCCATGTTATATGTGTTGAACATATCTCTTTCAGGAACGTTACCCCATTTAGCAATCACATCGAAAATAGGAAGCACCTTAACAGCAGATTTGTCAATTTTTGCACACAAGCCATCGGGAATGCTTCTTGGAATATTTTCATAGAAGCCACCACCGGTGATATGTGAAATACCTTTCACGTTAACCTTCTCTGTAAGAGCAAGAACGGGCTTAACATAAATCTTAGTAGGAACAAGTAAAGCCTCTGCAATGCTCTTGCCACCTAATTCTTCACGCTCTACATAAAGTTCGGGATTATTGTTATCAATATCAAAAACCTTACGGCACAAGCTGAAACCATCTGAATGAATACCTGTTGAGGGAAGCGCAATAACAACATCGCCAACAGCCATTTTGCTGTTATCAATCATTTTGGGTTTATCAACTATACCTACTGCAAAACCTGCAAGGTCATAATCCTCAACGGGCATCAAACCGGGATGCTCTGCAGTTTCGCCACCTGTAAGTGCACAACCTGACTGAACACAACCCTCTGCAACACCGCTTACTATTTCAGCAATTTTTTCGGGAATGTTTTTACCGCAAGCAATATAGTCAAGGAAATACAAGGGTTTTGCGCCAACGCAAACAATATCGTTTACGCACATAGCTACTGCATCAATACCGATTGTATCATGTTTATCCATAAGAATAGCTAATTTAACTTTTGTACCGCAACCATCAGTACCTGAAACTAATACGGGATGCTCCATGCCCTTAGCAAAACCAAGGTCAAAGCAACCGCCGAAGCCGCCAACATCATCCATTGAACCTTCGTTACGAGTTCTTGCAATGTGTTTTTTCATAAGCTCAACTGCTTTGTAGCCTGCAGTAATGTCAACACCTGCTGCTGCGTAACTTTCTGATCTTGAATTATTCATATCTATTCTCCTTCAAATTATTAACAATATAATTTATCAGCCTTTGCCGTTCCAACAATATGTGCAAAGGTCTTCTTCGGGAAGCCCGATTGCTTTAACAATACCCTCTAATGACTGGAACTCAAGAGAAGCAAAATGAAGCTTTTCGCAAATTGCTTTTCTCATTTTTGCACCGCGCTCTGTGGAAGCATCGCTGTATTCGTCAAGATGCTTGAAACCTTCTTCACCCTCAAGCTCCATAATAGTAGCTCTTGAAATAAGGTCCATATCACTTGTTCCTCTTGAGAAGTTAAGGAATTTACATCCATACATAATGGGAGGGCAAGCAGAACGCATATGAACCTCTTTTGCACCGTTTTCATAAAGGAATTCAACAGTTTCGCGAAGCTGAGTTCCTCTTACGATACTATCATCAACGAAAAGAAGCTTTTTATCTTTAATAAGTTCGTGAATGGGAATCTGTTTCATTTTCGCAACTCTGTTACGCTCTTTCTGGTTTGAGGGCATAAAGCTACGGGGCCAGGTGGGAGTGTACTTAATGAAAGGACGAGCGAAAGGCACACCGCTTTCATTTGCATAACCGATAGCGTGGGGAGTACCTGAATCGGGAACACCGCTTACATAGTCAATGTTCTGAGCCTCACCTAACTCTTTATCGGTCTGCGCCATAATCTTTCCGTTTTCATATCTCATTGCCTCAACATTTCTGCCTTCATAGCAAGAAGTTGGGTAGCCGTAATATGACCAAAGGAAAGCACAGATTTTCTTTTTGCTTCTTGCAGGAGAAAGAACCCTAACTTCATCTGCAGAGATTTCAACAATTTCTCCGGGGCCTAATTCCTTGTAGTCTTCAAAGCCTAATTTTTTATAAGCGAAATCCTCGAAAGAAACGCAGAAGCCGTCTTCTCTTTTACCGATAAGAACGGGAATTCTGCCCACCTTATCACGAGCGGCAATAATGTTGCCGTCATCTTTGAGAATGAGGATTGAAGATGTTCCGTCAATCATATCCTGGGCAAATTTTATGCCCTCTGCAAAGTCTGACTTCTGGTCAATCATTGCGGAAACAAGCTCTGAGGAGTTTATACCCTCACTTGTCATAGCGCCGAAATGGCCACCGCTGAATGAAAGATACTGATTAACAAGCTCTTCGCTGTTGTTTATAACACCGATAGTGCTGATTGCATAAAGACCGTGATTAGAGCGCATTAAAAGAGGTTGCGCATCTGTATCACTGATACAGCCTATTGATGAATTACCGCTCATCTGGTCGAGAATATTCTCAAACTTTGTTCTGAACGGAGAATTTTCTATTTTATGTATTTTTCTTTGTAAGCCTCTTTCGCTGTCGTATGCCGCCATACCTGCGCGACGAGTTCCCAAATGGGAATGATAGTCAACACCGAAAAAGGTATCAAGCACAGCATCATTTTTAGATACTACTCCAAAAAAACCGCCCATGGTACACCTCTGAATTAGTTGTTATATTTCTCTTCTATTGCTTTATTTTTTTCAAGAACTGTTGCAGTATCCTTTGCTCTCTTGTCTTCAAGCTTCTTTTCAAGCTCAGATTCGCCGAGAGAAAGAATTTCGATTGCAAGTAATGCGGAGTTTACAGCACCGTCAATTGCAACAGTTGCAACAGGGATACCGGAAGGCATCTGAACAGTTGAAAGGAGAGCTTCCATACCGCCTAAGTTCTGTGATTTAATCGGAATACCGATTACGGGCAAGGTTGTGTTTGCAGCAACTGCACCTGCAAGGTGAGCCGCCATACCTGCCGCTGCAATAATAACACCGAAGCCATTTGCACGGGCATTTGCGCTGAAATCTTTTGCTTCAACGGGTGTTCTGTGAGCAGAGAATACGTGAACCTCAAAAGGAACCTCAAACTCTTTAAGAGTATTTATTGCTTTTTCAACAACGGGTAAATCGCTATCGCTACCCATAATAATACCAACTTTTTTCATATAAAACAACCTCTCGTTAGGATAATTATTTAGCCTGTGTTTCACAGTAAATACAACGATAAACACCATTATCTTTATCTGTGAGCTTGAAAACGTGATTAATCTCCTGCTCTGTTGATGTTATGCAACGGGGATTTTTGCATTTTATAACATTTGTAAGCATCTGAGGAAGCTCAATTGTACGCTTTTCAACAAGCTCGCAATTTCTGATTATGTTAACTGTTGTACCGGGGTCAACATAACCGATAACATCAATATCAATTGCAATATCTGCATCAATTTTGATTATATCTTTTTTGCCCATTTTTTTACTTGCAACATTTTTAATAATTGCAACAGAGCAGTCAAGGTTATCAAGTCCGAGGAGGTCATAAAGCTTCATACCGCGACCTGCAGTAATATGGTCAATAACAAAACCATTTGTAATGGAATCTATGTTCATTTCTGTGCCTCCTCTAATAATTTCAAGATGAGAGCCATACGAATATATTTTCCGTAAAGAACCTGTTTGAAATAACAAGCTCTGGGGTCATCATCCACCGCAACGCTTATTTCATTAACTCGGGGAAGCGGATGCATAATGCACAAATCCTTTTTAGCATTTGTGAGCTTCTTGGGTTCAAGAACATAGCTGTCCTTAAGACGTAAATAGTCCTCTTCGTTGAAGAAACGCTCTCTCTGAACTCTTGTCATATAAAGAATATCAAGCTCGGGCATCACGCTTTCAAGGTCAGTTGTCTGCTTATAAGGAATGCCATTCTTTTTAAGAACATCTTTCTTTATGTAGCTGGGGAGCTTCAATTCATCAGGTGAAATAAGAACAACTTTGATACCGCTGTATCTTGAAAGAGCGGTTATGAGAGAGTGAACCGTTCTGCCGAATTTAAGGTCACCGCAGAAACCGACTGTAAGGTTTTCAAAGCCACCTTTTTCACGATGAATTGTAAGCAGGTCTGTGAGGGTCTGGGTGGGATGATTATGCCCGCCGTCACCTGCATTAATAACAGGAATTGTAGCATTCTGAGCAGCAACAAGGGGCGCACCCTCTTTAGGATGGCGCATTGCAATAATATCTGCATAGCAACTGATTGTTTTTGCAGTATCTGCCACACTTTCACCTTTTGCAGCAGAAGAATTATTCGCCGCAGAAAAACCGATAACACTACCGCCCAATTCAATCATTGCCGACTCAAAGCTGAGGCGGGTTCTTGTTGAGGGTTCAAAGAAAAGTGTTGCAAGTTTTTTTCTTTTACACTTTTCGCAGTATTTATCGGGGTTATCTATAATATCATTTGCCGTTGCAATAAGCTCATTTACCTCTTCAACGGTAAAATCGAGAATATCAATCAAGCTTCTCATTTACTACTAATCCCCTTTTCGTATTTTTAAGTTATGAAAATGTTTAATTATTCTTTAGCGCCGTTTACTGCAAGATAATTCTTGATGCGCTCAACATTTTCTCTGTTTTTCTCGTCTTCTTCGAGATATTCAATAATATCGTAAACATCAACAACAGAATATACGGGGAAACCATATTCCTCGCCAACCTCTGCCATAGCAGATTTTTCTGTCTGACCTTTTTCTTTACGGTCAACCATAACGAAGGTTGCAGCAACCTTTGTGCCTTTAAGTCCTGAAAGGATTGACATACTTTCGCGAATAGCTGTACCTGCTGTGATAACATCTTCAACGATTACGATTTCTTCGCCTTCCTGAGGCTTATAGCCAACGAAAACGCCGCCCTCACCATGGTCTTTTTCTTCTTTACGATTGAAGAAGAAGGGAACATCAAGACCATTTTTTGCAAGAGCAACTGCAACGGAAACTGCTATCGGAATACCTTTATATGCAGGGCCGTAAAGAACAGTTTTCTTGTTGCCTACTTTTTCAAAATATGCTTTTGCGTAGAATTCACCTAATTTGCAAATCTGTTCGCCTGTTTTAATATCACCTGCGTTGATAAAATAAGGGATTTTTCTACCGCTTTTTGCAGTAAAATCGCCAAATTTAAGAACGCCTGCACCTTCTAAAAACTGTATAAATTCTCTTTTGTAGCTTTCCATTTTTATTTCTCTCCTGTCTGTATTAGGTAAAGGATTTTATTATACGCACCTATCGGTGCTAGAACCCTCCACCACACCAAAACAAGTTTCGGTGTGGTCCCCCTCCCTTCGCCAGGGAGGTCTATTCGGTAAAGGATTTTATTTTAGTCACAAAACTCTTCTACGCATCTGTTGTATGCTGCAACGGGGTCTTCTGCCGCTGTGATGGGTCTGCCCACAACGATATAGTCAGAACCGATTTTCTTTGCTTCAGCAGGAGTCATAACTCTCTTCTGGTCACCTATATCACCATCTGCAAAACGAACACCGGGAGTAATTGTAAGGAAATCTTTACCGCAGGTTTCGTGAACCTTACCTGCTTCAAGGGGTGAACAAACAACACCGTCAAGACCTGCAAGCTTTGCGTTATGAGCATAGTGCATAACTACCTTGTCAATAGGCTCCTTGATAAGAAGATCCTCTTCCATACTCTCCTGGTCTGTTGATGTAAGCTGAGTAACTGCGATGAGCAGGGGTCTTGTGCCGTCCTCACGGGTAAGACCTTCGATTGCTGCCTCCATCATACGGCGTGTGCCTGACGCGTGAAGGTTGCAGATATCAACATCAAGGTTAGAAAGCACAGACATAGCCTTCTTAACTGTATTGGGGATATCGTGAAGCTTAAGGTCAAGGAAAATCTTATGACCTCTGTCCTTGATACCCTTTACTATAGAGGGACCCTCTGCATAGAAAAGCTCCATACCGATCTTTACGAAGGGCTTTCTTCCGCCCTCAAATTTGTCAAGAAACTCAAACACCTTTTCTGCGCTTGAAAAGTCACAAGCAACGATTACGTCTTTACCCATTATTTTGCTCCTCCTATTATTTCACTAAGATTATTAATACCATACTTATCCATAACCCTCGGCAAGTCCTCGATAATATCGCGGCAAGCATAGGGGTTAATGAGGTTTGCGGCGCCTACCTCAACAGCAGTAGCACCTGCAAGCATCAATTCGATAACATCCTCTGCAGATGAAACACCGCCCATACCTACAACGGGGATATTAACTGCATTTGCAACCTGATAAACCATACGAACCGCTACGGGGAATATAGCACTTCCTGAGAAACCGCCCATCTTGTTAGCAATAACGGGCTTCTTGGTCTTAAGGTCGATTCTCATACCGAGAAGTGTATTTATAAGGCTGATACCGTCTGCTCCTGCCTCTTCGCAAGCCTTGGCA
>JAZSNR010000018.1:0-4488 GCA_045536495.1 Acutalibacteraceae bacterium
AAAACACAGCAAATCCTTGACGGATTTGCGAGTATTTTAACAAAGGGTTGACGAGAATCCTCCTGTAAAAAACGGATTCGGATTATATCGGTCACCCTAAGGTTGAAATTTCGGAGTAAGGCGAGGGCTCTTCTTTGCCGGTGAGCTCACTCAGGCTCTTTTTAACCTTTGCCGTAAGATTGGTTGTACCCTCCTGCGGCTCGATGTTTCCGTAATAGAAATCTTCAATAAAGTCTGACATAGTATTACCCCCTATCGTTCTGATTGGTTGATGATTTTCAGGAGCAGTTCGTCAACATCTTCTGTAGGGATACCGTCCGAGAGAAGCATATTTCGGAACTCGTTCATTCCGTTGATTAACAGGTTACACTCAAAGTCCGTGAGCTTCAGTTTAGTTTTCTTATTAAACATAAAAATGACCTCCTTGTATTTGGTAATACCGGTTTACAAGGAGGTCTGTGTTTTGTCGAATGTGCAGTGTTGGAGTTGGCAGATTATAGTGTTGTGTTTAAAAAATGAACTCCGTTTCTCGATTGCTCGCTAAACGGAGTTCATTTTCAGCTAACCTGTTTGCACAATAAGATTTTTGAACCTGAGCAGGAAAGCTCAACAGTATCGCCTGCTTCAAGCAACAGCATACTTTCGTGCTCAGACGCCTTTGCTTTGAAAATGTTGTTTTCTGTGTCAATCAGGTAAATATAGGTGTTTCCGTCGATATCGATATATCTTATGGAAGCGATTGCAACGGTTACAATCTTTGTTTCTTCTGTCGGTGTCTGTATTTCGCTTATGCCGAGCATAGCCTTGTATTTTGCGATACATTCCGACTGTGTTACAGCAGTTGTTACGATGTTGTACTGTTCAACATTAACTGTGGCGTAAAGTTTTACAAGTCCGCCCGAATCCTTAAGCACCATTATATATGTGGGATTACCATCAATGTTAATCAAAGAGGGGAACGAAGCCTGATAGCCTTTTTCTTGAACTTCACCCTCTGCGGCTGCCATTGCGGATTTTTCATCGGCGCCGGCAATCGCATAGTAGCGGCTTTCGCCCGTTCTTTCGTTTGCAAGAAGGAATCCTATGTTTGAACTGTCGCCGTTAACAGAAGTTACACCCGTGTATATCCATATATCGCCGCCTTTGGCAACATAACCGTAATCGGAAATAGGCGTTTCGTCAGATGCATCATCTTCTGAACTGTAAGTTGTAACCTGCTTGCAGCCTTTTTTTGCAAACAGACTGTTTATAAATCCGTTCTGATACATTCCGTACCAGTTATACTGTTCGCAGATAAGGTCGCCGTAGAAAACAACATCAATCCATTTCGGAATATCTGCAACATCGTATTTGACGATTTCGCCCGATACGGGGTCAAGTACAATGCAACCGCTGACGGTTTTTCCACCGAAGAGAGAAATTGTTTTATCAATGACTGATGCAACATAATAAGGCTTTCCGTTTTCATCAATTTCAAAATGAAGATTCTCTGTCATCAACGTGGGATATTTCAGCCAGATGTGTCTTTTTGCATCTTCAAGAAAATAAGCGGAGGGAATATATTTCATACCTTCAGATTTTTCAAACGAAGCTGACATTGAAACGGGGTCAACTGTAACATAGCCTTTGACTCCTTCTTTGTTGTTCATCCATTTGAAGAATCCTGCGTATTCAAGGGCAGAAACCTTTACGGGCTTTCCGTTATAGTCAATCTGTATGTAATCGTTTGAAACATCAAATTGACTTACAACATCGGAAAGTGCGCCTATTTCACGGTCACCGAGCATTCGTGCCGATGCCGTATCCATAAGAGCTATGGAATCGGTTTCAACGGATTCCGATAAATCGTGGGTAAAATCCGAGTCATCAACTTTCAGAATTTTTGCATAAGAGGTTGCGTTGAACATAGTGCTACCGATAATGCCTGCGCTGATAATGATAACAGTCAAGGCGATGGGCGGAATGTAAGGCGCTATTGAAAATCTGAATTCGCTGTGTTTCTTTGTACGTCCTTTTGAACCTGTCTTTCTGGAAACGGTTACCCAACCGAAATCTCTGCATCCTTTTGCAATTCTTCCCACAAGAATTGCAAAAAACAGAGCAAGGATAATAATAACCCAAAAAACGGGATTGTGCATATTGATTGCGGTGCTTGAAATAAAAAATCCCGCTGTTAATATAATCAGACCTGTAATCAAACCCATAGTTAACCCTGTAATGACGGGTGTTATACCTGATTTTTTCATGTTTTTCACTCCTTTATTTAATTATAACACTCATAATATTTCTAATCAATATTTGTGTGGGTTTTAACTGCACACTTTAAGCAATCCCACCGCAGCGGCGATTAACGCAACGGGTAAGAGCAGTACAAATCCGCCTGCGAAAATTGCGAGCAGGATAAATACCGGTGCAGCGATTGCAAGAAGTATGGTTGCAACGATTTTTGCCGCACCCCATGTTAATTTGAATGCCAACCCAATTGCTTTTATGAAAAGACACACTGCAAGAATTGTAAAGATTATTTCCAACATAAAAACCACTCCTTGATATTATTGAATTGCGGATTTTAAATGCCTGACCATATTTGATAGGGCTAACTGAATTCTCTTTGAATATATGATAGCTCATTATATGAAAAAACCGAATAACACTTTGTGCGGAAAACAAACCCTATTTTTTTACAATAAATGCAAAAAAATGTCCGGTTTAATTCCGAACACCGTATATATCAAATCCTTTTGATTTCGTTGTATTTCTCAATATTGATTTTTTTATCGGCTAACATCTGTTCTACCCATAATTGCAGGGCCTCAACTGTAACGGAAATGCGTTCAAGCTCCTTCTGGATAAAAACAAAATCCTTGATTTCGTCGTCGTCAATCATACCGTCTGCGGTAATTTCAATGAGTCTTTCCTGGCTCTTTTTCATTGAATTGAGTGACGAAAGCATTTCGAGCACAATCTGTGCAAGGTCCTTAACTTTGACTTCAGGAACATATTTCCTACCTATGTGGCACTCTTTTGAGCAGAAATGATTGCAGAGGGTCGGCTCTCCGTAGATTTCGGCAAGAAGCATTACCTCATCGGGAGTTATCGGAAACTTACCGTTTTCGATTCTTTCAAGACGCTCAGGCTGAATTGGATTATCCATAAGCGATGCTTTATCGCAAACATCGTCCCTTGTTAAGTTGTGATTTTTTCGGGTTTCTTTATATATTGTATCTGCCATATATATTCTCCTCGTGAATAGGGTTCGTAATGTTTTTACATTATAACATATTTATAATGATAAATAAACACCTAATACACAAAAACGTCCCCACCGATTACTCAGTGGGGACGTCTGATTCAATTCAACTGTTTCTTTTAAGGCTTAGCCTTTGATAGCAGCCTGTTCTGCGACGAAGAAATGTAGGAGGTTACAATTCAAAAGATATAGGTTTCAATGCTGATGCAAGTGCATTTTTTCTTGGTTTAACAGTAACTTTTTTGCCCGACAACTGAATTTCACCGAGGCTATTCAAATCTATTGTTTCGGGCAAGTCCTCACTGAGAATTTCATTGTTATCGGAATCGACAACGCAAAGCAAAGGCAGGTATTTGCCACTATCTAAAAGTCGGAGATAAATTATCGCTTTAGCTTTTTCAGTTTTCTTTTCTTTGAAAAGCATTAACATCTTTTCACCTTTTTGTGCTTCAAAGAAAGATGTCTTAATAATTTCATCCGTATTTTCATTTTTGCTAAATATATTTAGCAAAACAAGTTTTAATTTTTCAAAAACATAATCGGTATCGACATTCAGTTTTTCGTAATCGTGTTGATTAACTCCAACATTACAATATCTGTACCAAGGATGATAACTGTCAATTTTATCAACTAATTCAATTTTATCTTCAGGTATGTAAACAGTAAAATTCACATAAAGATGGTCAAATTCACCTAACAAAAACTTTTGCTCTCTTAATTTCATAACTACACGGCGTACAGCAATATTAAGTGATTTGTTCGTAAGCTCCACATACTTATCAACATCAGAACTTTTATATAATCTGATATCGCTTATTATTTTCATTGAATATCACCTGCCAAGTTTTTTCGTTATGTAGATATTATAGCAAATAAAGCTAATAATTACAATACAAAAACTCCCCATATCCTTTCGAATACGGGGAGTTGATTGCTAGTTTAATAGCTGTTATACAGCTACAACATTAAAAGGAGAAGTTGCGAGAACCCTTGATATTACTAGGGTTTCAGCTTAATTCCTTCATCCCTTGATTGCTGCCTGAGCTGCTGCAAGTCTTGCAACAGGTACACGGAAGGGTGAGCAGGAAACGTAGTCAAGGCCGATCTTGTGGCAGAATTCAACGGAAACGGGATCGCCGCCGTGTTCGCCGCAGATGCCGTAGTGGAGGTTGCCTGTGGCCTTAGCCTTGGCAACTGCCATTTCCATAAGAGCGCCAACGCCTGTCTGGTCGAGCTTT
>JAZSNR010000060.1:0-37842 GCA_045536495.1 Acutalibacteraceae bacterium
AATCATGCCACCCTTGATTGAATGCATTTCGCAGGGTGAGTAAGCAATGATAAGAGAAGGACCGTTGTATGCTTCTGCTTCTTTGATTGCCTTAAGAGTCTGGTTCTGGTCTGCGCCCATTGCAATCTGTGCAACGTAAACATAGCCGTAGCTCATTGCAATTTCTGCAAGGCTCTTCTTAGCGATAGCCTTACCGGCAGCAGCAAACTGTGCAACCTGACCGATGTTGGAAGCCTTGGAAGCCTGACCGCCTGTGTTGGAGTAAACTTCGGTATCGAATACCATGATGTTTACATCTTCACCGGAAGCGAGAACATGGTCAACACCGCCGAAGCCGATATCGTATGCCCAACCGTCACCACCAAAGATCCATACGGATTTCTTGGAAAGGAATTCTTTGTTATCAACAACTGATTTGCAAAGGTCGCAGCAAGCGCCGTCACCGATAGCAGCAACAAGAGCGTCTGTAGCAGCGCCGTTCTTTTCGCCGTCGTTAACAGTTGCAAGATATTCTTTAGCAGCAGCTTTTACTGCATCGGAAGCCTTGTCAGATTCTGCAATCTGTTCAACCTTAGCAATAAGGCTGTTACGAAGAGCAGCCTGACCGAGAAGCATACCGAAACCATGCTCTGCGTTATCTTCGAAGAGGGAGTTAGCCCAAGCAGGACCCTGACCCTTAGCGTTTGTTGTGTAGGGAGATGTAGCAGCAGGACCGCCCCAGATAGAAGAACAACCTGTTGCATTGGAGATGTACATTCTGTCACCGAAGAGCTGAGTAACAAGACGAGCATAAGCAGTTTCTGCACAACCTGCGCAAGAACCTGAGAACTCAAGGAGAGGTTTCTTATACTGGCTGGAGATGATGTTTGCAGGACCTGCAACACCTTCTTTTTCTGTTACGTTAGCTACGCAGTAATCAAATGCTGCCTGCTGAGCATCCTGGCTCTCACGAGATACCATTTTAAGAGAGTTTGTGGGACATACGCCTACGCAAACGCCGCAACCCATACAATCGAGGGGAGAAACAGCAAGTGTGTAGATATAGTCTGTCTTAACAACGGGCTTGGGAGCCTTCTTAAGAACTTCGGGAGCGTTTGCAACTTCGTCAGCATCAAGAGCGAAGGGACGGATTGTTGCATGAGGACAAACATAAGAACACTTGTTACATTTTGCGCAAGTTGCGGGATCCCATTCGGGAACGAGAACTGCAACACCGCGTTTTTCGTAAGCGGAAGCACCCTGTTCGAAAGTACCGTCAGCGTGGTCTGTAAATACAGAAACGGGAAGAGCGTCACCGTTCATAGCACCAACGGGTTTCATAATATTGTCAACCATCTTAACAAGCTTTGCGGGACCTTCGGAAGCAACAGCGTTTACATCATCAGTTGCATTTGCCCAGTCAGCAGGAACATCAAATTTCTTGAATGCACCGAAGCCTGCGTCAATAGCCTTGTGGTTCATGTCAACGATTTCCTGACCTTTTTTGAGGAACTTCAATGCAGCGTTCTTCATATAGCCGATTGCTTCATCCTTAGGAAGAACATTAGCAAGAGCGAAGAAGGATGCCTGAAGAATTGTGTTTGTTCTCTTACCGAGACCGATTTCAGCAGCAAGGTCAATAGCGTTAACTGTGTAAAGCTGAACATTGTTCTTTGCAATGTACTGCTTTGTTTCTGCATTGAGCTTTGAAGCAAGCTCTTCGTCGCTCCACTGGCAGTTGATAAGGAATACACCGCCGGGTTTAACGTCGTTAACAATCTTGAAGCCTTTTTCAATGTAAGCAGGAGTGTGACATGCAACGAAGTCTGCCTTGTTTACATAGTAGGGGCTCTTGATGGGCTTGTCGCCGAAACGAAGGTGAGAAATTGTAACACCACCGGTTTTCTTTGAGTCATACTGGAAGTATGCCTGAACATATTTGTCAGTGTGGTCACCGATGATTTTGATAGAGTCTTTGTTAGCACCAACTGTACCGTCACCGCCGAGACCCCAGAATTTGCACTCGATTGTGCCTTCAGCAGCTGTGTTGGGAGCTTCTTCTTCGGGGAGTGAAAGGTAAGTAACGTCGTCGTTAATACCGAGAGTGAAGTGCTTTTTGGAATCTGCTTTTGCAAGGTCTGCAAAAATAGCAAAGATTGAAGCAGGGGGAGTATCTTTTGAACCGAGACCGTAACGACCGCCGGAAACAAAGATACCGGATTTGTTGCAAGCGTCAAGAGCAGCAACAACATCAAGGTAGAGAGGTTCACCGATTGAACCGGGCTCTTTTGTTCTGTCAAGAACAGCAATTTTCTTAACTGTTGCGGGAAGAGCAGCAACGAATTTTTCAGAAGCAAAGGGTCTGTAAAGACGAACTTTAAGAAGACCAACCTTTTCGCCTTTAGCAAGAAGGTAATCAATAACTTCTTCAGCAACGTCACAGATTGAACCCATAGCAACGATTACGTTTTCTGCATCAGCAGCACCGTAGTAGTTGAAGAGCTGGTAGTCTGTGCCAAGCTTAGCATTAACCTTGCCCATATATTCTTCAACGATAGCGGGAACTGCATCGTAATATGTGTTACATGCTTCTCTGTGCTGGAAGAAGATGTCGCCGTTTTCGTGAGAACCGCGCATTACGGGACGGTCGGGGTTGAGAGCTCTCTTTCTGAAAGCGTCAACTGCGTCCATATCGCACATTTCCTTGAGATCTTCATAATCCCAGATAGCGATTTTCTGGATTTCGTGAGATGTACGGAAACCATCGAAGAAGTTGATAAAGGGAACTCTGCTCTTGATTGTTGCAAGGTGAGCAACAGCGCCGAGGTCCATAACTTCCTGAGTATTTGTTTCAGCGAGCATAGCGAAACCTGTCTGACGGCAAGCGTAAACGTCGGAGTGGTCGCCGAAGATGTTAAGTGCGTGTGAAGCAACACAACGAGCTGATACATGGAAAACGCTGGGAAGAAGTTCACCTGCGATTTTGTACATGTTGGGGATCATAAGAAGAAGACCCTGAGAAGCTGTGTAGGTTGTTGTGAGCGCACCGGCTGCGAGTGAACCGTGAACAGTACCTGCTGCACCTGCCTCAGATTGCATCTCGGAAACCTTAACAGTTGTACCGAAGATGTTTTTCACGCCCTGTGCTGACCACTGGTCAACGTAGTCTGCCATAGGGCTGGAAGGTGTGATGGGGTAAATACCTGCAACTTCTGTGAATGCGTAAGACACATAAGCAGCGGCATTGTTACCGTCCATGGTTTTCATTTTTCTAGCCATAGTATTTCCTCCTATAAAAAATATCAATTTAAAAACACTATTATAAGGTATTATTATAACACCACCAAATATATTAACACTTATTTCCCGAATTGTAAACTGCAAAAACCCAAAAAATCGTGGAAAATTTAACAATTATTCGCATATTTTGAGTGATTTTTCACAAACTGCGAAATGATAGGCAGGCAATTGTAAATATTCACCTAAAACATTGACAAATTGATGTAAATAAATATATAATATATGCTAATGTGGTATAGTATATTTTGAAGCCACAGAATATTTTTGAAAGGAGTAAATCCAACTATGGATGACCCCGGACCTAATTTCATTTTGGCCCAAGCAGTTGAACTTTCACAAAACACAGCAGGAGGAAGCTTGGTTTTAAAAATTCTTTTACTGCTGGTACTTATTCTTGTTAATGCCTATTTTGCTATGGCGGAAATTGCTGTTATTTCTCTTAATGATGCAAAAATGGAGAAAATGGCAGATGATGGAAACAAGAGAGCTAAGCTTGTTTTAAAGCTTACAAAGAATCCGACAAAATTTCTTTCAACAATTCAAATCGGTATAACTTTAGCAGGATTTTTAACCTCTGCTTCTGCGGCAACCTCTTTTGCAGAAATGCTTACAGATGCAGTTACAGGTAAATTCAATCTTCCTGAAAGCATTGTTTCTCCTGTTTCAGTTGTGTTGATTACATTGATTATGTCATACTTCTCTCTTGTTCTTGGCGAGCTTGTTCCCAAGAGAATCGGCATGCAAATTCCCGAAAAAGTGGCTTTTGCAGTTGCAAAGCCTCTTTATGTAATAGCAAAGCTTACATCACCATTTGTTAAATTCCTTTCTCTTTCTACAAATGGCGTAGTTCGTCTTTTAGGCTTCGACCCCAATGCAGATGAAGAGGTTGTTACCGAAGAAGAAATTCGAATGATGGTTGATGTTGGCGGCGAAAAGGGCGTTATTGAAGATGCCCAGAAGGAAATGATAAATAATATCTTCGAGTTTGACGATATGGATGCAGGTGACGTTATGACCCACCGTACTGATGTTGTTGCGGCAGACGTTAACGACACAACTCTCGAAGAATTTATGGCACTTGCCATTGAAAACGGCAGGTCAAGAATTCCTCTTTATGACGAAGATATAGATAATATCGTGGGTATTGTTTATATCAAAGACTTACTCAAATATGTTGGTAAAGAGGTTAAAGTCAAAGGTACTTTAAAGAATATAATGAGAGAGCCCTATTTCGTTCCCGAAACCAAAGCTTGCGGTGAGCTTTTCAAGGAAATGCGCCTTCAGAGAATTCAGATGGCGGTTGTTGTTGATGAATACGGCGGAACAGCAGGTATTGTTACCCTTGAAGACATTGTTGAAGCGGTTATGGGCGATATTCAGGACGAATACGACGAGGAAGAAGAGGAAATCTCAAAAATCGACGAAAACACCTTCACTGTTGAGGGTACAATTGATATTGAAGAAATTGACGAGCTTATCGGCAAAGAGCTTCCCGAGGGTGATTATGAAACTCTTGCAGGCTTTATTATGGACGAGCTTCAGTGTATTCCCAAAAACGGCGAAATGAACGAGGTTGTTTTTGAAAATGTTAAGTTTACCGTTCTCGAGGTTGAGGACAGAAGAATTGAAAAAATCAAGGTCGAAATCACTCCCGTTGTTCCCGAAAATGACGAGGATGAAGAAGATGACTAATAAAATTCTGCATCAAAGGCTTTCCTTTGGTGCAGTTTTTGAAAGAGGAGCTTTTATGAAAAAGGCAGTAAGTCTTATTTTTACTTTTGTTATGCTCTTTTCTCTTGCGGTTAGCGTAAATGCAGAGGAATTTAACGGTGCAGATCTTTTTACAGTTGATTTACCCGAAGATTTCCGGCAAACAGGAGGAAATGTCAGCGATTATACCTTTACCAATGAAAACGGAGAAACATTTACAATAAGCTATTCCGATAATACTCAAAAAGATGATATTTTTTCTCCTGCTGATATGAGTAAAAAAGAAATTGAAAAATACACAAATTATCTCAGCGAAGAAGCCGGAAATGTTATGAAAGACTTTGCAGATAATTTCAAGTTAAAGTTTCTTTCGGGCGAAAAAATTAAACACAAAAACGGAAAAACCGCCCTCGCTTGTGAAACAAAAACAACAATAACAAGCGGTAATAAAAACAACGTTTACTATCAGACAATGTATGAATTCGGCGGAATAGATTATAAATATACTTTTACATACACAACCGAAGATGAAGATAAAACGGACAGCTTCAATGAGGTTTTTGAATCTATAAACATTTTCGAGGCGGAAACGGAAACAAACCTTGATAAACTTAAAGGCTATGCAATAGCAGGAGCTGTAGCCATTCTTATTATCATAGGTATCATCAGATTTATAAGAACGCCTGAAAAAAGAGAAAAAGGAAAAATATAATTGCGTCGCAGACCCTTAATTTGCCACTTGCCACTTTCAATTTGCAACTAAAAACGCCCGACCAAGCGGTCAGGCGTTTTTGTTATTCATTCATTCCGCAGCATTTTTTGTATTTCTTTCCGCTGCCACAGGGACAGGGGTCATTTCTGCCGGGTTTTTTATCTGCCTTTTTAGGCTCTTTTTTAACCGTTCCGTCGTCTGCGCCTGATGTAGATGTGATTTTTACGGTTTCTTTTCTCTCCATAGGAGCTTCCTTGCGAACTCTTGATTGCAATACGAAGTCAACTGTACCCTCGCGGATTCCGTTTGTCATTTCTTCAAACATATCAAGACCTTGATCACGGAATACAATAACGGGATCCTTCTGACCGTAACCCATAAGGTTCATGCTGCGTTTGAGCTGGTCCATAGCGTCAATGTGCTCCATCCAGCGAATGTCAACGTTGCGAAGAAGTCCAACTCTTTCAAGCTCTTTAACGGTTTCTTCACCAAGCTCTGCTTTCCTTCCGTCATAAAGCTCTTGCGCTTTATTAAGAAGAACTTCTGCAATTTCTTCTTCATCGTTGATTCCTTTAATATCACTTTCAGCAATAAGCCAATTGTACTTTGCAAGAAGACCTGAAATGTTCCATTCTTCTGTACCAACATTAGAGGGGCAGTAGAAATCAACAGATTCTGAAATTGTATCAACAATCATTTTCTGAATAAGAGCGCTGATATCTTTACCGTCAAGCACCTGATTACGCTGACCGTAAATAACCTCGCGCTGTTTATTCATAACATCGTCGTATTTAAGAACGTTACGGCGAATAGCAAAGTTATTGCCCTCAACCTTTTTCTGTGCGTTTTCAATTGTTGAGGTGAAAAGCTTTGCCTCAATGGGCATATCGCCGATGCTCTTGAAAGCGTCAAGAGTGTTATAGAAACGGTCACCTGCGAAAAGTCTTAAAAGGTCGTCCTCTGCAGAGAGGAAGAAACGGCTTTCACCCGGGTCACCCTGGCGACCTGCACGGCCGCGAAGCTGATTATCAATTCGTCTTGATTCGTGGCGCTCTGTACCGATAATGCAAAGACCGCCTGCTTCACGAACCTTTTCCGCTTCTTTTGAGGTTTCTTCCTTGAACTTTGCTTCAAGCTCACGGAAGGTTTTTCTTGCATTAAGAATATCTTCGTTATCTGTTTCAGCAAAGCCTGTTGCTTCTGCAATAAGCTCATCGTCAAATTCCATCTTCTTCATCTGAGCCTTTGCCATAAATTCGGGGTTACCGCCCAAGATAATATCGGTACCACGACCTGCCATATTAGTTGCAATTGTAACTGCGCCGAATTTACCTGCCTGAGCAACGATTTCAGCTTCTTTTTCGTGGAATTTAGCGTTGAGAACCTCGTGCTTGATGCCCTGTCTTTTAAGGAATTTTGAGAGCTTTTCACTCTTTTCAATGTTAACAGTACCAACGAGAACAGGTTGACCTTTTTCGTGGCATTCAACTATTTTTTCAACAATAGCGTTGAATTTTGATTCTTCTGTTTTGTAAAGAACATCGTCGTTATCTTTTCTTATGAGGGGTTTGTTTGTGGGGATTTCAACAACGTCACGACTATAAATTTCCTGTAATTCGGCACTTTCAGTCATAGCAGTACCTGTCATACCTGAAAGCTTTTTATAAAGACGGAAATAGTTCTGGAATGTGATTGTAGCAAGAGTTTTGCTTTCGTGCTCAACCTTAACGCCTTCTTTAGCCTCAATAGCCTGGTGAAGCCCCTCGCTGTAACGTCTGCCCATCATAATACGGCCGGTAAATTCGTCAACAATAAGAACCTGACCGTCTTTTACAACATAGTCAACGTCACGAATCATTGTACCGTGTGCCTTAAGTGCCTGGTTAATATGGTGTTGAAGAGTAAGGTTTTCAGCATCCATAAGGTTTTCAATATTGAAAGCGGCTTCTGCCTTTGCAATACCTGATTTTGTAAGAGTTGCGGATTTTGCCTTTTCGTCAACATGGTAATCGCCGCCCTCCTCGGCAACAACATCTTCTGCATCAAGCTTGGAGTCAAGCTCTTTAACCTTGACCATTTTAAGACGTCTTACGAAGTCGTTTGTCATACGGTAAAGGTCTGTTGAAGCTTCGCCGATACCTGAGATAATAAGGGGAGTTCTCGCTTCGTCAATAAGAATGGAGTCAACCTCGTCAACGATAGCGAAGCTGTGTCCTCTTTGAACACGCTGTTCTGCATACATAACCATATTGTCACGAAGATAATCGAAGCCCATTTCGTTGTTTGTACCGAAAGTGATATCGGCATTATATGCTTCTTTTCTTTCTTCGTTAGTCTTTTCGTGAATAATAAGACCTACCTTAAGACCCATAAAGCGATAGATTTTGCCCATCCATTCGGAGTCACGCTTTGCAAGGTAATCGTTAACTGTAACGATATGAACACCCTCGCCTGAAAGAGCGTTAAGGTAAGCGGGGAGAGTAGCAACAAGAGTTTTACCCTCACCGGTTTTCATTTCTGCAATTCGTCCCTGGTGGAGAATAATACCGCCGAGAATCTGAACGGGGTAGTGCTTCATACCGAGAACACGCCAGGCAGCCTCGCGGCAAGCAGCAAATGCCTCGGGAAGAATATTGTCAAGAGTTTCTCCGTTTTGGAGACGTTCTTTGAATTCAGGTGTTTTTGCCTGGAGCTGTTCATCAGAAAGAGCTCCGTATTCATTTTCGTAAGAAAGAACCTTGTCCTTAAGACCGGTTATTCTTTTGATTTCTTTCGAAGAATAATCTCCGAAAAGCTTTTTAAATAAACCCATTTTTTTATCTACCTTTCGTGGTGGGATTAATACATAAATATACAGATAACATTCTACCACAAACGCCAGCTTATTGCAAACAATTTATAATATTTAATTTTTTATTTACATTTCTCTCTAAAATTGATACCATAAAATTGAAAAAAGAAAAAACTTTTGAAAAATATGAAACAAAACACAAAAATTTACAGTCTTTATATATGAGAGCGAAAATTCTACGTAGAATTGAAATCGGGGTGAAAATATGATCATTGATAGCACCTTATTAGTTGAACGTTCAAAGGTTGGGGATTGCTCTGCCTTTTCGGAGCTTTATTCCCAATATGCCACAGAAATTTACAGATTTGCCCTTTATATGACAGGAAATACAGAGGATGCGAAGGATGCAGTTCAAGAAGCTCTTCTCTCTGCCTGGAAAAGTATACATAGCCTTAAGGACAATTCACTTTTTAAAGCCTGGCTTTTTAAAATACTCGCGAATAAATGCAAAACACTTTTAATGAAAAAGAATAAAATGCCCGATACCTTACCCGTTGAGGAATATGAATTCCTTGTGGATTATGAGGAAGAGGGCAACTTGATAAGCTCCGCAGAATTAAAAGATGCGCTCTCAACTCTTAATCCGCCTGATGCACAGATTATTCTGATGTCTGTAATAGGCGGTTTCACAAGCTATGAGCTGGGTGTTATTTATAATATGACACCGGGTGCTGTTCGCACAAGACAGAAACGAGCTCTCGAAAAGCTCAGAGACATACTTTCGTGAAAGGAGAATAACAATGAACGATAACAGAGAATTCGAGTTTCTTACTGAAGAAGAAATAAAAAAATTAGACGAAAATTTGAAAAAAGCAGAAAAAGTTGAATTACCCGAAAGCCTTTCTCCTGAAAACATTGAAAACTTAATTAAAAATGTTCCACAAGATGCAATACCCATTGAAACCGCAAAACCCAAAAAGAGAAATAAAAAGAAAATTATTCTTAAATCAATTTCCGCCGCTGCGGCAGTTATTGTGGCGGTTACTTCCATTGCGGTTATAAGACCCTGGGAAAAGGTTCCGCCCAAAGTTGATGACAGCGTTATAGGAAATCCCCCGAAACAGACAGAGGACTATTCCGAAATTGAAGAGATGTTTGCAGAATATGCAAATAAATATCAGTCCTACAGAGTTTATAATGAAACTACTCTTAAAGGCTTCGGAAACATTTTCGGAAACAAGGTAGCGGACGATGCCATAATAATGGAAAATGCAGTTGATATGAATACAGGTGCTGCACCTCAGGCAGATGCAGAGTCAGGTTCTGTTGCATTGTATACCTATACCACCACTACATCTGACAATGCAATTTCTGATAAAACTCAACACGGCGAAACCAATGAGCAGGTAAAGGGTGTAAGCGAAGCAGATATTATTAAAAATGACGGAAAATATCTCTATATTGTAAACCCTGAAAATGCAGATTGGGATACCTATTACAGAGAATGTAACCTTTATTATAATTATGTGAACGGGCTTGAAGAAACAACAGCGAAAGTGCAGGTAACTCCAGGTTATAATCCCGATGCAGAAGAGGTTTTGGAAAATGAAAAGCCCGAAATAACTGAAAAAGAGGAAAAAACAACCGAAGCAGAAGAAATTACAGAACTCCCCGAGCTTAAATATTCCTGCGAAATTTCTATTGTTGAGCCTGATGGAAAAGGCGAATTGAAGAACATTAATAAAATAGAAATTGCGAAGCCCCAAAGGGAAGATATTTTCTATATGAATGTTCAGGAAATGTATGTTGTAAATAACCGCCTTGTTGCAATCCTCAATTGTCAGTTGAAAAGAGAAGCTGATGATAATGCAAGGGTTATGTATGATTGCCTTTATGGTGGCAGAAGCGGAAAAAATATCACAATGGCGGTATGCTTTGATATTTCCGACAGAGAAAATGTTAAGGAAGAATGGAGAATTTTCCAGGACGGCAGTTATATTTCTTCCCGTCTTATAGGTGATCAGCTTGTCCTTCTTTCAAACTATTATGTAGATATTACTCAAAATGTTGATGTGGTGAAAGAAAATTGCATTCCCGAAAACAGCTGCGACGGAAAAGAATTTTCATGAGTTTCAGTTAACGATATCTGCATTATGGAAGATGTATATGACACAAGCTATCTTGTGGCTTCCGTTTTGGATATTGATGATGAAAACACCTTGAAAACCGAAGCGGTTTTAGGTGCAGGGCAGAATGTTTATTGCACAACCGAAACCCTTTATGCAACAAGCACCGAATATGATACAAAAGATGCCCGAAAGGCAGAGGTTTTTGACCTTTCTTCTGCAGAAAAAACACAGATTTATAAATTTGATATAAGAAATTACGATATTAAATATCTCAAAAATGCTGCAGTTGACGGAAGTGCTTTAAATCAGTTCAGTATGGATGAATATAACGGATATTTAAGAATTGCCACAACAAGCGGAAACTGGGGCGAAAACCTTGTAAATCAGGTCTATGTTCTTAACGATAATCTCGAAACAGTTGGTCTTCTTAAAGATATTGCAAAGGGTGAAAGAATAAAATCTGTTCGCTTCACAGGTAACACCGCTTATGTTGTAACATTCATTCAAACAGACCCCTTGTTTGTAATTGACCTTACAGATGTTAAAGCACCTAAAATTTTAGGCGAGCTTAAAATCCCAGGCTATTCTGCATACCTTCATCCTATTGGTGACGGTCTTGTAATGGGTGTTGGACTTGACGGTACTGAAACAGGCACAAATGGCGGAATGAAGGTTTCTCTCTTTGATGTCGGTGATCCCACAAAGCCCGTTGAATGCGGAAAATTCACAATGTCGGGTTATGAACACTCTGAAAGACAGGTTTATGTTGATTCCGATGCATACTATGACCACAAGGCACTTTGCTGGGATGCAGAAAACAAAATAATGTATATTCCATACAGTAAATATGTTCATGCGTGGGCATATTCTGATGGTGGAGAGTACAACAAAACCACCGCAGGCATAGTTGCTCTTAAAGTTAACGAAGCAGAAAAAACTCTTAAGGTTGCAGGGGAATATATTGCAAACTCTACCGATTATGCTCAACCCGACGAGTTTTCAAGAGCAACATATATCAATGATGTAATTTTCGGTTATTCAACATACACAGGTTTGCTTTGCTCCTTTGATAAAGGCACACAGAAGCAGACAGATACTCTCAATGTGAGCCGATAAGGAGCTGATAACATGAAAAAATTTATCAGAGCTTTAGTTATAACAATTTCTTCTGTTATACTTCTTTACGGAGTGTTTGTAGGAGTTGATTGTGTAAGGTTAAGCAGAGTGGGAACAAGCGAAAAACCTTTAATTACAATAAATGAAATTCGTCAAGAAAACTATTGCAAATACGAGGGCTTGGGCTATACCGTAACTTACAAATTTGACCCCGAAGAAGCAGTTGTTTCTGACGAAGAGGGCGAACAAAACAGTTATCCCGGTTCTCACATCTACGGTGCAGAATTCAGACTTTTTGATAAAATTCTTTTATGGGCGTGGATAGAGTAAAGTTTAAATTGACAGTGTCTTTACACTGTCAATTTTTTTCTTGCTTTTTTACTATATAAATAGTATCATTAATATGTATATCTATATGCTTAAAAAGCTGTTACGAGGTGAGTTTATGTATCTTTGCCCACAACCAAGAATTCTTGAACTGAAAAAGGAGCTCTTGCATTTTACTGTCGGTACAATGCCTGAGGTAAAAAAGAGCAAAACACCCGAGCTTTCCGAAAAAGAAAGCTACCGTATAATTGTTGATGAAAAGGGTGTTTTAATTGAGGGTGCAGACGATAGCGGTCTTTATTACGGTGAACTTACCCTCAAACAGTTAATGCTCAACTATCGCGGTTGTTTACCCTATCTTTACATATATGATGAACCCGAATTCTCTTACAGAGGATTTATGATAGATTCCTGCCGTCATTTCTTTACAGTTGATGAAATTAAGAAAATGATTGACGGAGCGGCACTTTTTAAATTCAATAAATTCCATTTCCACCTTTCCGACGACCAAGGGTTCAGAGTCCAGATTGATTCTTACCCCTTGCTTACAAGTGTTGGTTCTGTAAGACCGTCCTCAAATTTCGGTAGAGGAGAAAACGATAATACTCCTTACGGTGGATATTATACAAAAGAAGAATTAAAAGATATTGTTGAATATTGCAAGCAAAGACATATCGATGTTATTCCCGAGTTTGATTTCCCCGGTCACACAACGGCAGTAATTGCCGCTTATCCCGAGCTTTGCTGTACGGGTGAGAAAGTTGAGCCGAAAACTACCGCAGGTATTTTCAAAGATATTCTTTGCGCGGGAAATCCCGAAACAATGAACCTTGTTTATGCAGTAATAGACGAGCTTTGCGAAATTTTTCCATCGAAATATATTCATATCGGTGGGGACGAAGCTCCTAAAACCCGTTGGCTTAACTGCCCCAAATGCAAAGCAAAGCTTGAAGAATTAGAGCTTCATACAATGGATGAACTCCAAGGTTGGCTTGTAAATGAAATTGCGGCATATTTAAAGAAAAAGGGCAGAAAAGCTATTTGTTGGAATGAATCCTTAAACGGCGGAAATCTCGATAAAGATAATGTGACCGTTGCTCTTTGGATGGACAAAACCAATAAAAGTATTGAATGGGCAAATGGCGGAAATCCCATCATTATGGAGAAATTTACCCCCTATTATGCAGATTATCCCTACGGTATGCACAGCTTAAAAGATGTGTATATGTTCAATCCCCGAAAGGTTAAAGGGCTAACTTCTTTAGGTGCGGCTTCCGTAAAGGGTGTTGAATCACCTATATGGACTGAATATGTAAAAGATTTCTCTAAAATGAGTTATATGTGCTTCCCCCGTTGGCTTGCAGTTGCCGAAACCGGTTGGAACGGCGCGGAACCTAAGGGCTATCAAAATTTCTTGAAAAGCGCGGAATTTTATTGCGATATTTTAAAGGGCATGGGTCATAATCCTGCACCAAAAAGCGACTGGAATGTTGCACCCCACACACGACTTAATAAAACAGTAGGCTTTTTCACAAACACTCTAACCGCAGAAACCATAAAAAACTTTTTTAAGAAAGATTAATTGATATGATTAAATATTCCGTTATCGGTACATCCTGGATTACAAAATCTTTTATTGAGGGCGCAAATCTTTATGAGGATTTGAGCCTTGACGGTGTTTATTCCCGTTCTATTGAAAAAGGAACTTCCTTCGCAGAAGAAACAGGTGCAAAAAAAGTTTTTACAGATTTTAATGACCTTGTTTCTTCCGATACTCAGTTGGTGTATGTTGCAAGTCCTAATGTGTGTCACTATGAGCAATGTAAAGCGCTCCTTTTAAACGGAAAGCACGTAATCTGCGAAAAGCCTATAACAATTACGGCAGAAGAGTTCAATGAGCTTTGCAGTATTGCATCCGAAAACAAACTTGTGTATTTTGAAGCAATTATGTATATGCACACTCCTTTAAGAAATGTTTTAAAGGAAGCGGTAGGAAAAATCGGAAACATAAGAAGTGCAACAATAGATTTTTCTCAGTTTTCTTCTAAATACGAAGCTCTTAAAAACGGAGAATTACCCAACATTTTCAATCCCGAAATGAAAACAGGAGCTCTTAACGATTTAGGTATTTATTGCGTTTATCCCGTGATTGATTTATTCGGTATGCCTGAGAAAATCACCCCTGTTCAGCATTTTCTTCATACGGGTGCAGATGGTTGCGGTAGTGTAGTTTTTGAATATAAAGATAAGCTTATTACAATTACCTATTCGAAGGTAGGGCAGAGCCGTTCGGCATCGCAGATTATGGGTGACGAGGGCACAGTAACAATCGACAGTATATCAAAGCTTGACGGAATAAAGCTCTATAATAACAATGGTGAAGAAACCATTTTGAACGGCGAAACAGATAAAAAATATCTTATGGGCAATGAAGCAAAAAGTGCAATTGATTTTATTCTTAAGAGAAAAGAAACTGACGAATTTCTTAAGGAATGTCAGTTGATGAACAAAAAAGTGCTTTTATGTATGGAAAAAATGAGGGTAGAAAATGCTTGAACAAGAGCTTAAAGAATTTTTACTGAATAAAGGCGTAACCGATGTTGGTTTTTCGGAAATTGATAATGCGGACACAGGCGAGCTGAAATATGCCGTGAGCATTGTTGTGAAGCTTTCCGATGCAATAATTGATGAAATAGACGGTGCGCCCACGCCCACATATTTTAATCATTACAGAACAGTCAATGCTTTTATTGACAGAACTCTTTTAGAAGCAGGACTGTTTTTGCAGAGCAAGGGTTACAGATATATAACCGTTGCTGCATCACAGAGTATGCCCACCACACCCTTTAACGGTAGATATTCCCATAAAGAAGCTGCCCATAAAGCAGGACTTGGCAATATCGGTAAAAACGATTTGTTTTTACATAAAAAATACGGCGCAAGAGTTCGTTTGGGAACATTATTTACCGATTGCGAGCTTCACGGTGACGGGATTTTAAAAGAAAATCCTTGTATTAACTGCGATAAATGCGTTAAGGCTTGTCCCAGCGGTGCAATTTTGGGTGTAAGCTATTATGACGGAATTAAACGCGAGGAAATGTTCAGTCCCTCGGTTTGCAGTGAATATATGAAAAAGGAATACCAAAAAATTGGTAGAGGCGCGGTCTGCGGAATTTGCATGCAGGTTTGCCCTGTATATAATTCTGGTAAATAATAACTTTCTTATTAATTAAGAGGGGTAAAAATAATGGCAAAAATTTTAATTGCTGATGATGAACAGCTTATAAGAAAGCTAATCGGTGACTGTCTGAAAAAAGAAGGGCACGAGGTAATAGAAGCGGAAAACGGAGAAATCGCTTTGCGCCTTTTTGAAGCTAACAAGGATTTGGAGTTAGCATTACTCGATATAATGATGCCCGAAATTGACGGTTGGGAAGTATGCAGAAAAATTCGTGAAAAAAGCGATATGCCCGTCATACTTGTTTCTGCTCGTTCTCAGGATTTTGATCAGATTATGGGTTTTGAATCGGGTGCAGATGATTATGTTACAAAACCATTTTCTCTTGCGGTTCTTTCAAGACGAGTTGAAACTCTTTTGAAGAGGGGAACAAATCTTAAAAGAAAAGACAAAAATTCTGACGATATTGTTATCGATAATTTAACAATCAAACCATCCTCCCATGAGGTTACAATCGACGGAGAAAAAATTGAATTAACCCTTAAAGAATTTAAAATTCTTACAAAGCTTTGTAAAACTCCAGGCAGAGTTTATACAAGAGACGCTCTTTTAGATGAGCTTTGGGGTATGGATTATACGGGAGATACAAGAACTGTTGACTCCCATGTAGCAAGGCTTCGTACTAAATTAGGTGAATGGGGTCTGAAAAATATAATAACCGTTTACGGAACAGGGTATAAAATAAACGACAGAAATTAATGAAGAAAAAGGAGGTAACCACGTGAAAAGAAAAGGTTTGGGTATTCGTGCCAAAGTCTTTCTGGAAATCGGTGCAATAATTGCAGTTTGTCTTGTGGGTATCTCCATAGCAAACTCTCAGCTTCTTGAAAGCGTTTATATCTGGAATGTAGAGAGATCTCTCAGCACAATGGCACAAAGTGCGGAAAGTGCAGAAGAGGACTATTATTCTCTTCTTTCTGAATATGAAATTAAACAAGGCGTAAGTATTGACCTTTACGACCAAGAAGACAATTTCATCTATGAGGGAACGGGCAATTTCATTTCTGCAAATAAACTCAATATTATAAGCAGAACACAAAATGAAGACGGTAGTTATTTTAATGTTGTTGCCGAAGAGGGTAGCACAACCCAATATATTGTTTTCGGTAAAGATTTTGAAAACGGCTATCATATTGAAATCACTGCTCAAAAAGACCCCATACAAGAAAATGCAAATCTTGCAACAAGGGTAACAACAATAATAACAGTTCTTGCGCTTGTTTTCGCTCTTGTTTTTATTTCTGCTTATTCCAAGCATTTCACAAAACCTCTTATCCAAATGAGCGATGTAGCAAATAAAATAGCAAATCTTGATTTTTCTGCAAAATGCGAAATCAACAGAGGCGATGAAATAGGCGCCCTTGCAGACAATATCAATGTTGTTTCAGCTTCTTTGAACAATGCTCTTTCTGAACTTCGTGAAAAAAACGCACAGCTTATGGAAGATATTGAAAAGGAACGCCGTATTGAGCAGATGAGAGCAGATTTCATATCTTCCGCATCTCACGAATTGAAAACCCCCATTGCCATTATAAGAGGCTATGCGGAAGGGTTAAAAATGAATGTTGACGAAGAGAATGAAAGCGCAACAGAATACTGCGACATTATTATGCGCGAAGCGGACAGAATGAATGTGCTTGTTCTTAATATGCTGGAGCAGTCGCTTTATTCTTCGGGCGTAAAACAACCCGATATGGCAGAATTTAAAGTCGGTGAGTTTATAGATGATTTGCTGAAAACCATAGCTCCGATATTTGAAGAAAAGGGCGTTACGGCAAACTATTCTGAAAAAGAGGATTTGACTGCTTTTGCTGACAAAAATCAAATGACAACGGTGCTTTCAAATATTGTTCTCAATGCCTGCAGTCACGCAAGCGGTGAAAAGCTCATAAACATTTCTGCAGAAAAAGCAGATAATAAAATAAAAATTAATGTGTTTAACACGGGTAGCCGTATTGAAGACAAAGACAAGGACGGAATTTTCACATCCTTCTATCGTGCAGATAAGGCTCATTCAAGAGCAGAGGGAAGGTTTGGTCTTGGACTTGCTATAGTTAAGTCTATTACAGAAAATCACGGCTGCGATTGTGGTTTTGAAAATAAAGAAAACGGCGTAACTTTCTGGTTTACAATGCCCGGAAGAAAAGCTACGGAAGGAAATACCCAATGAAAATTAATTTTGTAATACCCTGCCTTTTAGGCGTTGAGGGAATAATTGCGGACGAGCTTCGCTTTTTAGGCGCGGAAAATGTTTGTGCTGAAAACGGCAGAGTGCTTTTTTCAGGCGATGAAAATATGCTTGCAAGAGTAAATATCTGCTCTCATTTCGCAGAGCGCGTTCAAATCAATATGGGCTCTTTTACAGCAAAGACCTTTGAAGAACTTTTCCAAGGTGTAAAGGCACTTCCTTGGGAAGAATGGATTGGAAGAGAGGATGCCTTCCCCGTAAAAGGCTATTCTCTTAAATCAACTCTTTTCAGTGTCAGTGACTGTCAGGCAATAATCAAAAAAGCTGTTGTTGAAAGACTTAAATCAAAGTATGGAATTTCCTGGTTCAATGAAAGCGGTCCCGTTCATCAGATTCAGTTTTCAATTATGAATGACCGGGTAACTATGCTTATAGATACTACAGGTGCAGGTCTTCACAAGCGCGGCTACAGACTTTCTCAAAACGGTGCACCCATTAAAGAAACCTTGGCGGCTTCCATTTGCGCTCTTGCGAAGCTCCGCCATTACCACACTCTTTATGACCCAATGTGCGGTAGCGGAACGCTTCTTATTGAGGGTGCTTTGTATGCCCATAATATTGCACCCGGACTTAACCGACACTTTGCGGCGGAACGTTTTGACGTTCTTCCCAAACATATTTGGAAAGAAGAAAAGGAAAGAGCAATAAGTCTTGAAAAGGTTGATACGGACTTTGTAGGTTACGGTTCAGATATAGATGCAGAAGCAATAAAAATCGCAATAGAAAATGCTTCAAGACTTCCCATAGGCAAAAAACTCAATTTTGAAAAACGCGATTTAAAGGATTTCAAAAAGTTAAGTGAGCGGGGAACGGTAATTTGTAATCCACCATACGGCGAGCGTCTTCTTGATTTACAGGAAGCTCAAAGACTTTATAAGGAAATGGGCAGAGTGTTTGACAAAGCACACGGTTGGAGTTATTATATAATCACTCCCGACGAGGAGTTTGAACAGTGCTTCGGCAGAAAAGCAGATAAGAGCCGTAAGCTTTACAACGGTATGATAAAATGCAGATTGCATATGTATTTTAAATAAGAATTTATAGGGTGGAATGAAAATGAAACATTTATTTATAGTTAATCCTATGAGCGGTAAAGGTATTTCCCACGAAAGATGCTCTGAGGGAATTGTTAAAACAATGACCGAAATGGGTATAGATAATTATGAAATTCACGTAACAACTGCTCCTCGCGACGGTTATGAATATGCAAAAAAAGAGGTTGAAAAGGGCGAACACATTCGTGTTTATGCCTGCGGCGGTGACGGTACTCTTTACGAGGTAGTTAATGCTTGTGCTTGTCACGAAAATGCAGAGGTTGCGGCTTTCCCTCTTGGTAGCGGTAACGATTTTATACGTATTTTCGGTGATAAAAAGAATTTAAGAAATGTTGCCGACCACGTAAACGGCACGGTTATGGATTTTGATCTTATTAAATGCGGTGACCAATATGCAATTAACCAATGCTCAATGGGTATTGATGCAGAGGTTTGCGCAAAGCAGGCGGATTTCAAAAAACTTCCTCTTCTTTCAGGTGAGGCGGCATATACAGCAGCGCTTCTTTACTGCTTTATCGGCAGAATGAAAAGCAGATTTACAATTACAATTGATGACGAAGAACCGTTTACAAGCGATGTTCTCTTTTGTGTTGCAGCTAACTCCCGTTGGTACGGCGGTGGTTATATGCCGGCACCTAAGGCCCTTACCTATGACGGACTTCTTGATTTTATCATTGTTAAAAAAGACTGTTTAAGAATAAAACTTCTCACTCTCATTAATCCCTATAAAAAAGGTCAGCATCTTGGTTGGGACAGAACAATTTTCAAAAGAGGTAAAAAGATTCATATTACAAGCGAAAAGCCTGCAGCAATAAATGTTGACGGTGAAACAGAGTTTGTAACAGAATGTACATTTGAAATTATTGAAAAGGGAATTAAGTTTGTTGTTCCTGCTTGTTCTGATTTTATGGAAAGAGTAAAGAACGGAACTTTATAAAACAAGTTCACCCCATTAAAAAGTTTTCGAACTTTTTAATGGGGTGAAATATTTTCTTAAAACATTAGCTTTTCTTTATATACCAATTATACCACACAAAAAGAAAAATTACAATACTTGCATATAAGTAAGAATTATAGTATGATTAACTTTTGCAGACAGTATATTTTATATTTTCGGAGGTAGTGTTTTGCTCGGTAAAGATATGAAAATCGAAGAACAGAATGCTCAATATGTTCAGGAATTTTTAGATAATGAAATAGTTCGTTTAGGAGAACTTATTGAAGAATATAAAGCCAATGTTAAAGTAATGGGCGAAGATTTTAATATGGATAACCCTAATGGCGGTATGTATTCGGGAATGGAGCTTACCGAAATTCATCACGAAATGGAAAAGCAGTTCCTTTATTCCGAAGAGGCATCAAGAGATATTTATTTCTTTAAAAAGCTTCGCAATGCCCCCTATTTTGCAAGGGTGGACTTTAAAGGCGACAATGCCCGAAGCGAAAAGACAATTTATATCGGTTTAAGAACTCTTCAGAAGCACGATACTTTTGAAATGCTTGTTTGCGACTGGCGCGCTCCTATTGCATCGCTTTTCTATGAAGATTTTGAGGACAAAGCCTTTTTCAAGGCACCGTCAGGAGAAATTCGCGGTGATTTGCTTCTTAAAAGACAGTTTAAATTTGAAAACGGCAAGCTTAAATATTACGTTGACAGCGACCTTAAAATTGATGACGATATTTTAAGAGATGTGCTTTCATCTTCATCGGGAGAGCATTTAAAGGTTATTGTTAACAGTATTCAAAGAGAGCAGAACAAGGTTATTCGTTATACAGATAACGAAAATCTTCTTGTTATCGGTCCTGCAGGAAGCGGAAAAACCTCTGTTGGTTTCCACAGACTCGCATATCTTCTTTATCAGAACAGAACAGAGCTTTCTTCTGCGGAAATTATAATGTTTTCAAATAACGATATTTTCTCAAGCTATGTTGCGGATATTATTCCCGAGCTTGGCGAAATGCCTATTAACTATGCATCTTTTTATACTATCTTTGCGGCGGAGCTTCCCACTGTTTCAACAGGGGATTATTACTCACTTGCAGAAAGCATTATAAACGGAGATACACGTCGCAGTAAAAGTGCCCAAATTAAGTTGAGTAAGGCATTTGTGCAGTATCTTGAAGCAGACACAGATGTTTGCGAGCCTGAATTCAGCGACATAACACTTTTCGGTAATGTTATTTTTTCAAAAGAAGCTTTGCTCGAAAGATTTTTGAGTGATACGGAAAACTCACAGAAAGCAAGAGGAGAGCGTCTTGCGGCATATATTCAAGGTGTTGTTGACGAATATTTTATTAATAACAGAGAGGAAATTTATCTTCATATTGATGCGGATTCCGAAATTGACGAAGATACCGCAAAGCTTTTCAAGGCAAAGCGCAGAGAGGTTAAGCAGAATGCAACGGAAATGATAAAGGGAGCAATTCTTGTTGACCCCGTTGCAGTTTATTTCAAGCTTTTGGAAAAATATGCTGAAGAAACAAATTGTCCAGAGCTTCTTGATACCAGAGCTACTCTCGATAAAGGCTATCTTGAATTTGAAGATGCCCTGGGTGTTGTTTATGTGAAATCAGTCCTCGGTATGTCGGCAGTTCTTTCGGGAGTAAAGCATATTCTTATAGACGAAGCCCAAGACCTTTCATATATTCAGCATAAGCTTATTTTAAAAATGTTCCCCAGAGCAAGAGTAACGCTTCTCGGGGACACAAATCAAGCAATTATTTCACAGCTTAACACCACAAGCAAGGAAGAGCTTGCAGAGATTTATAACGCAAAAATTCTTAAACTTAATAAAAGCTACCGTTCCACAAAGGAAATTAACTGTTTTGCATTAAATCTTCTTCCCGAAGAAAAGAGATATGAAATTTTTGAACGCTCAGGTGAAGAGGTTAAAAAGATTGGCGGTAATATTGATGACTTTAAAAATGCAGTAAAGGAAATGGCAGAAAAAAGCCCCTCTACATGCATAATTACCCGAAATCTTAAAGAGGCAATTGAGGTTTTCAATGAACTTAAAGCCACCATAAGCGGCTTGAGAATTTGTGATAACAAATCCTTTGAGCTTTCTCATAACCCCATTGTTATGCCCCTTGCACTTACAAAGGGTCTTGAGTTTGATAATGTAATAGTGTACGATAAAGATGCTTCTTTCGGCGGTGAAGAGAATAAAAAATATCTCTATATGGCATCCACGAGAGCATTGCACAGGCTCAGTATATTTGAAGTAAAAGAATAAAAAATTGAAGGCAGTCCTTGCTCTCTTAAAAAGAGGAAAGGACTGCCTTTGTGTTATTTTAAACAACTGTAAATAGCGTTTCGTAATTATTTAATTAAAATGCAATTTTTTCTTCAATATAGCTTTCAAGCTCATCAATTGAAATACGAACCTGTTCCATTGTATCTCTGTCACGAACTGTTACACAGCCGTCTTCGATACTGTCAAAGTCATAAGTAATGCAGAAGGGTGTACCGATTTCGTCCTGACGGCGATATCTCTTACCAATTGAACCTGCATCGTCAAAGTCAACATTGAATTTCTTCCCGAGCTTTGTGAAAATCTCTGATGCCTGTTCATTAAGCTTCTTAGAAAGGGGAAGAATTGCACATTTGAAGGGTGCAAGTGTGGGATGAAGTCGAAGAACAACTCTTGTATCATTCTTTTCAGCGTCAACAACCTCTTCATCATAAGCCTCTGTGAGAATTGTAAGGAAGAGTCTTTCAACACCGAGAGAGGGTTCAATAACATAAGGAATGTATCTCTCATTTGTTTCGGGGTCGAAGTAGTCAAGGCTCTTGCCTGATGTATTAATGTGCTGAGTAAGGTCATAGTCTGTTCTGTCAGCAACGCCCCAAAGCTCGCCCCAACCGAAGGGGAAGAGATATTCAAAGTCAGTTGTTGCTTTTGAATAGAAGCAAAGCTCTTCGGGGTCGTGGTCACGAAGACGAAGATTTTCTTCTTTAATGCCTAAAGAATAGAGCCAGTCACGGCAGAAGCCACGCCAGTATTCGAACCATTCAAGGTCAGTACCGGGCTTGCAGAAGAATTCGAGCTCCATCTGCTCAAATTCGCGAACACGGAAAATAAAGTTACCGGGAGTGATTTCGTTACGGAAGGATTTGCCGATCTGAGCAACACCGAAAGGAACTTTCTTTCTTGTTGTTCTCTGAATATTTGCAAAGTTTACAAAAATACCCTGAGCAGTTTCGGGACGGAGATAAAGCTCATTTTTGCTGTCTTCAGTAACACCCTGGAATGTTTTGAACATAAGGTTGAATTGACGAATATCAGTAAAGTTATGTTTTCCGCACTGAGGACAAGCAATAGCTTTTTCCTTGATGTAGTCCATCATTTGCTCATTTGTCCAGCCTGCAACATTTGTGCCGTCAAAATCTTCAATAAGATTATCTGCTCTGTGACGGGTTTTGCATTCGCGGCAGTCCATAAGAGGATCGGAGAAGCCGCCTAAGTGACCTGATGCAACCCAGGTCTGAGGGTTCATAAGAAAAGCGCTGTCAAGACCTACGTTGTAGGGGTTTTCCTGACTAAATTTTTTGCGCCAAGCATTTTTGATGTTTGTTTTAAGCTCAACACCAAGAGGGCCATAGTCCCAAGTGTTTGCAAGACCGCCGTAAATTTCGCTGCCTGCATAAACAAAGCCTCTGCCCTTGCAAAGAGCAACGAGTTTTTCCATAGATTTTTCTGTGTTTTTCATATATAAATCTGTCCTTTCAGATGATTAACATTTGCCACTTTCAACTTGCAACTTGTATTAGTTGTCTGTATCAAGTTTTCTGTCGGAAACCTTACCGCCGAACTGACTGTAATACATATCCGCATAAAGACCGCCTTTTTCGAGAAGCTCTTTGTGAGTGCCTCTCTCTTTAACAGTTCCTTTATCAATAAAGAGTATTTCATCGGCTTTTTTAATTGTGGAAAGTCTGTGAGCAATAACAAAGTTTGTTCTGCCCTTCATAATTTCGCTCATAGCCGCTTGTAAAAGAAGCTCTGTTCTTGTATCAACGGAGCTTGTAGCCTCGTCAAGAATAAGAATTTTCGGGTCTTTCAGAAGGGCACGGGCAATTGTAAGCAACTGCCTTTGACCCTGAGAAAGATTTTCGCCGTTTTCTTCAAGAATCGTATTATAACCCTCGGAAAGCTCGGAAATGAATTCGTCTGCGTGGGCAGCTTTAGCAGCGGCGATAACCTCTTCATCAGTAGCGTCAAGCTTGCCGTAACGGATGTTATCTTTAATCGTGCCGTTGAAAAGCCAGGTATCTTGAAGCACCATTCCGTAAAGGGAACGCAAATCATCACGGGGAATATCACGAATATCTGTTCCGTCAATTGTAATCTTTCCTTCATTTACATCGTAGAAACGCATAAGAAGGTTAACGAAGGTTGTTTTACCTGCGCCCGTTGGACCAACAAGTGCCACAAGACCGCCACACTTAACGGAAATATCAAGGTTTTCCATAAGAGGCTTATCGGGAGAATAGGCGAAAGAAACGTTTTCGAATTTAAGAACATCTTTAAATTCGATTTTCTCGCCGTCTTTGTCTGCAATCTCTTCGGGTTCGTCAAGAAGAGCAAAAACTCTTTCGGAAGAAGCCATACTCGACTGCAAATTGTTAACTATCTGTGCAAGCTGTGAAATGGGAGAAGTGAAAAGCTTTGAATAGGTAATAAAGGTAAGAATACCGCCTATTGTAAAGCTTTCGCCCATATCAAAAAGAACTGTACCGCCAACGGCAAAAACGCCGTTGTTTACTATAAGATAACCGCCGATAATGGCAATAAGGATATAGCCGAAGTTATCAATGAGGTTTATAAAAGGAGCAATTGTACCGGCAATAAACTGTGCTCGACGGCTGACATCGGTAAGTTCGTCATTAATATCGTTGAACTCGTCAACTGCTAACTGCTCCTGACCGAAAAGGCGGACAATCTTGTGGCCAGTATACATTTCTTCAACGTGGCCGTTAAGCTCGCCTGTTCTGTCCCATTGAGCTTTGAAAAGCTTCTTTGAAACTTTCATAATACTCAGAGCAATTGCTGCTGCAGGGGGGACGATAAGAACAATAATAAGAGTCAAGAACCAGTTTGTTACAACCATCATTGTGAAAACACCAATAATGGTGATAATTGAGGTTACAACTGAAACCAGATTGTGTTGAAGGGTGTTACTGATATTATCAATATCGTTAATAAGTCTTGAAAGAATATCGCCTTTTGCGTTTGAATCAAAAAATTTTAAGGGTAAATGAGAAATTTTTCTGTTCAAATCCTCTCTCAAACGGCGAACAACTTTTGCGGTAATGCCTGCCATTGTATATTGCTGAACAAAGGAGAAAATTGCCATTCCGCCGTAAACAGCAAGGAGCATAAGAAGATAGGGTACAAGACTTTCTGCGGAAATTTCAAGCCCTTGAATTTTCAGAGCAACTTGTTCATTTAAAACGTCGAGAGCGTCACCTATATAAGTAGGACCGATAACATTACAAACCGTACTTAAAAGACAGGTGATGAGAACAATTACACAACCGCCCTTGTGCTCAAGAACATATTTTAAAAGGCGTTTCATTGTTTCTGTGAAACGAGAAGCTTTTTCTTCACCTTTTTGAACAGAACGATAGGAAGAATAGCGGAGTTTTCGGGTTTCTCTGCGCATTTCAAGGAGCTTTTGACGGTTTTCAGGGAGATTACGAGGTTTTCTTGTCATTTTGCTGCCTCCTCTTCACTAAGCTGGGATGCAACAATGTCCTTGTAAACATCGCATTGTTTAACGAGCTCTTCGTGAGTTCCCGTGCCAACAACTCTTCCTTTGTCAAGAACAATTATTTTATCTGCATCAATTATCGTGCCCACTCGTTGGGCAACAATAAGAATAGATGAATTTTTAAGGTTTTCTTTTAAAGCCGCGCGAAGACGGGCATCTGTTGCAAAGTCGAGAGCAGAGAAGCTGTCGTCAAACATATAGAAGAGAGCCTCTTTTACAATTGCACGGGCAATGCAAAGTCTTTGCTTCTGACCGCCGGAAAGGTTTGTTCCGTTTTGAGCAATCATGCTGTAAAGACCCTCGGGGAGCTTCTCAACAAAGTCTTTTGCCTGGGCAATTTCCAGAGCGCGCCAGAGCTCTGCATCAGTGGCATCTTCTTTACCGTAGCGAAGATTGTCCGCAATCGTACCGCTGAATAAAAACGCCTGTTGAGGAATATAGCCGATTTTACCGTAAATGGAAGCAAAATCCATTTGACGAACATCATAGCCATCAAGGAAAACCGTGCCATCGGAAACATCGTAGAATCGCGGAATAAGATTAAGAATTGTAGATTTACCCGAACCCGTACCGCCGATAATAGCAGTAACTTTACCCGGGTTAGCGGTGAAGCTCACATCTTTGAGAACATCGGTATAGTCACCATCGGGGTTCTTATAACTGAAGCTTACATTACGGAATTCAATAACACCGTTTTCGGAATTGTTTTCTTCCTTTTCGAGAATTTCCATTTCGGGCTTCATTTCAAGAACTGCATTTATACGCTTTGCGGAAATTTTAGCCCTCGGAAGCATAATGAACATTGCTGCCGCATTGGAGAGGGCAACCACCACAAACACAAGATAAATGATAAATGCCTGTAAATCGCCGATAGTGTTTTGAATTTCAACTGTATCTGTGAGTCGGTTAATCTGAACATAGCCAACTGCCACAAGAATTATAATAAGCAAAAATGCAAGAAGAGTTACAATGGGAATAAGGGAAGCGAAAATTCTTTGAACCTTAACTACCATTCCCGTAAGGTCGTCATTGGCATTTTTAAATCGCTTGTTCTCGTGTTGTGTACGGTTAAATGCACGAATAACTCTGATACCGCTGATTTTTTCGCGAATGATTAAGTTGAGCTTGTCCACTCTTTTTTGAATTCTGTCAAAATAGGGTAGAATTTTTTTTGCAACAATTACGGCAATTATTGCAATTACCGGTGTGACAATGAGAAGCACAAGTGAAAGACCCGGATCCATTATAACCGCCATAATTGTTCCGCCTATAAGCATTATCGGAACGGAAATTATTGTACGCAAGGTCATAAGAATGAAATCCTGCACCTGACGGATGTCGTTAATTGTTCTTGTAATAAGAGAGGGGATGCCGATTTTATCAATATCGCCTTGGGAAAATGTTTCGACCTTGTTGAAAATATCTGCACGAAGCTCTCCTGCAAAGCCTGTTGAAACACGGCTGGAGCAATAGCTGTTTGCAATGGCTACAAACATTGCTATAACACAGCAAACCAGCATAAAAATACCGTCGGATTTAATGGATTGCAAATCGCCCTTGTTAATACCGTCGTTGATAATTTGAGAAAGTAACAACGGAAACGCAAGGGTCAGCACGTTGTTTATAGCTGCAAGAAACAGTGTAAACAACGCAAAATGCTTATGCGGTTTTAAGTAGCGCAAGAGCTTAAACATTTACAATCCTCCAAGTCTTTTCAGGCACATAAATATACATATTAAATATACCAAAAAATAGTAGCATTAGCAACAGTTTTTTTCGTTTTTATGAGTTTTTATATAAAAATTTAAGGGATTTTTAATAAATTGCAAAAGCAGACTCGGTTTCGTGACCGAATCTGCTTTTTTAGTGAGGAATTAGGAGTTAGGAGAGAGGAGTGTCGGGGTGCGAAAATCAGTCGCCTGTGGGAATAGGGCAACCATCGGGTTCGGGCAAGTGTTCGTCAAGCGCTAACGCTTTTGATGTGTAACCGCGTTGCTCCTTTATTGCCTTTGTTTGACCATAATACTCAAAATAACTGTCATAATTATATAAGTCTAAAACTTCTTCTGTATATTTATCGCCTGCCTCGTTGGATGGATCATATTTGTCATAAAAATCGCATATCAAATGCAAAACAAGTATTCTATCATTATCATTATCACACAGAGAAAGGATTTTTTTATAACCATTAATCACAGTTTTAAAGTCATTATTATCCAATGGATAGGCTTTTTCACTTTCCCAAACATCGTAATAAAATGACAATTTAGGACATATTAAATAACTGCAATTATCAGCAAAGAAATCGGTATATTTTTCATTTTTATTTAAAACTATCAAAGTTTTGAGATGCAATGCGACAACTTCGGCATAAGCATTTTCTTTCAATGCTTGCTTTATTTTTGCCATTCCTTTAAAAAATCCCAACTCGGTGTTTTCATAAAACTTTGATTCCTCAAAAGCCTTGTCAAAAACATTGTTTTCTATAATATTTTCCGTAGTGTCAGCAATTTTTTGGAGCTCAGTTTTGTCAGATGGAAGAGCATACAAATAGTCTTGCGTATAGTCATAACATTCGTCAAGAAGTTGTATCTCTTTTTCTGTTGGGTCATAGTCAGAGGCTTTGAAATCAATGAAAGCTAAAGACATTAAAGCTATCGTTGCCAATATGTATGAGATTAGCACAAAAGCATTCTTTTTGTTTGGAGTTCTTCTTTTTTTGACAACATCTACAAACCACATAACACAACGAATGGTAAAGAAGATGCTCGGAACTAAACCTATTAAAGCAGGAAAAATTTCAAGAAGCGGGTGGGTAGGACCATAGGTTTCCCAAATAATATCAAAAGCAGTAGAAAAATAGATTAAAGGAATGTCTAAATATCTTATCTTTTTGTTTTTTACTTTTGAAATTGAAACGAAGCCAAGAGCCATCATGATTAAAGATAAAAACACAAAAACAAGCTTTCCGGGAGTTCCTAAATTTAATGATAAAGATTCACCGGATAAAATGTTAAACAGCTGATTTATGATATAAAATAAACATTGAACTAAGAAACTCATCATATCACTCCTAAAAAGTCAGAAATGTCAAGTTTGTGTGTCTAGCATATTCTACATCTTAAATATATCAATAAATCAATGGTTTTTCAAGCAGTTTTTCATAATTGTATATCGAGAAAAAATATGCTCGTGTCCGTGCTTGACATAAAGTGTTAAATATAGTAAAATATCAAACTGTTATATTATGTAATTTCAACGAAACGAGTGTGATTTTAATGCATTGGTCCGAAATAATCGCCGACCGTATTATCAAGCGCAATCCTGATAAGGAAGAATATGTTTGCGCCGCAGGTATCAGTCCCTCCGGCTCAATTCATATCGGTAACTTCCGTGATATTGCAACAAGCTATTTTGTTGTTCGCGCACTTATTAAAAAAGGTAAAAAAGCAAAGCTCCTTTTCTCCTGGGACGAGTTTGACCGTATGAGAAAGGTTCCTGTTAATGTTGCGGCAATTGACAGCGATATGGAAAAATATATCGGTTGCCCCTATGTTGATGTTAAGAACCCCTTTGATACAGAAGAGAAAACCTATGCCGAATATTTTGAGCATGAATTTGAGCGTTCAATCGTAAAATTCGGCATCAATATGGACTATCGCCATCAGGCAGAGATGTACAGAAGCGGTAAGTATACAGAACACATTCTCCATTCTCTTAAAAAGCGCGGAGAAATTTTCGATGTTCTTGCTTCTCATCGTACACAACCTGTTCAGGAAGGTGAACGCGAGGCGTATTACCCCGTTAGCATCTACTGTTCAGAATGCGGTAAGGACACAACAAAAATTGCTTCTTTAAGTGACGATTGCACTCAGGCAGAATATACCTGCGAATGCGGTCACAGGGGTTCTTTTGATTTCACAAAGGACTTTAACTGCAAGCTCGCTTGGAAAATTGACTGGCCTATGCGCTGGATGTACGAGGGCGTTGACTTCGAACCCGGCGGAAAAGACCACGCAAGCCCCCACGGTAGCTACGACACAAGTAAAGATATCGCAAAGAAAATCTTTGGTTATGAGCCCCCTCTCTTCCAGGGTTACGAGTTCATCGGTATCAAGGGCACAACAGGTAAAATGTCCGGTTCATCAGGTCTTAACCTTACTCCCGAAACACTTCTTAAAATCTATGAGCCCGAGGTTATTTTGTGGCTTTATTCAAAAACAGAGCCTCTCAAGGCATTCGATTTCTGTTTTGATGACGGTATTTTAAGACAGTATTTTGAGTTCGACAAAATGTACAATGCTGTTAAAGACGGCACTGCAAACGATGCTCAGAAAGACATTATGTATAACACAACAGTTGGCGACAGAGTTCTTGAAACTGTTCCTATGGGTCTTCTTGTTCAGCTTGGTAGCGTTGTTGACTTCAATGTTCCTATGCTTGAAACTGTTTTTGAGAAAATCGGAACACCCTATAAAAGCGAGCAGTTCGGCGCAAGACTTGATAAGGCAAAATATTGGCTTGAAAACTGCGCTCCCGACCAGGTTAACCGCTTAAGAGACGGTCGTAACTGGGAGGTTTATGAAACTCTCAACGAAACACAGAAAGCAGAAATCAAATCTCTCTTTGAATATATTTCTGCAGGCGGATATGACCTTGATGAGCTTAACAAAAAGCTTTACGCTATTCCGAAAGAAATCAACGGTGGCGAGCTTGACGAAAAAGAGCTTAAAACAATTCAGGGCGCATTCTTCAAGAATGTTTATAAGCTCCTTATAGATAAGGAAAAAGGTCCTCGTCTTTATCTCTTCCTTTTCGCAATTGACCCCCAGAGATATGTTGGTCTTCTTGACTTCTCTTACCCCAAAACAGAGGAAGAGGTTAAAATGGAAGAAGCAGCAAAGGCAGAAGAGGTTGTTGAAAGCGAAGATAAGCACGTTTACGGTGAAGCAGATGCTTTTGTTCCTCTTAAAGAAAACACAGTTTCTATTGAAGATTTTGAAAAGCTTGACCTTAGAGTTTGCGAAATCCTCAAAGCACAGGAAATCAGAAAATCTCATAGCTGCTTAAAGCTCACTCTTGACGACGGTAGCGGTGAAAACAGAGTTATCGTTTCTTCAATTAAGAGCGAATATAACTGCGAACAGCTTGTTGGTAAAAAGATCATTGTTATTGCAAACCTTGAACCTGCAAGATTTTCAGGTGTTCAGAGTAACGGTATGCTTCTCGCGGCAACAAACGGCGCTTGCGGTTGTCAGGTAGTGTTTGTTCCCGACTGCGTTCCTGCAGGTACTCAGATTAAGTAATTATGTTAAGATTTATACCGATTACCGAAAAAAGATTCGATTTGGTTTTCAGTAAAATGACCGCGGCGTTTCCTTACGAGGAACGCCGCGATATTTCAGACCAGAAAGAATGTTTAAATAATAAATTTTTTAAATTTTTTGAGATTTTTGATAAAGAAACTGATGTAGGATTTATAGCACTCTGGGATTTTCCCGAATTTGTTTTTATCGAGCATATTGCCATTGACGAAGAAAAACGCGCAGGCGGTTACGGTTCAAAGGCAATTAAACTTGTAAAAGAAACCTGTAAAAAGCCTATAATTTTGGAAATAGAAGCACCCGAAACCGAGCAACAAATAAAACGAATTAAGTTTTATGACAGATTAGGTTTCAAAATGAACGATTACGATTACGAGCAACCCTCGTATCACGGCGGCGCGGGTGTGCCCTTAAAAATCCTTTCTTACCCTAATATTTTAAATCAAGCGGAATTTGATTTGTTTATAAAAAGAACAAGAGAAAATGGTTACAAAAAGAGCTTTTCGTGAGATAGGCTCTTTTTTTATAAACTCATTGCAAAAAATAAAATATGTGATATACTACAATAATGTAAATATATAAATTATTTCTATAAATAAAGGATTTTAATATGATTACTCCCGAAAAAATTGACAGAATAAATTTCCTTGCCCGTAAGGCTCGTGAGCAGGAGTTGACTGAAGAAGAGAAGATTGAGCAGAAGGCTCTTCGTGCGGAATATGTTGCCGCATTCAAGCAGTCTCTTGTAAATACTCTTGATAACACAGTTATTCAACGCCCCGACGGAACAAGAGAAAAGGTAAAGAAAAGAAAAAAATCTTCAGGAGATGTGCAATAATGGCAACTATCAGAAGAATGAGAGCAAACGATATCACGGATGTTGAATATGTCTGCCGAATGACCGCAGGAGAATTGAGTATAAAGGATGAGGCGGTAGGAAGAAAAATGTCAAAAATGTTTTCTACCTATTATGCTCGTGAATGCTATGATTCCTGCTTCGTTCTTGTTGATGAATCGGATAAAGCGGTTGGTTATATTCTTTGCGAACCCGATTATCGCAGATTTAGTAAAATTTTCAGAAAAATTGATGTTCCCGCGATTTATAAATTAGATAAGAAAAGCGGTTTCAGATGTTGGTTTTTTCCCGTTCCGTATTCACTTTTAGGTTGGAAATACCCTGCACACATGCATATTGATTTATTGCCCGAATACCAAAACGGTGGCTACGGTTCAAAGATGCTTCAAATGCTTCTGCAAGACCTTAAATCTAAAAATATTAAAGGCTTAATGCTTATTGCAGGTGCCTGGAATCACGGCGCAATCCGTTTTTATAAAAGAAACGGTTTCAAAATGATTTTTAATAAATTAGGCGAAGCCGTTATGGCAATTGATTTAACAAAATAAAAAATTGATAATATTTTCTCACTAGGTAGTGATTTTTATGGCAAACAATCCCGTAACAGCAATAATAGTAGGAGCAGGGCATAGGTCTATGGCTTATGCCGATTTCTCTTTAAGATACCCCGATAAGCTTAAGATTGTAGGTGTTGCAGACCCTGACAAATACCGTCAGAAAATGGTCAGAGAGAAATTTGGTTTTTCTGAAGATTTTTGTTTTGATTCTGCAGAGGACCTTGCCAAGGCTCCGAAATTTGCTGATACAGTAATTAACGGCACAATGGATGAGCAGCACGTTGAAACCTCAATTCCTCTTCTCGAAAAAGGTTATGATATGCTTCTTGAAAAGCCCTTTGCGGTGAATGATGAGGAAATGGAGCGTTTAATCGAAGTGGTAAAACGCAAAAACAATAAAGTTATGATTTGCCATGTGCTTCGTTACACACCCTTTTATTCCGAAATCAAAAAGAGAATTTTAAGCGGTGAAATCGGAGATATTATAAATATTCAAACCGTTGAAAATGTAAGCTACCATCATCTTTCAACCTCTTTTGTCCGCGGTAAATGGGCAAATTCAAAAAAATGCCATACCTCAATGCTCCTTGCAAAATGCTGTCACGACCTTGATATTATGATGTGGTTAATGGGCGAGGACAAGCCCGTAAGCGTTTCCTCTGTTGGTGCAAAAATGCAGTTTAAAAAAGAAAATGCACCTGAAAATTCGGGAACTCGTTGTCTAGTTGACTGTCCTAATGTTGATGATTGCCGTTTCAGTGCGAAAAGACTTTATCTTGACCACCCAAATGAATGGACAGTTTATGTGTGGCGTGACCTTGAAGATGTGGAAAACCCCACAGATGAGCAGAGAAAAGAGCTTCTTACTCGTAGCGACTACGGCAGATGTATTTATAAATGTGATAACGATATTGTTGATCATCAGAGTGTCCTTGTGAATTTCAAAAGCGGTGCAACGGGTACTCACAATATGACCGGCGGATCTCCCGAGCCCTTGAGAACAATCCGTGTTATTGGTACAAAGGGTGAGATTTACGGTGAGTTTGAACACGGTATTATTGAATTAAGAACCCAGAATCCTGAAAAAGAACGCTATTTTGATAAAGAGAGAATTGATTTGAGCCATATTTCAGGCGAGGGTCATAGCGGTGGGGACGAAAGACTTACAGAGGATTTCGTTAACTTCCAGCGTGGCGAAAGCCATTCAATTTCTTGCACCTCAATTTATGATTCTATACCCGGTCACAAGGCTGTTTTCCTTGCTGATAAATCAAGAGAAAACGGCGGAGAATTAGTACATATTAATCTATAATTCCGAAAAGAAAGGATACGGCACAATGAATAATAAAATAAAGCGTGCCGTTGGCATCGGCTTAAGAGCGGCTCTCGTTCTTGCAACTCTCTTTGTCATTATTTTTAAATATAACGACCTTGTTAATATAGATGTCCGTGCTCTTGTGGAAAAAACAAACACCCTTTTTGAAGCTGGTGCGGCTGTTGTGGGTGTTTATTCTCTCAAAGCAATTGTTTTTGTAATTCCGGCATCGGTTCTCTATATGGCGGTGGGAATGGCTTTTGATTTCGCTCCCGGACTTCTTGTAAATGCAATCGGACTTTTCGCCGAGCTTAATATAACTTATTTTATCGGTAAGTTTTTAGGTGGCGAAAGGGTAGAGAAAAAGCTTAAACAGTCAAAAAAAGGCGAAAAAATCATAACTCTTCGAGATAAGAAAACGCCATATCTTTACCTTGCAAGGCTTTTACCTGTTTTTCCCATAGATTTTGTAAGCCTTTTCTTTGGTGCAAGTAATATGGGGTATTTAAGATATATCTTAATTTCCTTTTTCGGTGTTATGCCCCGAATAATTCTTATAACTCTTTTAGGGGACAAAATCTACGACATAATTCCCGTTAAATTTATGATGACGATAGTAGTTTTCGCACTGCTTGGTGCATCAATTGTGATATTAATTAAATATATAAAAAAGAAATCCAACTGAATTTTGAAAGGGTGATAACCTTGAAAATTTCTTCTCTTTTTAATAGCGCTAGAACTGTTTTGTCCTTTGAGGTTTTTCCGCCGAAAAAGAACGGCTCCGTAGAAACTGTTTATAACACAATTGCAGAGCTTCAGAATTTGCGCCCTGATTACATAAGTGTAACCTACGGCGCAGGCGGGTCTTCGGCAAATAATTATACTTGTGATATTGCCTCTCTTATAAAAAATAAATACGGCATTGAAGCAATGGCGCACCTTACCTGCGTTAACTCTACAAAAGAGGATGTTGACAGAGTTTTAAACCAGCTAAAAGAAAATAACATTGAAAATATACTTGCTTTAAGAGGGGACAAAAACCCCGAATATGAGCCTAAAACAGATTTCCTTTATGCCAACGAATTAGTGTCATATATTCATACCAAAGGCGAATTTGGAGTTTCAGTTGCAGGTTACCCCGAAACCCATTTTGAAGCGCCCAATGGCAAGGTTGATATTGCAAATCTCAAAAATAAGGTGGATTGTGGCGCACAAAGCATTGTTACACAGTTGTTTTTCAATAATTCATATTTCTACCGTTTCCGCGACAGATGCGATATTGCAGGAATAACCGTTCCCATTTCCGCAGGTATTATGCCTGTGACCAATAAAAATCAGATTGAACGAATGGTTTCAATGTGCGGTGCAAGTCTTCCTCGAAAATTTGTTAAAATGATTCAGAAATATGAGGACAGACCCCAGGCACTTGTGGATGCGGGAATAGCCTTTGCCGTTGACCAAATCGTTGACCTTGTTGCAAATGGTGTTGATGGAATCCATATTTACACAATGAATAATCCCTACATAGCAAAAAAAATCACAGAAAGTATAAAAGGCTTGTTATAAAAAATTACAACTCCCTCACAACAACTTATGTTGCTGTGAGGGAGTTGATATATTTAAAGTTTAATCTCTTCTGTCGCGTTTGTGGAAATTGTTGCGGCGGGGACGTCTTTCTCTTTCAGGTTCGTCATCGTTTTCGGGAACAAGACCTTCAACTTCAATAAGAGCATCTCTTCTTGAAAGATTGATTCTGCCTTGGTCATCGATTTCAGTAACCTTAACGATTACTTCGTCACCAACGTTTACACAGTCTTCAACTTTTTCTGTTCTCTTAACATCGAGTTTTGAAATATGAACAAGACCTTCTTTACCGGGAGCGATTTCAACGAATGCGCCGAAAGACATAAGTCTTGTAACAACACCTTTGTAAATTGCGCCAACCTCGGGGTCGTTTGCAATTGTGTTGATAATATCAAGAGCGCGGTTTGCATCGTCAATATCAACTGCTGTAACGAAGATTGTACCGTCTTCTTCAACATCAACCTTACAGTTGCATTCTGCGCAGATTTTCTGAATAACCTTACCCTGCTTACCGATAACATCACCGATTTTCTCAACATCAATTTTTGTTGTGAGAAGCTTGGGAGCATATTTTGAAAGCTCTGCTCTGGGTTCTGCGATGCAGGGAAGCATAATTTCATCAAGGATATACATACGAGCATCGTATGTTTTCTGGAAAGCTTCTTTGATGATTTCGGGAGTAAGACCGTGAACTTTGAGGTCCATCTGAATAGCAGTGATACCTTTCTTTGTACCTGCTACCTTGAAGTCCATATCGCCGAAGAAGTCTTCAAGACCCTGAATATCAACCATTGTCATGAAACGGTCGCCTTCGGAAATAAGACCGCAGGAGATACCTGCAACGGGAGCTTTAATGGGAACACCTGCTGCCATAAGAGAAAGTGTTGAGCCACAAACTGAACCCTGAGATGTTGAACCGTTTGAAGAAAGAACTTCGGAAACAACGCGGATTGTGTAGGGGAAATCTTCCATTGAAGGTATAACAGGAAGAAGAGCTCTTTCAGCAAGTGCACCGTGACCGATTTCACGTCTGCCGGGACCTCTTGAGGGCTTTGTTTCACCAACTGAATATGAGGGGAAGTTGTAGTGGTGGATATATCTCTTTTCTACATCTTCATCAATACCGTCGAGCATCTGTGCATCGCGAGCAGTACCGAGAGTTGTGATAGAAAGAACCTGAGTCTGTCCACGAGTGAACATACCTGAACCGTGAACTCTTGAAAGAAGGTCAACCTGAGCATTGAGAGGACGGATATCATTGATACCTCTGCCGTCAACACGTTTACCTTCGTCAAGAAGCCAACGGCGAACAACAAATTTCTGGAGCTTGTAGAGGCAGTCTTCGATTTTATCTGCTTCTTCGGGGAATTTCTCGTCAAATTCAGCGTGAACTGCATCGTAGATGGGGCGAAGTCTTTCGTCACGGATTCTCTTGTCATCAGTATCAAGAGCAACCTTAACATCTTCAATAGCGAAAGCCTTGATTGCTTCATAAAGCTCTTCGCTGGGGTCATTTGACTCGAAAGCGATTTTTTCTCTGCCGATTTCGGCAACAATTGATTTGATAAATTCAACGACTTTTTTGTTCTCTTCGTGAGCGAACATAATACCGTCGAACATAACTTCGTTTGAAATTTCGTTAGCACCTGCTTCAATCATAGCAACAAGGCTGTCTGTGGAAGCAACTGTAACTGTCATTTCCGTTTTTGCTCTCTCTTCAAGAGTGGGGTTGATAACATATTTGCCATCAACAAGACCGAGAGATACGCTGGAAACAGGACCTTCCCAGGGAATATCGGAAATAGCAATTGCTGTGGAAACACCCCAGAGAGCTGCAATTTCGGGTGAGCAGTCGGGGTCAACGGACATAACTGTTGCAACAACAGAAACATCGTTTCTCATATCTTTGGGGAAAAGGGGACGGATAGGTCTGTCGATAACACGAGAAGTGAGAACAGCCTTTTCGGATGCTTTACCCTCACGGCGCTGGAAAGAACCGGGAATTCTGCCAACTGCATAAAGCTTTTCCTCAAAATCAACGGAAAGGGGGAAGAAGTCTACGCCTTCACGGGGTTTATCTGCCATTGTTGCGGTACAGAGAACTTCTGTTTCACCGTAGCGAACAAGGCAAGCACCGTTTGCAAGACCAGCCATTTTGCCGGTTTCAATTACTAATTTTCTGCCGGCAACTTCTGTTTCAAAAGTTCTGAAGTCTTTGAAAAACATAATTTTTTACCTCTTTTTATTTATTTCCGCTTCAATGGATTAGCAACAAAGAAAAACACAAAAAGCTTGTCCTTTTCTTTATCGCTAAAACCTAAATCAGCGGATTCACACAATATTATACCACAAATTATGTGGAAATAAAAGCCTTTTTAAGCACTTTATTACTGCCTAAAAAAACGGCTAACGGGACAAACGGTTTTCCGTTTGTCCCATTGTTTTAAGCAATTATTTACGAAGACCAAGACGAGCAATGATTGCACGATAGCGTTCGATATCTGTCTTCTGAAGGTAAGCAAGAAGGTTTCTTCTGTGACCTACCATTTTAAGAAGACCGCGGCGAGAGTGGTGGTCCTTATGATGAACGCTTAAATGCTCATTGAGTTCGTTAATGCGGTAGGTAAGTACTGCAATCTGAACTTCGGGAGAACCTGTATCGCCTTCGTGAGTAGCATATTCAGCCATAATCTGCTGCTTTACTTCGTTGGTCATTTCACTTTACTCCTTTTAAAATTTTTGTCCGCCATATTCCGAGCAAAAGGTCTTAGTAATTCCGCTTTAAGCGGCAGCCGCCAAAAGCACAGAATACGGTAGCTTAATG
>JAZSNR010000083.1:0-3156 GCA_045536495.1 Acutalibacteraceae bacterium
GGCGGGATTCGAACCCGCGTAAAGGGTGGATTAAAAGTCCACAAAGAGGATTTGAACCTCATCGACCATGAGTTTTACAGACTCTCTCGATTGCCAAGCGCAAAGTTCTTCAGGCATACACTTTGGAAAATCCTCGTGCACCGAAGTGAGTTCAGACACTATCCGAAGCAACTTTACAACCATATTCTACCAATCAAAAACTGTTTTTTCACGGAAAAAAAGTTGCGAACTTGACGAAAATCAAGCTCACAACTCTTTATTTTGAATATTTTTTTGTCTTTTCAGGCGTTCTATGATAAGATTTCTGAAATTCTGCGGTTCGGTTATTTCAACAAAAGGTCCGAATGATAAAACTCTGATAACAAGCTCGGTTTCATCAGACCCGTCATAAAACACCTTGATACGGTATCTTTCGTCATCGATTTTTTCAGCCTCTTTTTTGAAATGAGCAAAATGCAGCATTACTCTTTCAAGAGCGTTTCTGTGGTCAAGAAGCTCCATAACAAAGAATTTTTCATTGTTTACTGCCGATGCTTTTATTTCTTCTTTCAACTTACCGATAAGAGTGCAACGCTCTATACCTGAAAGGTTTATCATGGACGCACCATACTGAGAACGAATATGAATACGGAATTTGTCATCCTTTTCGGAATACTCGAGCATATATGGGTCGCACTCAATAACACGGAATGTGCCCTTGCTTCCGTGATAACGCACCTTTAAACGCTCTCTGTTTTTAATTGCATTAAAAATCACTTTGAAGTTTTTCGTGTAGGTGTTGCTTTCAAAATCATCACCGTCGTTATATTTGTCAAAAACAGTATAGTCATCAGGTGTGAACAAAGGCTCCACATCATCAAGAAAGCTGAAATCCACATCAAAAAGCTTCACTCTCAGGTCAAGGCTTATTGCCTTCAGCCAACGCTTTTGCAAATCGGTCAAAGGCATAGACGGCTCATTTTTTATCGGTGTAGATAAATCTTTTTTCAGCAATTGCCATTTTTCGTCTTTGAGTGATGGTATTACGGTAAGAAAGCTTTCCGAAAAGGCTTTTTCAGTAACGATTTTCTGAATTTCCTTTTCTGTAAGCTCACCCTTAACAGCCTGACGGAGGATTTCTGCAACAGCATTATAGTAACAGCCGTAAATCTCGTGAAAGAGCATTATTCCTCACCTCCCAAGCCATAAAGACGGTACATATCCTGCAAGTCCATGTTGAATCGGTTTTCGTAAAGCTTATTGGAATACTCTATGTTTTCAATTCTGCCTATAAAGGTACGAATCCAGGGATTAAGCTCACTTGAGTCATAAACATCAGCAGAGAAACGGCAAGTTCTTTCATCAATTCTCTCTACTGTACCACATCTCTTTTCTCTTAAAAGTCTGCGATAAATATATTCTTCATCCTTGCCTATATGTACAGTAAATTCAATATGTTCAAGAGGCCGTCTTTCATCACAGACAACACCCCACATATTTTTTTGCATTAGAGAGAATTTTTCTCTTTTTTCGTCAAATGCACTGTAAGCTTCGCCCATAACTATGTCGCTGAGATAGTCAAGACGGTAAACCTTGTAATACTTGTAGCTTATCGAATACGCAGCAAGATATCGTCTGCCGTTCTGTACACTTATAAGCACCTTTAACGGCACTATTTCTTCTCTGCGATCATTTTGTGTACGGCGCGATGTATTTGTTACTGTGAGAATTCTTTTCTGTGAAATCGCATCAAAAACCTTATACAGAATCTCGCTTTCAAGAGCGTGTGTTATGTAATGGTGTTTAAAAGAAAAGCAATCTTCACTATAAGGGAATTTATCGAGCAGAAAACTTCCGACAACACCGCAAAGCCCCGCTTCGCTGAAAAAAGATATAACATCACAAAGGTTGGATATATCCGTATCGGCATTCCTTGAATATAACACCTTTTTACCTTCCTTACGACACTGTACCAGTCCAAGTTCAACATATTCCTTAAGCTTTTTGCGGACGGTTGACTCATCGAATACCATCGGCTCGTTAAAATCAGTAAGGTATTCTCTGTCAATTTTATCTGTAATTTCGGAAAGTGACAGAGTAACCTCGGGTGAATGCAAAATATCAAAAATAATAAAATGCAATGTTATATCACCGTCAGTAAAGCTTTTTGATTTGAGCACACTATAAAGAGGATTATGTGAAACCGAACGGCTGTCTATAGAAAGAAAAACATTCTTGCCCTTTTCGCTCTGACGAAAGCCCATATATTCACCGAGATAGCTTTCAATTCTGCGGCGTTCATTGTCATAGGAACGGGCACTCTTTTTGTCGTATTCATCTCTGCTTTTAAAGCCGTAAACATAAAACTCTCTCATATAGTCACGGATTCGCTCAAAGTTTTTGATAAGCTCTGTATATGCCATCGGTTTCACCTCCTTGGTTGTGTTTAAGTTTATTATATCATAATTTGTAAATTGTTCAATATTAAGAGATAAAGTATTTTTGAGTCGGATTTTGTAACTATGCAAATCTCTTCATATTATAATTATAAAATTATCATATTTTTTCATACTAAATAAAAATTTGTGCCTAAAATATGAAAAACTAATCGTATCAGAGTTAGTGTAGCTGTATCAGTGTGTTCACTTTTTTCAAAAAATGTAGTATTATAAGGTCTAAAAATTTTAAGGAGACTTAATAATGCGTAAAAACTACTCAAAAGAGGATAAATCAAAAATTATCAATCTGTGTTCCGACGGTGTATCAGTTACTGAAATATCGAAGGAATACGGACTGGCACGAAGTACAATATACGCTTGGATAAAGGAATATAACGAAAAGTCCAGACGAAAAAAGCCAATTAATATGCACGAAGTGCTTCTTTTAAGACAACAGTGCGAACAACAGAATTTAATGATTGAAATACTGAAAGCTGCATCCTGCTCAATTGATGCACCTCAGAAAGAACGGTATGAAGCAATTAAAAAATTATCAGGAAAATATAGTGTTGCTCTGCTCTGTAAAGCAATGAATGTTCCTAAAGGCATCTACTATAACTACATACTCAGAAATAAAAACGAAAACACTGAAGCGGCACGCCGACGAAGTCGGATCGTAGCCATGTCGTTCTGTGAGCCAAGGAGTTGCAAAGCTGTATTGTCTTCCTAAGACCGCTTG
>JAZSNR010000001.1:0-10268 GCA_045536495.1 Acutalibacteraceae bacterium
GGTTCGCGGTCTTGATGCAGGCGCGGATGACTATGTTACCAAGCCTTTCAAGCTTCTTGAATTACTTTCAAGAATCCGTGCTCTTTTAAGAAGAAACAAATCAACTGTTTACAGTTGTGAGAATATTGTTATTGATATAAACACAATGACTGTTAAAAAGGACGGCGAAAATGTTTTTGTTACTCCAACGGAGTTTCAGATTCTTTCCGCTCTCATAAGAAATAGCGGCGTTATCGTTACACGAGCAATTTTATTGGAAAATATATGGGATGAGGGTGGTTCGTTTATTGATGACAACACTCTTTCCGTTCATATCAGCCGACTTCGTGAGAAAATCGGTACAGAGCATATTGTTACCGTCAGAGGTATCGGTTACAGATGGGAGGACGGAAAATGAGTCCTTTGGAAATCTGTTTGATTATTTCTGTTTGCTTATTACTTTTTGTTGTTCTTGTTTTGAGTATCTTGCTTACCAAAAACAAAAGAAATGTGAAAAAGCTTACTAAAAGTATCAACAAATATCTTGAAAAAGGCGAACTGACAAAGTTCAGCACAAAGGATGACAACTTTGCGCTTCTTCAAAATGTGGTTTGCGATTTGGAAAATGCTCTTGAGGTGCAAAAGCAAAACACCGAGTCTGAAACTAAAAAGAATACGGATTTTATTGCAGATGTTTCTCACCAGTTGAAAACTCCTCTTGCAGGACTTCGCCTTTATCTTGAAATGGATAATGCTCAGAATCCTACTGAGCATACAGAAAAAGAGCTTCAGCTTGTGGAGAAAACCGAAGAGCTTGTTGCAAAGCTTTTACGCCTTGAAAAGATAAAAAGCGATACATATGCTATGGATTTTCAGTTTTACGAGGTGGGCGAAATTCTTAAAAGCATCGTTCTCGATATGAAGCATATTTTCCCAGAAAAGCAGTTCGGTATTGTTGGCAAAAGTCGAATGAGATGCGATAAAGAATGGCTGACAGAGGCTTTAGGGAATGTTGTTAAAAACGCCTGCGAGCATACGGATAACAATGGGCAAATCAATATAACCATTGAAGAAAATGAACGCTCCACAATTGTTACTGTTTCCGATAACGGTGGCGGTGTTGATAAAGACGATGTGGGTAAGCTCTTCAAGAGATTCCACAGAGCTAAAAATGCCAAACCGCAAAGTGCAGGAATCGGTCTTGCGATTACCAAAGCCATTGTTGAAAAGCATCACGGAACAATTAGTGCTGTTAATACTGCAACAGGACTTGATATTATAATGTGCTTTCCACATATTGATGGTTACCAAACTATTTAAAACTGTCCGAATGGGCAGTTTTTTCTTTTCTTACGAAATCTTAAGATAAAAGTCACCTAAAATTAAGATTGGTGTTTTACAATGTAATCAACATAGAGGAATAGTGTTCTCAAAAATCAAATTCAAAGGAGAGTTTTCTATGAATATTATCGAATGCAAAAATCTCACAAAGGAATATTTAAGCGGTGAAAATACAGTTGTGGCACTTAACGATGTGTCATTGGAATTTGAAAAGGGGGAATTCTGTGCAATAACAGGTCCTTCAGGTTCAGGTAAGTCAACATTTTTACATGTTCTCAGCAGTCTTGAAAATGCAACCTCAGGCGAGGTTATTTATAACAACGAAAGCCTTAAAAATTATAACGATAATCAGCTTTCAATCCTCAGAAGAAGACGCTTCGGCTTCGTTTTTCAGGCATATAACCTTGTGGAAGAATTGACAGGTTATGAAAACATTTTACTTCCCATTATGCTTGATAAAAAGAAACCCGATGAAGAGTATTTGAAGAAAATTATTGACATTCTCGGTATTGAAGACAGACTTTCACATCTTCCCTCCGCTCTTTCAGGCGGTCAGCAACAGAGAATTGCTATTGCAAGAGCACTTGCAAATAAGCCATCAATCCTTTTTGCTGATGAGCCCACAGGTAACCTTGACGGTAAAAGCGGCAGAGAGGTGCTTTCACTTCTTAAATATGTTAGTAAAGAGCTTGGCGTAACCCTTATTCTTGTTACCCATGATTTGCACGTTGCCGAGCAGGCAGACAGAGTTATCAGAATTGAAGACGGTGCTGTTGTTGAAGACAGTAAATTCAATCAATAAAAGCAGGTGATTTTATGAAAAAGAAAAAATTAACCTTTAACACTCTTGCTTTTGGTAACTTGAAGCATAGGAAGAAAAGATATACCTTAATGATTTTAGGTATCGTTCTTTCAATGGTGTTTTCTTCAAGTATTATTTACTTTGCTTACAGTATTTACAACACATCTCAGGAGCAACGCAAAGCAGAGTTAGGTTTATATGACAAATTCTATGGTGTTTTTAATGAGGAAATGTATGAAGCCGGGAAAAGCAGAGGTGCTTTTGAAGAGACAGGCTTCGGTGAAACGCTGGGTTTGATTTTTACTGATAAAGAAGAAAAAATCAACGGAACACCGATTGCCAAGCTTGATGAAACTGCAAAAAAGCTTGTAAACCCGATTTTGATAGAGGGTAGTTATCCTGAAAAACAAGGTGAAATTGCCATTGAACAAACAACAATTTTGCAGTTAGGCATTACCGCAAAGCCCGGTGATAAAATCAAATTAAAAATGCAGGTTCAAAATGGTGAAGAATTATCATCTGAAATCAAAGAGAAAACCTACGTTTTATCAGGCATTTTAAAAGATAAAAGATCTAATATTCTTTACAGTGTTGATGATAAGGATGTTCTTCCGTCAGCTTTTGTCAGCGAGTATGAAAAGGTTGATTTAGGCGGAAAAGCAAATAAGATTGTTTACTATAAGCTTACTGATGACGGTTGGAACATAATTTATGATGTTATGGCGGAATATGACGGCTTCACTAAACAAATTGATGTTTATAGTGATGTCGGCGAATTTATGTCTGACCAATTCTCATCATTGATGTTCATTGGCACTATTGTTGTAATTTTGCTTCTTGCATCTTCTGTCGGTATTGTAAATGCTTTTACCAGTAATTTAAAAGAACGTAAAAAGCAAATCGGTATGTATCGTGCAGTTGGTGCAACCAAAAGGCAGATAAGAAAGCTTTTCGGCAGAGAAGCGGTCTTGTTAAGCGTTATCTGTACCCCCATAAGCCTTTTGATTTCTTATGGTGTGGTAAAAATTATTGTAAACAGAATTTTTGAAAATGCTTATTTTAAACCGAATATATGGGTGCTTTTAGCTTGCGGTGCATTCAGTATTATCTGTGTTATGGCAGCCTCCTTTATTCCTTTAGTTTCAGCTTCTAAAATTTCGCCAATGCAGGCAATCAGGAATATTGAAGCAACAAGAAAATTAAAGAACAAAAAGATTAAAAGCCAAAAGAATTTTAATGTTTCAAAGCTTATTGCAAAAAGAAACCTTGTTATTTCAAAGGGTAAGTTAGTTGTTGTAAGTGTATTTCTTGTTATTGCAATTATCTTTTCTTCCTATTCTCTCTCATATCTTTCTTTTGCTAAGGATGATTTATACGAACGAGATTCTGACTATAACTTGTATTTGAGCAGAGATTCAGGTTATTTTGCAATTAATTATCCTAAAGGCAATAATGGCTTTACCGAGAATCATAAGCAGACGGTTTTAATGAACGAAAATATAAGAACTGCATACGGCTATAAATGTGCAAAGGCTAATATTTTAGTTGATAAAATGACAGCGTATCAGCAAATTGCAGATGCTGAGGTTTGGGACCCTGATATGGATTTGCTTTCTCTTGACGAATCAAATTATCAAGAGGTTTTTAAGCATGGAATGGGTCAGGAGAAGCTTGACATTGCTAATGTTGCAGGTTATGAAGGAAACTTTATTGCAAGTGAAATTATAGCTTTGGATGAAGAATTAATAAATAAGATTGATAATGTGCGTGACGGTGAAATAGATATAGCAAAGCTTAATAGCGGTGAACAGGTACTTCTTCTAGCACCTGAAAAGGTATATTTAACTCTCCGCTCAGATGAACACGGAAATTGGCTCAATGTATATGAACAGATGAGTTATATTGAACAAGCTAAAGAGTGGCATGGGGAAAGTGCTATTAAAATACTTGCAGAAAAAGAATGTGATTTCAAGGTGGGAGAAGCTCTTGATTTGAGTGTTCTTTACAGTGAAAAATCCAATGAAGATTATGATATAACAGGCGAAACAATTGTAGATAAAGAGGATTTGGAAATTAACAATAAGCAGGTTGAAATCGGTGCTGTCGCTGATTCTTCTATTACGAATGACACATTGATGTTGGTTTATGCAGGTGGTGCGCCATTTAAAATAGTAACAACAGTTGAAGGAATGGAGCATTTCTTCCCGAGAGCGAAGTATAAAGAAATTATGTTTGATTTAAAGGGTGAATGTAACGATGAAATTGATGCAGAGATTAACGCCCTGCTTAAAAGTATTGTTAACTGCGTTGATGAATCCGATTATATGTCCAATTACGAATATAATCAGGAGCAAAAAGAAACTATTAAAGAATTAATGATCCTTGTTTATGCTATTGTAATCCTTCTTTTTACAATCTGCGGAAGTATTATTAACAATACAATATCTGCAAATATCAAAGAAGATAAAAATAAAATCGGTACACTTCGCGCAGTTGGTGCAAATGAAAAGGAAATTTCAAAATCATATATTCTCCAGCTTCTTTCAATGTTCAAATGGGCCTTTGGTATAGGTTTTGGTGGGTTCGCTTTGTCATACTTAATTATAGTGCTCACAAATAAATATACAAGCCTTGCAGAGGTTCTTGTATTCAATCCTTGGATTACACTTTTATTAGGTCTTATCCTTTTTGCAATCTGCTCATTGAGTGTTTATGCAAAGATAAGAAAAGAAACAAGGAACAGTATTGTTGAGAATATTAGAGAACTGTAAGAATGCGGAATTCGGAGTTCGGAATGCGGAATGAGCTTCGCAAAGTTTTAACATTATCCATAACAAGAAGATGGTGATTATATGAAAAAAATATTGATTTTATTATTGAGTTTTATGCTTTGCACGGTGCCTTGCTTGGCGGCGGAAGAGGGTGCAGAGAATGTGACAGAAACTACAGAAGACACAACCGAAGTTGCTACCGAAAAGACAACTGAAGCTACAACAAAAAAGGCTGAAGAAACAACTAAAAAAGCAGAAAAGACAACGAAAAAAGAAAAGACTACCAAAAAGGCAGTAAAAGAAGAAACTGAAAAGGTAGTCGAGAAAAATGAAGAAGTTGAAGAGATTCCTGAGGATAACTCTCAGCCTCGCCTTATGGTGACAAGCTATGTTGTTGAGAATGATTATTTAACTCCCGAAAAAGAAGGTAAGATAACTGTAACGCTTCAGAATATGCACCCGTCAAAAGCGGTGAAAAATATCAAGCTTTCTATTGGTGATGAAGCTGATGAAATCCGTCCTGACGGTATGGGTACAAAATATGTTTCCTCAATCGGTGCAGGAAAAATATATTCCTGGGAGATAGGTGTTTCGGTAATTCATTCTGCAACTGTAGGTGAGCATAAACTGAATTTCTCTTGCGAATATGAGGATTCTTTTGGTTCGGGTTACTCTGCAAATGACACATTAAGAGTTCAGATTCGCCAACCTGCAAAGCTGGATTATGACGGTGCAAAGCTTCCTGTTAAGGTTGTTCAGGAAGATACGGTTACACTTAACATCAACCTTATGAACACAGGTAAATCCGCTCTTTATAACTGCAAGGTTGAATATGATATTGAGGGACTTGAAGCAGGTGGCAGTAGCTTTGCAGGAGAAATTCCTGTTGGCGAAAGCAAAACCGCAACAGCAAATCTTCGTGTTGACAGCGAAAAAACAGGTAATGTGAAAGGTACAATTAAGATTACTTATGAGGATGCTTTCGGCAAAGTTTATGAAAAAGAACAAGAGGTAAAAACTCTTATTGAGAAGAAGATTATCAAGGCTGAGAAAAAGGAAGAGGAAGAAAAGAAAAATCCTCTTTGGTGGCTGTTCCTTCTTGTCGGTCTTGTAGCTGGTGGCGGTCTCGGCTTCGGCATTCCCTTTGCAATTAATTCCAAAAAGCAGAGGGAAGAGGATGAGAAGAGATTATAATAATTTGCTTTGCTCTTGACATATATAACAAAACGGTAACTGTTTATTTGTAACAGTTGCCGTTTTTGATTTTGGGGTTTGTTTTTGACTTGTTTTTTTAGTATAATTAAAGGTGTATTTTACCTTATTATGAGGAGCGTATATTATGCTTGAAATGAAAAACGGAAAATTCTATATGAATGATGAGGAATTTCATATCTATTCGGGTGCTATGCACTATTTCAGAATTCCTGAGGAATATTGGCTTGACCGTCTTATGAAATTGAAAGCGGCAGGGCTTAATACTGTTGAAACCTATGTGCCTTGGAACTGGCACGAGCCAAAGAAAAATCAGTTCAATTTTGAAGGTATGCTCAATATTGAAAAGTTTGTTAAGACCGCTCAGGATTTAGGGCTTTATGTTATTGTTCGCCCCGGTCCATATATTTGTGCAGAATGGGATTTCGGCGGACTTCCTGCATGGCTTCTTAAAGATAAAAATATAAGACTTCGTTGTTGGGACAAGGCTTACATAAAAGCAGTTGAGGACTTTTATAAAGTGCTTATTCCCAAGCTCGTTCCTTACCAGATAACCAAGGGTGGAAAGCTTATTGCGATGCAGGTTGAGAATGAGTATGGTTCGTTCGGTAGAGATAAGAAATATCTTTATTGGCTTCGTGATTTGGTAAAAGAATTAGGTATTGATGTTCAGCTTTTTACATCTGACGGTGAAAATAAATACTTCTTCTCAGGTGGGGGGATTCCTGAGGAATGGATGGTTGCAAACTTTGGCGGTTACAATGAAAACCGTTTCGATGATTTGAAGCTTCTCCAACCCGATAAGCCTCTTATGTGCGGTGAGCATTGGTGCGGTTGGTTTGACCAATGGGGCGCAAAGCATCACTCTGACGACCCCGAAGAAACTCTCGGCAGAAGCCTTGACGGATTCTTTAAAGAGGATGCAAACTTTAACCTTTATATGTTCCATGGCGGAACAAACTTCGGTTTCTCATCAGGTGCTAACTACTACGATTGCTATTGCCCCACAACAACAAGCTATGACTACGGCGCACCCTTAACTGAAAATGGTGCATATACTGAAAAATATTTCATTCTTCGTGACAGAATGGCAAAGCAGTTAGGCAAAGAGCTTCCCGAGCTTCCTGAGGACTCCAAAACCAAAAATTACGGCAAGATTCAGTTAACTGAATTTGCAGACTTTAAGGATGTTTATAAAAAGTTTGCCGTACATAAAAAATCATATATTCCTCAAAGTATGGAATATTACGGACAGAACAGTGGTTTAATTCTTTACAGTACAACGCTTAAAGGCTTTTATGATGATACCCAGCTTAATGCTTTCGGAGTTCATGATATTGCATATATATACATCAATGGTGAATTAAAACACATTTATGACAGAACAAAGCTTAAAGGCAAAGAGCTTTATGAAGAAAGCTTTTCTGTTCCCGTTAAGGCTTTTAAGGGGGAAATTAAGGTTGATATTCTTGTTCAGGCGCTCGGTAGAATTAACTATGCAAGAAGAATTTATGACAGAAAAGGTCTTGGCGAGATTTACCTTGGTGGTCAGGCAATTGTTGATTGGGATGTATATTGCATGGAGCTTGATAAAGCCCCCGAAATTAAATATAAAAAATCCCACAAGGACTTCCCTTGCTTTATGAAAGGTACATTCAAGGCGGAAGAAAAGGTTGATACCTTTGTTGATATGAGAGGCTTCTCTAATGCAGTTGTTTATGTAAATGGCTTTAACCTTGGCAGATTTTTGAAGAGAGGACCTCAATATACTCTCTATCTTCCTGCACCAATTCTTAAGGATGAAAATGAAATTGTTGTTCTTGAGCTTGAAGGCTGCAAGAAAAACGAAATCAAGCTTATTGATAAGGCAATTTTAAAATAATAAACAGGAGAAAAATATGAAAAAGATTATTACATTAATGATTGTCTGTGTGATGCTTATGACTAGTATAATTCCCGCTTCTGCGGCAAAAAAAGAAAATAAACTTCAGTTTGATAAAAATGGTGAATTCAAGGTTCTTCACCTTTGTGACTGTCAGGATGGTTTCCCTGCACAAGAGAAAATGTTTACTTACATAAACTATATGCTTGAAAATTACAAGCCCGACCTTGTTGTTCTCGGTGGCGATAATACAGTTGGTGAAGAGGAAACAAAAGAAAAGGCAATTGAAGAGCTTGTTGCCCCCTTTGTTGAACACGAAACATATTTCACACTTGTTTTCGGTAACCACGACCATCAGCAGAATGTTGAAAAAGAAGAATTACTCAAGATGTATCAGAAATACGGCGGAAAATACTGCCTCGCTTATGATGCGGATCCTGATTTAACAGGTGTTGCAAACCACAATCTTCCTATTTATTCTTCTGATAGCAAGAAACTCAAATTCAATCTTTGGCTTATAGATTCCAACAACTATGTGATTGATGAAAATGGTGAGGAAGGCGGATATGACTGCGTAAATGAGGACCAGATTGAATGGTACAAGGACACTTATGCAAAGCTTGAAAAAGAAGCAGGTGAAAAGGTTTATTCCTTGTGCTTCCAGCATATTGTTCCGGGTGAGGTTTACGATGTTATGTTCCCTGAGGTGAAAAAAGAGCTTTCTCCTTTTACACAAACATATAATAACGGCAAGCATTACAATATTACTGCTCCTGACACAAGTGCTTTTACAGGCTTTTTGTTTGAAGCACCCTGCCCCAGTGAGCTTAATTACGGTCAGGTGGATGCTATGGTTGAAACAGGGGATGTGCTTTCAATTCTTTTTGGTCACGACCACATAAACTCTTATGAAATTGAGTATGAAGGCATAAAGCTTATAAATACTCCCGGTGTTACTTATAATTCTTATGGTAACGAATTTGTACGCGGAAGCAGACTTATTACTATCAAAGAGGATGCTACCGATACATTTGAATCCGAGGTTATTACTGTTAATGAAATTGCTTACGAAAATGAAGATTTTCGCGAGGCTATGGACATCAGTAAATTCAAAGCAGGCTTTTGGATTCTTTTAGGTGATATTCTTCTCGGTCTTGCAAAAGCATCAGGCTATGTTGCAAAGATTATTTACTAATTGAAAACATCGGTATTCACATTTTGTGAATACCGATGTTTTTATGGTTCATACGGAAAAATTGGCATCAATTCAAGCTTGAACTGATTTATTTTGTGTAAGCGGTCGATTTTGTTTTTGATTTCTTCGTCTTCGCAAATGCCTTCTCTGATATATCTGTCAAGAACTGCATAGGTGAAGCCTAAATTATCTTCATCAGTTTTACCGCAAAGCCCATCTATGGGCACCTTTTCAACAAACATTTCGGGAAGCTCTAAAGCTCTGCCGATTGCTTTAACCTCTTGAACCGTCAGCTTTGAAAGAGGGGAGAAGTCGCCCACGCTGTCGCCATATCTTGTTGAATATCCAACCCAATCTTCTGAAAGGTTGCAGGTGTTTGCAACTCTTCCGTTAACGCTCTGAGAGACTGCATAAACAGTTGCCATTCTTAAACGTGGAGGAAGATTTGTTGTTGCCTGAGTGTTGATTTCAACACCGCTTTTCTGCAATTCATTCATAAGTCCATTATAGGCATCGTTGATGTTAACAATATAGCTTTGAATACCAAGATGCTCAACAAGTGCTTTTGAAACATCAATGTCAAATTGCTCACCCTTGGGCATCAAAACACCAACAACATTTTCCTTGCCGAGAGCTTCAACGAGGAGTGCAGCAACAACGGAGCTGTCCTTACCGCCTGAAATACCGAGCACCGCATTGCAATCCTTGCCGTTTTTATCAAAGAAATCTCTTATCCATTCAACACATTCATTTTTGATCTTTTCTGCATTAAACATCAGATTCACCACCGTTTATAATATCTATCTGACACATTTTCATTGTCAAAAGTGCCGCATTATGACTCTCAGGAGTTACACCTGCACAACAAGAAGCATCGACACTTATCGGCACTTCGGGAAAAGTTGCTTTTAATATGAGCGCATTCGAAACAACACAGATGTCCGTACACAACCCTACAAGCTCAATATTCTCGAAGCTTTCATTGTTCCAATTATTCCAGCCGAAGTTCGGTTTGTCGATAATTCTGCATCCGTCAACATAAAGTCCGTCTGCAATCTCCCAACCCTTTGTGCCCTTGATGCAATG
>JAZSNR010000024.1:0-6824 GCA_045536495.1 Acutalibacteraceae bacterium
CAAAGACTATGAAGCAAAGCATATAAAGGACTATGAAGAATTTGAATAAGTCAATAGAAAGAGCGAAAACTCCTGAATCAGTAGGCATAGACTCCTCGGTTATCTCAAAGATGACCGAGGAAATGTCATATCGCGGCATAAATATTCATAGTTTAATGGTTTTAAGAGATAAAAAAGTTGCTTGTGAAGCGTGGTGCAGTCCTCTTACACCTGAAATTCCTCATATGGTATATTCTATAAGCAAAAGTTTTCTTGCAACTGCTTATGGATTTGCTTTAGATGAGGGTAGAATAACAAGAAAAACAAGACTTGTTGATGTTTTTCCTGAATTGCAACAAGGTAAAAAGGATAAGTATTTAGAAAAGCTTACCATTCACCATCTTTTGTGTATGACAGCAGGAAAACAGACCTCAATCCGCGGTAGCAAAAGTGATGATTGGATTAATTCGTTTGTTAATGCAAAGTGGATTTTTGAGCCGGGTACAAGTTGGCGCTATGTGAATGATAATTACTATGTTGCATCAAAAATGCTGTGTAAGCTTCTCGGAATGTCCATAACAGAATATCTCACGTCTCGTCTTTACGAACCACTGGGAATAGATGTTCCTTTTTGGGAACATTCTCCTGACGGAATTGAAGCAGGCGGTTGGGGATTAATGCTCAAAACCGAAGACATAGCAAAGCTGATTCTTTGCTATCAAAATAAAGGTGTGTTTGACGGAGTGCAGGTTATACCTGCTTGGTGGACAGAAGAAGCAACTTCATTTATCAGTGATAATTCAGTAAGTGAAAAAGCTGCTGATGCAAGCGCGGGTTACGGTTGCGGCTTCTGGCGGTGTGCAGGTTTACCTAACACATACAGATGCGAGGGTATGTTCTGTCAATATGCTATTTCTTTTGAGGATTACGGAGCCTCTCTTATTATGACATCGGAGCATAGCGATTTACAGGAAACTCTTGATGTTATATGGGAATATATGCCGAAAGCCTTTATTGAACCTAATTTGAAAAAAGGAACTCAAAAAATAACCTTACCTGATAAGTCTGCAGTTGTTGTAAAAGAAAGGCAAAAAACAGAAAAGAGTATTAGCAATAAAACTTATACTCTCCGTAAATGTAAATTTGTAAATTTCATAGGTTTTCCTATCAGCGTGTTGCCAATGCCCATTGTCTTTTTTGCAAAAGACCGAGGCGGAAATATGACGGATTTGTCCTTTGGATTTAATAACAAAGGTTGCACTTTTTCTTGGAAAGAGGATGGCGGTTTTAAAAATAGCGTTTTCCTTTCTATGAATGGCGATGCAAGTTTTGATGAAATTGTTATCGGTGAACTTAAAATGACTGTTCGCTCTTATGCTTATTGGGAAAATGCCAATACTCTTGTAATGCATATCAGACCGTTGGCGTCGGTTGCTGAAAGGGTTTTGAAATTTGAATTTAAAGGTGAAAAAATAAAAATGCACCCCAGCTATATTCCGGGTACAGATGAAAAAGCCAAAAAGGTTGGGGAGAAACTTAAATGTATTCTTATCGGGAAATGGTTTCATTGGTGGATTGATTTTCTCGTTCCCAGAGTCGGCAAAATTCTTAACCCTACTCATTACGGAAAACAAAAGTAAGACCAAAAGGGAAAAATTGTCAGTTTGCGATTTTTTTCTTTTGGTCTTGTATTTTCCTTTGTTATTTATTATACTTGTAGTGTATGTTTATGAAATAAATTAACGAGGTGTTAGTTTGGCTAAATACGGCTTTGACTTGCAACGTAAAAATAAAAAAAGAAAAACAACTGTTTTAATCAGCTTGTTTATTTGCTTCGTAATTCTTTTAGGAACTGTTTCAACCTTTTTGTTGTGGCGTTCTTTAAATTATGACTTTAATAATATTTTTGTTGTGCCGGATGATGAAAGCACAACTGCACCTATTACAACCGAAAAAACCGACAACGTTGTACTTCAAGGTGAAGCATTGTTTCTTGTTGCGGTTACTTCCGATGACGGAAAGGAAATACGTTTTATAAATATTATTGATGTTAATTTGAATGAGAAAACTATCAGAGTTATTCCCTTTGACCACACTGCAAAAGATGCTCAATCAAAGCTTCCATTTGGAAAAGTATTAAGTGATAAGGGTGTCAAGGAGCTTGTGTCTTGTGTCGAAGAGAATATGAATATTGATATTGTCAGATACGCTCTTTTTACCGACACGGGCTATAAATCAGTTTTCAGAGCATTGGGTGATGTGACCGTTGAGGTTGATAAAGATATCGAGTATGACACTCCCGATATGTTTTTGGAGCTTAAAAGAGGCGAAAATACAATAGCACCCGAAAAGGTTTTTAAATATATGAAATATATTTGCGAAACCGAAAAAGGCTATGAGTGTTCAAGGCTTAATGCAGAGATAATTGTTTCTGCTTTTGAGGCATTTTATAATATTGAAAAATTCAATTCCGCCGATTCACTTTTTTCCAAATTGATAAATTATTGTAAATCCGATATTTCAATAGTTGACTATACGGAAAATAAAGATGAGATAGAATATTTAATTCCCAAAACCTCAAAGGAAAAGCTTAAAGTTTATGTTTCCGAAAAGGAGATTAACAATGAATAAAATTAATAAGAAAACGAAAATAATATCTGTACTTGTTGCGGTTTTTATGGTGGCTTTGCTCGTTAGCGGGTTAATTCTTTATACGGTTTATGATACTGCTCTTAAACCTGCAGTGTTTGAAAATTTAAAAGCTCCTGCTTCCGGTATTGACTCGGGCTATTACAGATATTGTTATTATGAGCTCACAGCAGAAGAACAAACAATATATGCTGTAATACTTGACAGTATATATGATATGCCCGAAAGAATAGAGATACCTAAAATGAGCACGGGAAATCTTAATAGAATTTTTACGGCGCTTTCTTATGATAACCCGGACCTTTTCTGTCTTGGATTAAACTGCAAGGTATATACCGAGGGATTGAAAACATTTTTTGAGCCTACATATTCAATGACTTTGGAAGAATACAAAAAACAGCAGGAAGAGTTGAATACAATTGTACCCGTTATTCTTAAAGGTGCTGAAAATTACAGTTCTTTGTATGAAAAAGAGCTTTACATTCACGATTATATTATAACAAACTGTTCCTATGTTGACCCTGAAACAAACCCCAATGCAAACAGTATGTACGGATGTCTTGTTCAGGGCAAAGCCTCTTGTGAAGGCTATTCAAGAGCTTTCCAGTATCTTTTGAGTGCTTTGAACATAGACAACAGACTCATAACAGGCGAATCTGCCGAGGACGGCGAGAACTATATCGGCCATATGTGGAACTATGTTCTTCTTGATGGTGAAGGTTATTTTGTTGACGTTACTTGGGATGACCCGAAAACTGCAACACAGGTTCTCCGCCATACATTCTTTAATGTAACAACAAACGATATACTTTTGGAGCACCGTGATATTGAGCAGACAGTGCCTCTTTGCACGGCGACAAATTATAATTATTTTGTTTATGAAAATGCGTTTGTACATAGCGTTGACATCGAGCAGCTTTCAATGTCTGTAGAAAATGCGATGTATAATGCAAGTCAGAGAAAATACAAGTGCGTAGAGCTTCGTTTTAACGATGCAAATGCTCTTCAGCAAGCAAAAGATACACTTTTTAATACGGGCGTTATATATACCATATATAAGGATGCAGGACTTTTGGAGGATTTAACCGATGCAAAAGTCTATTACAGTACAGATGAAAAGATGAATGCTCTTTGTCTTTTCTTTTGAGGTGAACTAAATGGATAGAGAAAAAATAGAAAGAGCGGTGCGAGATATTCTTGAGGCAATAGGGGAGGACCCTGACAGAGAAGGCCTTAAAGAAACCCCTAACAGAGTTGCGAGAATGTATGAGGAGGTTTTCTCAGGACTTTCTGAGGATGCTCATACACATCTTAAACTTTTTAACGAACCGGGCAATGATGAAATGGTTGTTGTTCGCGATATTCCTTTGTATTCAATGTGCGAGCATCACCTTTTGCCTTTTGTTGGCAAGGCGCATATTGCATATATTCCCGCAGACGGAAGAATTATAGGTCTTTCCAAACTTGCCCGAATTGTTAATGTGTATGCAAAACGTCCGCAGGTGCAAGAACGCCTTACAACACAAATTGCAGATTTTCTTTATGACGAATTGGGTGCAAAAAGTGTTGCTGTAATTATTGAAGCGGAGCATCTTTGTATGACAATGCGCGGTGCAAAGGCGGCAGGTGCAGTTACTCAAACATCTGCTCTTCGCGGTACTGCAAGAAGTGATGCAAGAACCCGTTCGGAAGTTATGTCGCTTTTAACAGGTGGAAAATAATGCTTTCTTTTAAAAAGTTAATTGAAGAGAAAAAAGGTCCTCTTGTTATGGGGATTCTCAATATTACCCCCGATTCTTTTTCAGATGGTGGAGAAGCAAACAGCCTTTCGAGTGCTCTCGAAAGGCTTAATAAACTTTATGAAGAGGGTGCAGATATTATTGATATCGGTGCTTGTTCAACTGCTCCGAATAATACAATAATATCTGTTGAGGAAGAACTCAAACGTCTTGAAATTCTTCCCGAGCTTGTAAAGAATTCAAAAGTACCTCTATCTATTGATACATTCAGACCTGAGGTTGCAAAATTTGCTCTCCGAAATGGTGTTAGTATCATTAATGATGAAAGCGGTTATTTTAATGAAGAAATTGCAAATGCAGTAAAAGAATATAACGCAGGTTGGATTTTTATGCACACAGGCGGAAAATCCTCTAAAGAAATAACTGAATATAAAAATGGTGTTGTAAATGATGTTTTGGACTTTTTCGGTGAAATGAGAAATAATGCAATTTCTTTGGGCATAAAAGAAGAGTGTCTTTGTTATGATTGCGGTATCGGTTTTGGAAAAAGTCGCGATGATGATATTGAACTTTTAAAAAACTGCAAAACTCTTTCGGGATATTCGCCCTTGCTCATCGGTGTATCGAGAAAAAGGGTAATTGGCGAAATTACAGGAAAGAAAAATCCCAAAGATAGAGTAGCAGGCAGTGTGGCGGCGGCAGTAGCTTGTGCTAAGAACGGTGCGAGTGTTTTGCGTGTCCACGATGTTAAAGAAACTGTTGATGCGTTAAAGGTTAGTTCTATACTATTATAATATAAGGTGAAAAAATGGAAAAGATAATTGTTAAAGGGTTAAGACTGAAAGCTTATCACGGAGTAAATCCCGAAGAGAAAATAGACGGGCAGATGTTTGAGCTTGATATAACTGCGCTTATAGATGCTAAATCCGCTAATGCAAGTGATGACCTCAGCGATACTGTTAGCTATGCGAAGATAATTAAAACCGCAAGAGCGGTATTTATTGCCGAAAGCTATAATCTCATTGAATATGCAGCTAATAAAGTTTGTATGGAAATAATGAAAACATATCCTAAACTTAAAAGTGTTACGGTGCTTTTAAAGAAACCCGAAGCACCTATCAATGCAGATTTTGATTATGTGGCAGTAGAGGAAACAATAACAAGAGAAGAGTATGCGGAGATAGTAAAACAATGAAAGCGGTAATAGGTATCGGTACAAATATAGGGGACAGAACTGAAAATATCAGAACTGCGGTTGAGGCGCTTGATTTGTTGCCCAATGTAAAAGTGTTGAGGTGTGCGTCTGTTTATGAAACTGACCCTTGGGGTTATACAGAGCAGAGAGCATTTTATAACACGGTAGTAGAATTGGAAACAACAGTTTCTCCGGAAATGCTTCTTGGTGCTTGTCTTGGTATCGAGGCAGGAATGGGTAGAATAAGAGAATTCAAAAACGGTCCTCGTGTAATAGATTTGGATTTGTTGGTGTATGAGGGCTATGAGAATAATTCCTCTAATATAACTGTTCCTCATTCACGTATAGGGGAGCGCGACTTTGTTCTCGTGCCTTTAAAAGAACTGTATGACGATATGAATGTATTAGGTCTTTCTTATATGAATCAGTATAAAAATATAGAGGAAAAAACTACTGCAAAAAAAGTTGAAAAAATTTAAAATTGGGTATTGACTTTTCGATATCACGGTGATATAATTCTGTCTCGTTGGCGACAAGAGAGCTCGTCGGAAATAACCGAAAAATTGCTCTTTAGAGCGAGAAAAAGCGAAACACCCGGGTGGGTTGAGAAAACGCTAAAAAATCGCAAAAAAGTTGTTGACAAATGATATCGAAGATGATATTATATTCAGGCACTCGCGAGTTGAGGACAAACTTCCGAGCCTCGAGAGTAGCAAACGAACCTTGAAAATTAAACAACGAGAAACAAAGAAACCCTTGAGATTTTTTTGAGCGTAAAAGAGATTTTGCGACAGTAAAATTCGGACTTCGAAAGAAGTTTGAGAGATTGATACGCTAGAGTATCGGTTATGAGCGAGAAAGCTCTGAAAAAGGTTTAGACATCGAAAGATGTGTGAATACAATTTTTTAGAGAGTTTGATCCTGGCTCAGGACGAACGCTGGCGGCGTGCCTAACACATGCAAGTCGAACGGAGAGTATATGATCAAGACTTCGGTCAAGAGAGTATATTTCTTAGTGGCGGACGGGTGAGTAACGCGTGAGCAATCTGCCTTTCAGAGGGGGATAACGTTCTGAAAAGAACGCTAATACCGCATAACGTACCGAGATGGCATCATTTTGGTACCAAAGGAGCAATCCGCTGAAAGATGAGCTCGCGTCTGATTAGATAGTTGGTGGGGTAACGGCCTACCAAGTCGACGATCAGTAGCCGGACTGAGAGGTTGAACGGCCACATTGGGACTGAGACACGGCCCAGACTCCT
>JAZSNR010000015.1:0-35894 GCA_045536495.1 Acutalibacteraceae bacterium
AGCATTGGAACGAAAGCTTTATTCTTCTTAATTTGTTTAAACCAAACTAAAAGTATTTAGAATGATTCAATTTCTGTTTCGAAAACTGGCATCTGGCGACTGGTGACTGGCGACTTTTTTATGCAAATTCCAATTTATCGAACTCAACTAATCGTTTGGCTCCCCACTCAACGGTTAGTGTGTTTACTTATACGTTGTTTTTGATTACGATAAATGCGAAAGGAGGACGAACCAATGAATCAAATCAAGATCGGCGAATTTATTGCATCGCAAAGGAAAATCAACAATTTAACGCAAGCTGCTCTTGCTGAAAAACTCGGTATTACCGATAGAGCCGTTTCAAAATGGGAGCGCGGAAAAGGAATGCCGGACGTATCTATTATGCTTGATTTGTGTGAGATCTTTGGCATTACCGTAAACGAATTATTATGTGGGGAGAAGATAAGTATGGAAAACAGTAATCAGAAAAACGAACAACTTTTGCTTGATATGGCGAAAGAGTTAGAGAAAAAAGCCAAGGTAATATGGACTTCTATGTGGGCGATTATGATTGTAAGTATGACAGCCCTGTTTGCAGGTATCTTGATTTCTGCATTCTTGATTCCTGAGGGCGTATGGCAGCTTATTACCATTCTTGGGATTTGCATTATCTTTTTGATTCCTTGCTTTTATGCATTAAAGCTTGAAGTGAGTGTAGGTGCTTACAAGTGCAAAAAATGCGGTCACGAAATTGTTCCAACTTATTCAGAAGCATTGTGGGCAATGCATAGAGGAACAACTCGTTACTTAAAGTGTCCTAAATGCAGAAAACGCACTTGGTGCAAAAAGGTATTAAAAAAAGAAAGATTCTAATTTGTTAATATAAAAATACAAGGAGCAGATTTACAGTCTGCTCCAGTTTTTTTGTGATATTAAAATTTCCAAAAAATATGTAACCTTTAACGCATTTGAATTGTTATATTAGCGAAAGGACCTTTCAATCGGTGGTGATTTAATGGACAGTAACGAATTTGAGCAAGCGTTTGAAAGAAACAACAAACGACTGTTTCTTATTGCACTTTCATTTACAGCCAATCAATATGATGCAGAGGACATTCTCCAGAAAACTTTTTTGAAGCTGTTACAGACAAAAACAGAGTTTGAAAGTGATGAGCATATTGATAAATGGCTGACCTTCGTAACAGTGAATGAAAGCAAAAATCTTCTTAAAAGTGCTTTCAGAAAGAAAAGCACAGATTTTGAAGAATACTCTGCAACATATTCATTCGATTGCGAAAAAAGCGAGGATTTGTTTAATGCCGTTATGGCACTACCTAAAAAGCTTCGGACGGTAATCCATCTGTTTTATTATGAGGATTTACCAATCAAGGAGATTGCCGATATGCTTAATATCAGGCAATCTGCGGTTAAAACAAGGCTTTGCCGTGCAAGAGAACAATTAAAAATTGAGCTTGGAGATGATTGGAATGACGAATAAAGAAAAATACATAAATTCTTTTTCAGGTGTTAAACCGTCTGAGGAAGTAAAGGAAAGGATTTTGAGTATGACGAAACTTAAGAAAAGATATTCTTTTAAAGCATTGGCAGTAGCAGCTGCCGTTCTCATAATACTCACTATGGCTATGCTCAGCGTAAATGCCGCAACCGATGGTGCTGTGAGTGAAAAAATCAATGAAGTAAGCAAAGAATTTACCGAAAAAATCACCATACTGTTCAATGGTGAGGAAATCGAAGCAGACTGCAAAACTGAAACTTTCGTCGATGAAAATGGTAATAAAGGTGTTATTTCTACTATTATCTTACCGGGCGTGAGCGATAGTTCGGACGATGAAAAATCAGAATCTGATGACGAGATTGTTGTCGAGTATGATAAAGTAGTATTTGAAGGTGCCGGTGCAGAAGTTATACAGGAGTCGGAAGAAACTACAGCTGTTATTGAAATTAAAGTTGAATCCGACAACAATGAGAATTAAAAGTCTTTAGATGAAAGCAAAAAATAAATCGAATTACAGGGGAGCTGATTTTAAGTCAGCTCCTTTTTTGTTTGGTGCGGTATAATTTTTATATATTAATGTAACTATGGAAATGTTGCAGTTATATCCGAAGAGAGTTGAACACCGCACGGTTTATTAAGGCAAATTTCCGCACTAACTGCGTCAAAAAGTTTGAAAAACGCCGTGATGTGCCGAAAGGTTTGAATTTTAGGCGTACGGGGTTCAATTCTTTTCGGATATATGATATAATCAGCTAAATAAGTAAGATTTTGAAGAATAAATCAATCTTACTTCGGAGGCTTTATGGTTTTTTTATTGGTTGTGATATACATTGCATTTATAGGTCTTGGAGTTCCGGATTCTCTTATCGGCTCTGCCTGGCCTGCTATGCATACAGAAATGGGCGTTTCAGTTGAAGCGGTGAGCGTTATCACATTTCTCATTTCCGGTTGCACTGTGTTATCAAGTATGTTCAGCGGGAGAATTCTCAATAAATTGGGAACGGCTAAGGTTACTGCTTTCAGTACAGCTCTGACTGCGGCGGCTTTGTTCGGGTTCTCTGTGGCAACCTCTTTTGCGTTTTTGATACCATTAGCTGTTTGCCTGGGTCTTGGTGCAGGTGCAATTGATTCCGGACTTAATAATTATGTAGCCCTTCACTGCAAAGCAAGCCATATGAATTTCCTCCATTGTTTTTATGGTGTGGGAGTGACCCTCAGTCCTTATCTTATGTCAGAGGCTCTGAGCGATATAGGTTGGCGTGGAGGTTATCGCTATGCTTTTTATGTGCAGTCGGTTATTACACTGCTCTTGATTGTGTCCCTTCCTCTGTGGAAAAAGACTGCCTCAGCTGAACAAACAGAAGAGGAAAGCGGTGTAAACCTTACTTTTTTACAGATGGCAAAAAAGGCTGAAGTACGCCAGGTATGGCTTATTATGCTTGCCACAAATGCTATTGAATATGCCTGCGGAGTCTGGGGTAGTACATATCTTGTAACAGAAAAAGGCTTCGAAACAAAATATGGAGCTCTTGCTCTGACCATATATTATGCCGGAATGTCCATTGGACGTTTCGTTTCCGGTTTGCTTTCTGATAAAATCAGCACGTGGAAGCGTATCGGTATAGGAGCCTTTATTCTTGCTCCTGCCATTGCAATTATGCTTTTTCCTCTTCCCGGTGCAGTTACAGTGGTAGGTTTGTTCTTTGTGGGCTTGGGTAATGGGTCTATTTACCCCAATATGATACACCTTACACCACACAACTTCGGCAAAGAAGTTTCACAATCCATTATGGGTTCACAGATAGCATTTGCTTACATAGGTGTTATGCTGGCACCGCCTATGGTAAGTCTTATAAGCGGAGTGTTTGGCATAGGGGTATATCCTGTTTTGCTTGCTGTGCTCTATGTAATAATGGTTATTGCTCTGAAATTTTTTATAAATCGGGTGAAAAAGCAGGGTAGATACGATACAAATGTCTGAAAATATAAGGACGGCTCAATAATGAAAAGTAAAGATAATTTTGATATAAATAGTTTCATCAATCCTGATGCTTCCTATGCTCCTGTATATATTTGGGTGTGGAATGACATCTGCACTCGTGAAATTATAGACCTTCAGCTTGCCGAGATGCAGAATCTCGGAATACGAGTTTTCTATATTCTTCCCGAGCCAAAGGAATTTCGTCCTGACAGTATGCCGACGAATCTTACACCTGACTATCTCTCAGAGGAATATTTTGAGCTTTGTAATTATGCTACCCAAAAGGGGAAATCTCTTGGTATGCAGTGCTGGATTTATGATGAAGGTGGATGGCCCTCCGGCAGTGCCTGCGGAAAGGTTATGGAGGCTCATCCCGAATATGCCCGTCAGACGTTAGAGTTTTACGAACGCTCTTTTTCTGCAGGAGATGTGTATAAAAAAACATCACCTGATGTTCTGGCAGCATTTTTGAACGACAAGGAAATCATTGAAGAGGGTTACAGATTTACTGAAGATACTGTTGTAACGGAGTATGTTGCAGAAAAAGAAATTAGCGGGAATTATCCCGATTTACTGAACAAAGATGCAACAGATTATTTTATAAATATTACCCACGAAAAATATACACTCGGCGAAAATGTTACAGCCGTATTTACAGACGAGCCAAAAGCTCCACACGGAGCTTTCAATAGAGAGTTAGCAGAGCGATATGAAAAAATGTATGGCGAGTCAATATTACCTCATCTTCCGTTGCTTGCAGAAAGAATAGCTCCCACAGAGGAGAATGTTCATATATTGCACCGTTGGTATGATTTGTGCAGTCGGATGTTCTGCGATAATTTCCTTCTTCCTTGTAAAAAATGGATAAATGAAAATGGTATTGCTTTTACGGGACATCTTGATAAAGACCACAGCCCACTTGGTTGTGTTCGTGGTGGCGGGAACTTCAATCTGATGCGCGCTCTCAGGTGTTTTGATATTCCGGGAATTGATGTTATCTGGCGGCAGCTCTATCCGGAAAATAAAACAACAAACAAGGACGATTTGAACGCTTACAACGGATTTTTCCCAAGATATGCTTCATCTGCCGCAACGCAGAACGGCACAAAGTTTGCAATGAGTGAAATATTCGGTGTAGCCGGTCCGGGACTTACTTACGATATAATGAGATATACCGTAGGCTACCAGGCTGTACGTGGAATAAACATTTTTAATTTATTTAATTTCCCTCTCGGGCGCAAGGGTGCACTTCTTGCACAGGAATTGCCTGTTTTCACAGAAAATCAGGTGTATTATAGTGACCTTTCTCAATTTAATCGTTATATGGAACGGCTGTCGTATGTAGCCACTCTGGGAGAGCGTGTTTGCGAAACGGGACTATATTATCCTGTTCACGATTTTCAGGACGGTTTGAATGCAGAAATAATAGCAAAAGAGTTTGACACTCTCGGCAGAGCTCTTGAAGATATGATTGTGGATTTTGATATTGTTGACGATGATGTTATAAAAGCTTCAGAAGGAGCAGATGAGGGTTGTATGCGGATTGGCAGTGCGGTGTATCGCCACATCATTATCCCAGAAGGAGCCTTTATTCCACCTGAAACCCAAAAGGCGCTGAATCGTTTTATCAAAGGTGGCGGCAGAGTTTCACACAGTCTTTCAGGGCTTACACCTGTAATTCAGGTTGAAGGTGAAGGCTTACGTGCGATGCACATAAGAGCAGAAAACGGAGAATTGTTCTTTTTGTTCCGAGAATCAGGTGAAACAGGCGATTGCAGCATTCATTTACCATCACAAAAAGGCTACCTTTTAGATTTGGAAAAGGGTGCATTACAGCACCTTGAAACTGAAAACGGTATTCTGAAGCTCTCTCTCGCCATAGGTGAAACGGCAGTGATATTGCTGACAGAGGAAGCTCTGAATGGAGAAACAAAAAAGGAATTTAAAAGTAAATTCCACATTACAAATGAATTACTGTTCCGCAAAGAGCTTGAGCTTACCTGTGATGAAAACGGATTTAAAAATATAAAGCATTCTGATAAAGAGGTTCCCGTTAACCTGGGTGATTGGGGATATTTGATTGGTAGCTCTTACTCGGGAAGCGGTGTATATGAAACAACATTTACACTCCCCAAAGAAAAAGTCGGAAAAGAAGGAGAATTTCACTTGGGGGATGTGCATTTCACTGCCCAAGTATATCTTAATGGTAAGGATTTAGGAACGGCAATGATGCCACCATATAGATTAAAAATACCTGAAGGTGTGCTTGAAGAAAATAATAAGCTCAAAATAGTTGTGGCTAATACATCAGCCAACTGGTATATTCACACCGATTACTTTGCCAAGTGGAATATGGAAGAATTGTCTCCATATTTTGAGGCGGAGTTGGATTTTGCAAAAGACTTTGTATCAGGGGGACTGTATGGCCCTGTTACACTGTATACAGAATGATATTTAATCACTATTCTTTGCATATGCAATATAATTTTTATACATAAATGTAGCTATTGAAAAGTTTATAGAATATGCTATGATCATTTCGGTAAATTTCAATTTGTAAAGTGAGATGTTTAAAATATGAAAGATAAAAACTACTTTTTGAGCAAGGCTCAGGAGAATTTTCCTGAGCTTCATTATAGAAGCATTACTCCTGATATAAATGAATTTATCGGTTCGAGCGGAGATAGTGTTCTTCTTGATTTGGGAGAACACGCAGTAGGACATTTTTCCTTTGATTTTGACAGAGTTGATGTTTTTGTTGATGCTCCTGTTCGTTTGATTATTAAGTTCGGCGAAGATATGAGAGAAATAAATGATGATTTTTCTCTATATAATGGTGTTCTTTCAAAAACATGGTTGCAGGAGGAAATAATTAATCTTGATTTTCCGCAGAAAATAACCCTGTCCAGAAGATACGCTTGCAGATACATAAAAATAACGGTAGAAAGAACTACCAGACCAATAAGGCTCTTTGGTTTCAGCTTCCATGCTTCAACAAGTGCAGATGTATCTGTGTTAAAAAATGCAAACACAACGGATGCGTTATTGAATAAAATTGACTATGTTTCAACAAACACTCTCAAGGAATGTATGCAGACCTTCTTTGAAGATGGTCCCAAGCGTGACCGCCGTCTTTGGATTGGTGACCTTCGTCTTGAGGCCCTTGCAAATTATTATACATACAATAATCTTGAAATTGTAAAAAGATGCTTATATCTATTCGCCGCAGGGGAATGCAATAATATCGGTTTTCTGCCGTCCTTTGTTTATGAAACGCCCTACTACCATTCCGGAGCAACTCATATTGAGGATTACGCTCTTTTATATGTTGTAAGTGTATGCGATTACTATGAGTATACAGGGGATATGGATGTTGTGAATGACCTTTTAGAGCTTTGCAAATCACAGCTTGAAAGCTTTAAAGCTATACTTGACGAAAATCTGATTGTAACAAATCAGGAGGGTTGGTTTGCTTTTATTGATTGGTGTCCCGGTCTTGAATGTCTGACTGCATTGCAGGGTGTATATCTTTATACACTTGAAAAATTTTCTCAATTGTTAAAAATAATCGGTGATGAAGAATATGAAAAATATTCTTCTCTCATTTCCGAGGTTCGTTGTGCCTCGAGAAAATATCTTTATGATGAAAATACAGGAAGGTTCGTAAACGATTCTGATAACGGTCAGCTCAGCGTTCATTCTCAGGTCTGGATGATTCTTGGTGGTGTTATAAACGGTGAACAAGCAAAAATTCTTCTTCTGAATTGCCTGAATAACAATGATTTCAAGCAACCTGTTACACCATATATGCGCCATTATGTTATTGAAGCAATGCTGAAGCTCGATATGAAGGAGGAAGCGGTGCAATACCTGAAAAAATTCTGGGGCGGTATGATTGATTTGGGGGCAGATACCTTCTGGGAAGCTTATATTCCCGATGACCTTGATTTCTCACCGTACAACGACAGAATGATAAATAGTCTCTGCCATGCCTGGAGCTGCACACCATCATATTTTATTCGTAAATATGAGTTGTAATTAAATTACCGTCAGACAGAAAAGCGGTGCAACCTCAAACGAGATAACACCGTATCTTTCCAAAAAATATCCTTATGAGGCAGTCCCTTAAGTCTCTGTCTGTTTTTTATGTTATTCTTAGTTTCTGTTGAAATTTAGTTAGTTGTTCTATATAATGTTTTTATAGAATCTTTCTAAAAAATATGAAAGGAAGAGAAATATGATTAAAGAAAAGCTTTCTAAAAAGAACTGGTTCACAATATGCCTTTTCAGCTTTATGGGCGGGATTGCATGGAATATTGAAAATATGTATTTCAATACATTCCTTTACAACTCCGTATATGCAAATGCATCTGAGGCTGCTATGGCAGGTTCAATGGCACCTACTACAGCTATCAGCCGTATGGTTGCCCTCTCTGCTATTGCTGCGGTGCTTACTACCTTTATAATGGGTACTCTCAGCGATAAAATGAAAAACAGAAAATTCTTTATTTCTGTTGGTTACATACTCTGGGGTATTGTCACCGCCCTTTTCGGCTTTATTACAACAGATAATGTTGCAAGTGTTTTAGGTCTTACCGATGAAGCGTTGACTCTTACAACTACTGTTTGGGTAGTTATCGCAATGGATATTATTATGACTTTTATGGGTTCAACAAGTAACGATGCTGCTTTCAATGCCTGGCTTACAGATATTACAACGCCAAAAATCAGACCCACAATTGAAACAACACTTACCTTTGTTGGCTTCTTGTCTGTGGCTTCTGTTATGGGTGTGGGTAGCCTTGCTCAGTCAGGTGCAGTTTCATATAAGGCATTCTTTGGAGTTTTGGGTCTTGTTGTTACCGCTTGCGGTGTGGCAGGCTTGTTCCTTATTAAAAATCCTGAATATCCATCAAAAGAAAATGAAGTTTCTTCAAGCTATTGGGCAGACCTTTTCTACGGTTTCAGACCCTCTGTTATTAAAGAAAATGCCCGCCTTTATCTTGCACTTTTTGCTATAGGCTTTTCGAGCATTGCTTATCAGGTGTTCTTCCCTTATCTTCTTGTTTATCTCCAGTATGTTGTTATTCCAGATAATGGCGATAATCTTATTACTACAAGCGTTATTATTACGGCTGCATTAGTTATAGTGGCTCTTATTGCAGGCTTTGTTATTCTTCTTAAGGTTTCTGCAAAAAACAAAGCTTTTGGTCTTGTTCCCTGCACAGTTCTTATGACAGCGGGACTCTTGCTCCTTTCCACCTCAACAAATATTCATATTATTCTTATCGGTGTTGTACCAACACTTGTAGGTAATCTTGTTATGGGTATTCAGCTTAATGCTGCTATTAAAGACTTTATTCCCGAGGGTAAAGCAGGTCTTTTCCAGGGTATCAGAATGATATTTACAGTTCTTCTTCCTATGGTTATTGGTCCTGCATTGGGTGACTTGGCTTGCCGTAATTCCGCAGTAACTTATGCAAATGAATATGGCGTTGAAACTATTGTTCCCTCGAGCAGTATGTTCCTTTATGCCGCTATTGTTTCAGTATTCGTAGTTATTCCTTTAATTTTCCTTATCAAAAAAGGCTTCAAGGTTGAAGAAAAATAAGTTAAAAAATATTGGTGGTGCAATCTTATGAAAAAAGAAAGAAACAAAGTCATTATTGAAAGTGTTCTTACCACTGTGTTTTTAGGGCTTCTTATTTATGCTGCATACTCACTCTGGTACATATTCTACGGAACAGACAGCAATTCTGATGTTCACCTGTATACTGTTCTTGCAGGCTCTGCTTTGGGCTGGTTTCTGTTGCTTTTGGTTCAGGCACTTTTCAAAAAAGCAAATTGGATTCCAAAGCTTCTTGCTTTTATTGCAGGAAACGGCTTTTTCCAGGGTTTGATATGGGGCTTGAATGCGAAGCTTAATGAATCTGCCACTGATAACGAGCTGGTAATTAACAAAGCCTTTTCTGTAACCTTTATCATTTCAACAGTGGTGCTTCTGCTGGCTTTCTCATTAAGAGCAAAAAAGGGATATAAAGTGATTAATATAATTTTGGCAATCGTTTATTTTATAGTGTCTTGTGGTGGTGCGGTTGTGTTTAATATGGAAAACATAAAAGCTATGGAATATAAAAAGAATATTGAATTCGGAACAATAACTGCCGAAGAAATGGAGCTTACCGACAGCGAAAAAACTCTTTGCAACGAATGGTACAATGAGAAATTCGGCTCGGATGAATATCCCTTTACATTCAAGGTGGACGGCGAAGAATTTAATCCTGCCGAATGGAGTAAAGAAATAAAAAAAGCTTCCCATAACGGCAAAACCTATCAGGGCGGAAAGACAGAATATTTGATTCTCTCCAACAAAGAAAAAGGTCTTGAGGTTACCGTTGAAGCAACTTCTTTCGAAGAGAATGCAACTTGCCAATGGACTGTATATATCAAAAATACGGGCAACGAGAATTCTGGGGTAATCAGCGATTTCTATGCGCTTAATTCCTCTGTTTCCACAGGTGGTGCAGAGCTTTATTATTCAATGGGCAGTGACACTGCTGCAAGCGACTTTTCGCTTATCAGAAAGACTCTTTCCTCGTCGGTCAGAGAGTTTGCAGGTGTTGACGGAAAACCCACAGAAAAATATCTTCCGTACTTTAATATCAGCGGTGAAAACTACGGCGTTGTTCTCGGTATCGGATGGACGGGACAATGGTATGCAGGATTATCAGAAACAAATGGCGAAACTAATGTAGCTGTAAAGCAGGAGCATTTTAATGCGTATCTTCTCCCCGGTGAAGAGGTTCGTTCACCCCTTGTTTCGTTGAGCTTTTATGATAACGCTAACGCTCTCAAAGGCTTCAATCTTTTCAGAAGCTGGATTATGGATTCTGTTTACCCCGAAAGTGTAACACAAAATCAATACACTGTTATGGAGGTTGCAGGACCTGCATCAACAAGAACATCCGATGAAATTATTAACGTTCTGGACAATGAAATTGACCCAAGCGTATATGACGAGATAGACTGCTTCTGGATGGATGCAGGCTGGTACAAGTATAACGAGGGTTGGCACGACGGAGTAGGCAACTGGACGGTTGACACACCAAGATATGATAACGGCATTTCCGAATTATCGGGCTATGCTGCCGATAAAGGTCTCGGTCACGTTCTCTGGTATGAGCCCGAGAGAGTTTACCCCGACACAGAGTTCCATAAGGAAGGTTCAAAACACGATGGTTGGCTTATTTATGGCGATAGCGAAAACATTATGTGGAACCTTGCAAACGAGGAAGCATTTGATTATTATTGCAAATATCTCCTCAACTCAATGAAAGAAAACGGCGTTACCGTTTACCGCCAGGATTTCAACTTTGCACCTCTTGAATATTGGCAGAAAGGGGATGCAGAGTTTTACAGCGGAAGAACGGGTATATGCGAAAACCACTATATAACTAATCTTTACAGATATCTTGACTATCTCTGCGAAAATATTGACGGACTTATAATTGATAACTGCGCTTCGGGCGGTAAACGTCTTGACCTTGAAATGACTTACCGTAGTATTGCTTTCTGGAGAAGTGACTATAACTGTGCTTACCATTCAGATTTGTTTGACGCAACACAGTCTCACACCTACGGAATATCCTTCTGGCTTCCTATTCAAGGCTCGGCACTTTATATGGCTAACGAATACGCTTCAAGGTCAGCCATAATGCCCCTTATGCTTATGGATTTCTTCTCCCATCAGAATCCTGAATTCAGCTATAATAAAGAACCCAGAGAATTAATGACAGGTAAATATTATCCCATTGAGTTCGGCAGTTTTGATAAGGATAAGATGCACGCTATGCAGTTCAGCACTGCTGACGGGGAAGCGGGTACAGCTCTTATTTATAAAAGAGCGAATGTACTAGCTGATGAATATACAGTGAAATTAAACGGACTTATTCCCGAGAAGACTTACAGCGTTTATGATATTGACAATCCTGAAAAGCTTTACAGCTTGACAGGTACAGAGCTTATGAACGACGGGTTGAAGATTGATCTTCCCAAAGGCGAAAAGGCTATTATACTGATGTTTAACGCGAAATAAAGACAAAAATGCTTGGCATTAGAATTTGATTGATGTATGGAAAATTGTATTTATATTTACTTCGATGTAAAACGTACATAATATACTTGACAGAATTTTAAGTTTCGGCTAAAATAAGATTGGAAATGATTTTAGCCGAAGAGGTGCTTTATGGAATATATTAAACGTTCATTTGAAGACAAATTTTTGGAATTAAACCAAGAATACAGTTGTCTGTTGCTTGTGGGTCCTCGTCAGGTAGGTAAGTCCACTATGCTTGAGCATTTAATGGAGGGAACAAATCGGAAAACTGTTACACTTGACGATTTAACAGAGCGTCGACTTGCAAAAACCGACCCGCAGTTGTTTTTGGAGATGCATCCTGCTCCTGTGTTGATTGATGAAATTCAATATGCTCCCGAATTGTTTTCGTATATAAAAATCGCCATTGATAGAGGTGCATCAGCAGGCTCGTATTGGTTAACCGGTTCACAAGCATTTCGCCTGATGGAATTAGCGCAAGAATCGTTGGCAGGAAGAACAGCTATTCTGCATATGTCAGCTTTGTCACAAAGCGAAATGTATTCAGACAACAAAACTCCACCTTTCACGATTGATTTGGCAGAATTGAACAGTCGCAGACAGGCTTTAACTCCTGCTACCGCCACTGAAATGTATGAGCGTATTTGGAAAGGTGGTTTGCCCGGACTTGCAAGCGGTAAATACAAAGACAGAGATGTTTATTACAGTTCTTATATAAGCACCTATATTGACCGCGATGTAAGCGATATGGTTGACGGCATTGATAAACTGATGTTTGCCGATTTCATCCGTGCTGCTGCTTGCCGAGCAGGTCAAATGCTCAATATTCACGACATCGCCACCGATGTGGGCGTTAGTGACGATACCGCAAAGCGGTGGTTAACTTTGCTTGAAAAATCCGAGATTATTTTCTATTTGCGACCATACTCAAATAATCTTTTAAAGCGAACTATCAAAACACCAAAGATGTATTTCTTTGATACAGGACTTGTGGCATATCTCACAAAATATGCAAATCCCGATATTTTGATGAATGGTGCCATTAACGGAGCGATATTAGAAAACTATGTTGTATCGGAAATAAGAAAAACTTATTTCAACAATGCGAAAGAACCGCTTTTGCACTATTATCGGGATAAAGATTCAAATGAAATCGATTTGGTAATGGAGGATAGCGGTGAGTTACATCCGTTGGAAATTAAAAAAACAACAAATCCTGCCAATGAGCTTGTCGGTGCATTTAAAATTCTTGACAAGGCTTCCGTTCCCAAAGGCACAGGTGCTATTCTCTGTTTAAGAGAAGAAATGAGCGCCATTAACAGAGAAAATCTAATTGTACCGATTTGGATGATTTGACATTATATTTTTAAATTTTTTCGACAAACTTGAATTTCCGAGGTGATAAAGTTGAAATCACACAGAAAGAAAATGATAGCACCGATTGTAATTTCGGTGATTGTGATACTTTATTACATTGTTTACTTTGGCTTTTTAATAACATTGCTTGAGGGTGTATGGAAATATGCTTTAGGAATTATTCCTCTTGCATTCTCGGCAGTGATGGTCAAGGTTTGCATAGAAAGAATAAATGAAATAAAGAAAGGTGAAGAAGATGATATTAGTAAATACTGATTATATCAGCGGCAAAGAATTAGAAATGTTATCGCTTGTAAAGGGAAGCACAATTCAATCAAAAAATGTCGGAAAGGACATTACACAAGCATTTAAAACCTTAGTAGGTGGAGAATTAAAAGCATACAATGAGATGATGAATGATGCTCGAGCACTTGCTACTAAGAGAATGGTTGAGGAAGCTGAAGCCCTCGGAGCAGATGCTGTTGTAAATATTCGCTATGCTTCTTCTGCAGTTATGCAGGGTGCAGCAGAGGTTATTGTATACGGTACTGCTGTTAAATTTGTTAATAAGTAAAAAAACAATTCACAAAACAACAACCGCCACGGAATGAACCGTGGCGGTTGTTATAGTTATCAGCAGAATTTTGCTTTTGCATCAGTAATCATCTGGTTTACCTTTGCGGCAAGGGGTTTGCTTTCTTCTTTAAGCTGGGCGAGAGGCTTTCTTGCATCGCCGATATCAATACCCTGAAGGCGAAGAACCTCTTTTGCGGCAGCATACATATTGCATTTGCAAGCGCACATTGCATAAATGATTTCATTTATTGCATATTGAATTTCTCTTGCTTTGTCGAGATTTCCTGCTTTAATAAGCTCATCGCATTTTAAGAAAAGCTCGGGCATAACGCCATAAGTACCGCCGATACCACCCTGGGCACCGATTGCGCGACCTGCAACAAATTGCTCATCGGGACCGTTGAAAACAACGAAATTTTCGCCACCCTCGGCTTTGAACATCTGAATGTCCTGAGTGGGCATTGAGGAGTTTTTAACACCGATAACATTGGGGTTATTAAGCATTTCCTTGAAGAGAGGCATTGTAAGGGAAACACCTGCAAGCTGGGGAATATTATAGATAACGAAATCTGTATTGGGAGCTGCAGAAGAAATATCGTTCCAATACTGTGCAATTGATTCTTCGGGAAGCTTGAAATAGATAGGGGGGATTGAAGCGATTGCATCAACTCCGAGAGCTTCTGCATGAGCTGCAAGCTCCATTGAATCTGCAGTGTTGTTACAAGCAACGTGGGCAATGATTGCCATTTTGTCCTTTGCTACTTCCATAACAGCTTCAAGAATCAGCTTTCTTTCTTCCTTGCTCTGATAAATACATTCGCCTGATGAACCGCAAACATAAAGTCCTTTAACACCTTTATCTAAAAGGAATTTTGCAAAGGCTTTTGTTCTTTCGGGGGATACGTTACCCTCGTCATCATAGCAAGCGTAAAAAGCGGGGATTATACCGTGATATTTTGTAAGGTCTTTCATAATTGTGGCATCCTTTCAACTGGTATATTTGGCGGTACGGTCAAGACCGTACCCTACATTATTACGAGAAAATATTATCACAAATTTTATTGCTTGTCTATCTTTAATAATGTTTTTTTATATGTTATAATGATAATATAACATATTTGAGGTGGTTGGATTATGCTTAAAAGGTTTTCTGTGCTTTTGGTTTCTGTCGTTCTTGTGATTACATCTTTTGCGGGTTGCACAAAAGATACGAAAAATGAGGATGTTAAACCTGTTGAGGATTTTAAGGTTGTTGCCTATATTCGCGGGGATTATGTTCAAGAGGAAGACAGTATTTATAGTGAGGATTTTGATATTATTACCCATGTAATTCTTTTCGAATGTGCTTCCTTTGACAGTGAAGGTCAGGTTATATTAGAAAAAGAAAAGCTGGAAACCGCTCTTAAAAATATACGTAAGGCAATAGGTGATAGGGATGTCAGCATTACTCTTAACCTTTTAGGACCGAGAGGTACTACTGAATCTGATGTCTGGGAAGAGCAGATGGAAGCCCAGAGCGATGAACACAACAAGGCATTTAAAAGCGGTGTTTTAGAGAAGAATATTGTTGATGTTCTTAATGAATATGATTTTGACGGAGTTCACTTTGACTATGAATTTCCACTTTCAAAAAAAGCCTGGCGCAACTATAATAAATTCCTTGTTTCTTTGGATGAAGTGTTGGGGGATTATACTTTAGGTGTTTCAGGGGTTGAGTGGAATATCGGGTACTCAAGAAAGGCTGAAAAAGCAATTGATTCCCTTGAGCTTATGGCTTATGATTATAATGACAGCGAAGGCAAGCACGCCACTTATGAAGATATTATAAATCGTATTGAAAATGCGGATTTCGGGGGAATAGCAAGAGAAAAAATTAACATTGGTTTACCCTTTTATTCAAGACCTACCGATATGGGAGCCTACTGGTACGGCTATAACGGTTACTATGAGAAGATAGACGAAGATGGCTGGTACCATTGCCCCGAAATTGATAAGGATTTCTGGTTTAATACACCCCAGGTTATTGAAAAGAAAACTGAGTATGCTATTGATAATGGTTATGGCGGAGTAATGGTATGGCATTATAACTGTGACTTGCCGTCAAGTCATGAAGATTCTCTTTTCCGCGCTATTGGTAAAGCAGTTACAGAATAAAAGGAAAAGCGGTTCACTAAAGCAAGTGAACCGCTTTTTTTATTTTCTGTTATTCTTAGGACTGTCGCTTTCCTGCAATTTGATTTTTGCTTCCTCACGGGCACTTGTTTTGCCGTGGGGAACAATGTCACCTGCTTTTGTAAGGGCAACCTTTGTAAAGTAAGGACCTGCAAGCTCATAAATGAGAACGGAGAAAAGGGTGATGCTTTGAACGAGAATACCGATTTCACCGCCGAATTCAAGCGCCTGACTTGCCATACCCAAAGCAACACCTGCTTGGGGGAAAAGGGTTATACCTAAATATTTTACAATGTTATCATCGCATTTTGTTGCCTTTGCGCTGAAACGTGCGCCGAAATATTTACCGATACAACGGAAAACAATGTAAGCACCGCCGATAACAATATAAATCCAATTTGTGAATACGGACAAATCAAGCTCTGCACCGCTGATTACAAAGAAGAGAACAAGAAGGGGAACTGTCCAACGGTCTGCTCTGTCCATAAGCTCTTCCGAGAAATCGCAGATGTTGCAGAAAATTGTGCCCAGCATCATACAAGCTAAAAGGCTTGAAAATGCAATGTGTACCTCACCGATTTCAAATTTAAGTGAAGAAATTGCAACGGTGAGCATAACAAATGTAACCGAAATTGCCATACGCTTTGAGCGAGAATGGAAGAATTGCTCACAAAGAGTGAACAAGAAGCCCATTACAGCGCCAAGAGCAACAGACAAAACAACCTCTAATATGGGGTTAATAATCATTGAAACTGCGTCAATTGTGCCTGTGTTGATTGCGCCCGCAACGCCGAATGAAATGGCGAAGATAACAAGACCTACCGCATCGTCGAGAGCAACCACGGGGAGAAGAATATCAGTAACAGGACCCTTTGCTTTGTACTGACGAACAACCATCAAGGTTGCCGCAGGTGCGGTAGCGGTTGCCACAGCGCCGAGAATGATTGCCGCAGGGAGAGGGAGATAACCCTCGGGCAAAATAAATGAAAGGGTAATAAGGGCTATATCTACAACAACAGTTGTAACAAGTGCTTGTGCTATACCGATAACTGTTGCCTGCTTACCGATTTTCTTAAGCTGTGCAAGGCGAAACTCATTACCGATTGCAAAGGCTATAAAGCCTAACGCCAAATCACAAAGAATTGAATAATCTGACGGGGGATTAGCTTCTGCATTAAAGCCGATACCAAAATTGCCTAAGCAAAACGGCCCGATTATTACACCTGCTACAAGATAGGCGGTTACTGCAGGTAAGCCCATTTTCTTTGCAAGGCGGGAAAGTAAAAGTCCCGAAAGTAAAGCTATTGAGAGGGTTAAGAGAACCTCCGGTGTTGAGTGCATAAAATTACTTCTTTCTTTGTGTATAATATATAATATTTTATTGCAACGATTGTATATTTTAGCACAACGATTTTAAATGTCAAGAGAAAATCAAAGGGACGGAAAAATCCGTCCGCTTGTTATCTGTTTTGTTCTATTAATTCGAGTGCAATTTGTTGAAGCTCTTCTATAGAACTGATAAGTCCTATTCTTGCTCTGTAATTTGCGGCACCGTGAAGACCTTTTGTGTACCAGGCGGCGTGCTTTCTCGCTTCTCTTATGCCAACTCTTTCACCCTTGTACTGACAAAGGGCTTCAATATGCTTTAACATAACCCTCATTCTTTCAACAACGGGCGGGTCGGGGAGAATAACCTCGTGGTCCAGATAGGCGTTGATTTGAGAGAATACCCAGGGTCTGCCCAAAGCACCTCTGCCAACCATTACCATATCGCAGCCTGTTTCTTCCATAAGACGAGCGGCACTTATGCCGTCAATTACATCACCGTTTCCGATAACGGGAATTGAAACCGCTTGCTTCACTTGGCGGATTATATCTGTATTAACGGGGGGAGCATACATTTGCACCTTTGTTCTGCCGTGGACGGTTATTGCCGCCGCACCTGCCTCCTCGCATCTTTTAGCAAGCTCAACTGCGTTTATATGGTCGCCGTCCCAACCCGAACGCATTTTTACAGTAACGGGAACGGTAGAAGTCTCTGCAACGGCTTTTACAATGTTTGCGGCTAAAATCGGGTCTTTCATAAGTAACGCACCGCCACCCGAGGAAGCAACCTTCGGGGCAGGGCACCCCATATTTATGTCAATAAAATCGGGGTTGTATTCAAGCGCTTTTTTTGCGGCAATTGCCATTGTTTCGGGGGAATTACCGAAAATCTGTGACCCTGCGGGACGTTCTGTTTGAGTAATTGAAAGAAGCTCGGCGCTTTTTTTGTCGCCGAGACTTATTCCCTTTGCACTTGCCATTTCGCAGACTGTATATGCCGCACCGTAGCCGCGGCAAAGCTCTCTGAAGGCTCTGTCTGCAACGCCTGCAAGAGGTGCAAGCGATGCTTTTTCGGTTATTTCCAAATTACCTATTTTCATTATATGTCACCGAGTTTTGAAACGTAGTTTTTGATTGCGTTAAAAGAGTCCTCGCTTATATGATGCTCGATTTTACAAGCATCCTCGGAAGCGATTTTTTCATCAACACCCAGCCTTACGAGGAAATCCGTAAGCATAGTATGCCTTTCAAACATTTTAAGTGCAACGGAAGTGCCTTCTTCGGTGAGGGTGATGTAACCCTTGCCGTCAACATTAATATAGCCGCCGCTTTTTAAAAGTCCGATAGCACGGCTTACGCTGGGCTTTGAATAACCCATATATTCGCAAATGTCGATTGAGCGGACACTGTCGCTCTTTTTGGTGAGAATGTAAACGGTCTCAAGATACATTTCCCCTGATTCCTGTAAATGCACAAAAAGACCTCCTTATAATTATTCTTGTTCGCCTGAATTTTTAAGAGTATAATTTCCGCTTTTGAGCTCTCTCAAAAGGTCATCGTTATTTTTAATGGGGCTTTTAAAGTAAATACCGCCAGCGCAGGCATCGCCGATTTCGTGGAAATCCGAACCCGAAACAACTATTGATTTATTATGCTTCTTTGCCCAGATTTCTGCAATTTCGTTGTTGGATTGGTGACGGGGATTGCCGTTGAAAATCTCATAACCGTCGAGAATGTTCCAATCGGTTATTTTCATACCTCTTCTGAAGGGATGAGCCTGAATAAAGAGCAAACCGTTTTCACGGCAAAGCTTTGAAAGCTGTTTGGGTGTCATTGCCATAAGGTCGCCGTGAGAACGAAGAAAATCTTCTGTTACACCGTAAACAAGATAGTCGTTTGGGGTGTTGTAGAAGTTAATTTCAAAACCTAAAAGAACAACGAAACGGTCACCTGCGGCTTTTTTTACCGCATCAAAGCCTTTCATGAAATGGTCGATTTTTTCGTTCCAGGAGGTGTTTTTAAGACCTGCTCTTTCAAAGGTGGAAGCATTCAGGTGGTTAGTTAAAACAAAACCTGAATAATCACTGTTTTTATAGCTTTCGATTAAATCCTCGGCATAAGCTACTGCACAGGTGCTGACCTCTTTAGTATGGGTATGCATTTCAAATAGGTATTCCATAAAACCTCTTCTTATCTCAAAATTTATCTTTTAAAAGTATACATCTTTTTTAGCTAAATGTCTATATTTATTGTTGCAAAATTCTATAAAAATGATACAATGAAATTGATAATAAAAGAATTTATCAAGAGGTGCATATTTATGAAAAAATTAAAAGCGGCTGTTATAGGTGTTGGCGGTATTTCCAACGAGCATATTAACGGCTATATTAAAAACGAAAATGTTGATTTGTACGCTTTTTGCGATATAAATGAAAAACAGCTTAAATATATGTCCGAAAAATACGGAGTTCCTGCAGAGCGTTGCTTTACAGATAAGGATGAAATGCTGAAGGCTCTTCCTGAAATTGATATTGTCAGCGTTTGCACATGGAACTCTGCTCACGCGGAATGCACTATTGCCGCTCTCAACGCAGGTAAGGATGTTATCTGCGAAAAGCCTATGGCAATGAATACAAAAGAAGCAGAGGAAATGCTCGAAGCTGCAAAGAAAAACGGCAGACTTCTTCAGATTGGTTTTGTTCGCCGCTACGGTAACGATACCGATGTTATGCAGGATTTTATCAATGCAGGCAAATTCGGTGATATTTATTATGCTAAAGCTACATATCTTCGCCGAAACGGCAATCCGGGCGGTTGGTTCGGCGATAAATCCCGTTCAGGCGGCGGCCCTCTCATTGACTTGGGCGTTCACGTGATTGACCTTTCAAGATATATTTGCGGTAACCCGAAACCCGTTTCTGTTTACGGCGCAACCTTCCAGAAGCTTTTCAACCGTCCCAATATCAAAGGCGGTAAGGGTTATACATCTATTTCCGCAGGAAATAACGATGTTTGCGATGTTGAGGATTTTGCAACTGCGCTCATTCGCTTTGATAACGGCTTTGTGCTTTCAGTTGAAGCAAGCTTTTCACTTAATATTAAAAATGACGAGGGCAACATTCAGTTCTTCGGCACAAAAGCAGGAGCAAAGCTTGACCCGCAGGTACAGATTTACACAGACGAAAACGGTTACCTTGTTGATATGAGCTTTAATAAAGATACTTCTCTCAGCTTTGACGGACTTTTCTGCAGAGAAATCAACCATTTCGTTGACTGCGTTCTCAACGGTACTCCTTGCAGAGCACCTGCAGAAGACGGCGTTGAATTAATGAAAATTCTTGATGCTATTTATGAATCTGCAAGAACAGGTCATGAAGTTGTAATAAAATAAAATATTTTACCTCAGCTATCCCTCTTTTTTGCTTTAGCAAAAAGGAGGGGGGACCGCGTTAGCGGTGGGTGGTACAGTTTCGAATTTAAGTACATTACAAAGGGGTGTTGTTATGAAAAAATGCGAAAGCTGCGGTAAGCTTTATCAGGAAAATAAGGATGTTTTCTGTCCGCATTGCGGTGCGGTGGCGCAACAAAAATGCACTCACGGCTCTTCCTTTGACAGCGGAAGATATGACAGAGGCGAAATTTACAAAAAGAATAATACACAATATCAGAACACCACATATAATTATGATGCAGAGCCCCACGCACAACGCGAAAAAACACATTATAACAAATCTGAAAACACTTATGAAACATCGGGAGGCTCTTCAAATAAGGCTCCATCATTTAATTTTCCCGATTTAACAAAAGTGATTTCAAAAGGGAAAAACGCAACAAATCCTGCAAAATATGTGGGGCTTATAGTTTTTGTTATAATTATTGCTTTTAATTTTGTAACAAAATTGTTAAGCTATAGCGATGATGTAGATGTTTATTCAGATTATGAGGTAGTGGATAATTCAGGTCCTTATTTTTCAATTATTGACGAAGCAACAATTGAAATGGTTAATACGGACGGAGATTTCAAAACCTTTACTCTTGAAATAAGCGGTATGGGATTTGATGACTATCTTCCCGAAAGTATGCAAGATGATGTTGTGTCGGGTGTAATGACAAAAGAAATGCTATCCGAAGATACCTTTGTTGAAATGATGCTGTGCGATTTTTCAAAGAAAATTGTGACTGAGGAAAGCTATAATAATGCTCTTGCTGACTGCTACAATTATTCAGGTGAACAGCTTGACGGTAGATGTAAATATGAATTCTCCTATATCTTTGATTATGACGAAATAGTGCATATTGTAAACGGTGTTTCGTTTTATCTTGATAACGGAAGGTATATTAATGCAGAATTGCCCTTCTCCGCTTTCAGCCTTTCTGAAGATGGCGAAATCACATATTACACCTCTTATGCGGATACTGATACCGATTGGAATACGGTTTTTTCAGAATGCTCAAATCAACAGGAGTTAGGTAGAGATTTGGTTATAAGCTTTGATGAAGCTACAACCGAATAATTGTAATTTTTTTTCAAAGAGTGGGTGTTTTTTATGGCAGATAATGAAAACAATATTATAAAAACCAAAGAAAATGAAAGCACAGTAGAAAAAAAGCCTAAATATGTAAACGGAGAAAAATACCCCTACAACAGATTTGAAGATACCTTCGGTGATGCAGGAAGATATTCCGATGAAACCCCCAGGAAAAGAGCTTTTCTCAACAAAACCCATTGGAAAATTTGTTTGATAATCGCAGCGGTTATAACCTTTGCATCTTTGGCTATGATAGTGTTGTTTGAGCTTGGTTTATTATGAAAAATAAAACAAAAAACACCGCTATGAGCGGACTTATAACGGCGCTTTCTGTTGTATTAATGCTTTTTACAACGGTTATTCCTGTTTTTATGTATGTGCTTCCTATTGTAACAGGGCTTTTGGTACTTTTTACGGCAGATATTTCAGATAAAAAATGGGCGACAGGTGTGTATTTTTCCGCATCATTTTTATCTTTACTTCTGCTTACAGATAAAGAGGCTGCTCTTACTTACGTTCTCTTTTTCGGGTATTATCCCTTGATTAAGGACATAATAGAAAAGCTACCCAAATGGGTAGCGTGGATTTTGAAACTCATTCTTTTCAATCTGGCGGCGGTTTGTATCGGAGCAATAGGATTTTTTGTGTTCGGCGTTTCGGGCGAAGAATATAACGAATTCGGCGAATATACAATTCCTATACTGCTTATAATGGCAAATGTTGTTTTTATTCTTTACGATATTTGCCTTACAAGAAACAGATTTCTTCTTACAAGGCTTTCGGAGAAGTTTAAGAAAATAGTTAAATAAAAATTATGAACCCATTCATCAAAAACTCTTATGAATGGGTTCAATTGTTTATGAAATTACATTTTTAGCTTCTGCTGATTCGTCCATAATTGCGATATATGTTCTGCCAACGTTGAGTGAAAGCTCGTCGCCTGCTTTGTTGTAGAGCTTGAGCATATCAGCGCTTTCGCCCTTTTTCCAGGTGATATCTGTGTAAGAACCGTTGGAAGCATAGATACCTTCGCCCTCGGAGAAATCGAAATCAACTCGACCTTTAGAGTCGTTCATTGAAGTGATGTCTGTATAGCAGATGATGATGTTTTCGAAATTCTGCTGTGTTCCTTCGCTGTCAACGAAGTTATTGCCGTTGAGCTTGCTGAGGTATACTTTGTTTTCTTTATCGTACGTGTAGGTGTAAGTGTAGCTTGAGGAGAATGCAACTGTAAGTTCATCGCAGGGATTTGAAAGTGTTTTTGCTTTTTTGTTGAATTTGAAAGGATTTTTATATTCCTTTTCGATAGCTGTTCGGTATTCCTTGTTTTCAATAGCCTTCGCGATTGCTTCGTCTGTGGTATAGCCGGTGTGCTCGGAGGAAACACCTCTTGAAGAATCGCGGTAGAAATAGTTATCAACCAAACCGTTGATGTTGTTAACACCGTGATTTGCAATTTGAGATTTTGCAAGAGGACTGTAGCCCCAATGAACGAAGATACCGTCAAAGCCTTCTGCAAGGTCAACAAAATAATGTCTTGCGCTTCTGATGGGACCAACCTTTTCGGGAATTCTTGAAGCATCGGCATACATAAGAAGCATTCTTGTGATACCGCCTTCGGCAACCATTTCCCAAACAATGTCGGAAGATGTAAGTCCCCATTGAGGTCTTGCTTGAGGATGATTTTCAACAACAACGAAAACGGGTCTGTTCTTTAAAAGCTTTTTGCTGTAGCCTGCTTCACCTGTGAGAGGGTTTCTTATAACTGTTTCTTTAGGTGCTGTGGTGGTTGGGGCTTGGGTTGTAGTTTCTTCTTCCTTTTCACCGCCGCAGCCTGAAAAAGCGCCAACAATAAAAATAAGCGCTAAAGTGAGCGAAAGTAATTTTGTGAAACGTGATTTTTTGAGATTTCTCATTGTGTGTCTTCCTTTGTTTTTATTAAATCCAGAATTCAACGAGATGTCGAATTGTGCCGAATAAAGTTGGATTCTGTGTATCTATTGTAACATCTGACACGGAAAATGCAAGAGCAAATGAGTAAAAAATGCTTAAAAAAGCAGAAATAATTATAAGAGAGTTTAGTGAATTTGCATTATTTTCCAAATGCTTTTCTTCGCAAAGGGAATATATGACAAATATTGCACCCAGGAAGAAGATATAACCGAAATCACTGTAATATCTTTGGAGAAGTCCGCCTGCCTGAGTATCGGCAATAACAAGGGCAAATCCTACAAGGAAAAGTGTTAGAGTAAGGGTGAAAAGCTTCTTTTCCTTTAAAATGTTTTTCACTTTAGGGAGAGCGAAACCGAACCAAAGAAGAGGAAGACTTGTTATAAGACCGCCGAAGCAGTTTTCATAAATTGTTTTGCCTATATAATTTGTGTCAATATCTACCGCTTGAATAAAGGGGAAGGTAGCTGTGAAAGAGGGGGTCTGGAAAAGATAGGTGAAAAGTCCTAAGCCTGTTCTTCCGAAGGAAAAGCCTCTTCTTGTAACATCGTTTGTTGTAAGATTATAGGAAGAGCCGAAATCAAAGGGTGAACCGAAACGGATATAGTTATAGTACATAATTCCCGATGCTACAATAACAAAGGGGATTGCAAGTGTGATAAGCTCTTTTATGCCTTGCTTTTTAAAGATGTGCTTGTCTTTAAAGAAATAACCGAGGAACAAGGGTAGAGCAACGGCACATATCAAAACCGTTTGAGGACGGCAACCAACGGAAAGTGCCATGCAAAGTGAACCCAAGATGAAAAGGGTGAGTTTGTTTTTCTCTTGGTTTAACCCTTTAAACCAAAGGTAAATGCCCCATACTACAAATGCCATTGAGGTTATAATGGGTACGGAATAAAAATCAGGTCGCTTTGCAAGGAAGGTCATTCCGCAACAATTTACAAAAGTCAGAGCGGTCAAAATATATGTGCCAACGGAAATGTTTTTAAATTTCTTTTTGCAGAGTAGGTCAAGAAGCTTGAATACTCCAATGGAGAATATAAGAGCAAAAGCCATTATTCCCACAGCAGAGGGGAAGGGTGCTTTAAAAATCGCTCTGAAGGGAAGATACATCAGAAGTAAAGGTACAATACCGAAATATACATAATAATGTCCGTCAAAATATGCCACATCCCAACGGTAGCTGTCACCCGCTATTTGTGACTGTGCTGAACGGGCGGCGGTGTCGTAGGGGTTCTTCATGTCTTTTAAAGACTGGGGAACATCATCGTTATCTATATATGTTTTTCCTTGAAGAATAGCCTCGGCTAATTCATCGTATTGATTATGGGCGTCGTAGTCTATTTCAACAAAGTCAACCCCGTTGCCGTCCCATTTATAAGAGTTATAGTTTTTTGAAGCTATACCCATAAAGGTAGGATTTATCGAGCCGAGAATAATGATTATTGCACACTGAAGGCACAGCATAACAACAGTCAGAGTGTTTTTTGAGTATTCACTTTCTGTTAATTTCTTTTTATAAAGCACTGATGAGGGCTTGAAAAGGTAAACAAGACAAAGAATTCCTACTAAACAAAAAATTCTTAAAAGTGAAATTTTAAAGGGTCTTTCGCAGTTAACGGAAATTGAATTAACGTTAATTGTTTCTGCGTTGCTTTCAAAATTCAATCCCAGATTTTGAGTGCTTCCTGAAGTATTTATATTTATATATTGGCTTTTTTCTACATTCAGAAAAATATCTCTTTCGGGAGTGCCGTAATAAAACTGATTTGCTTCATCTGTGAGAAGAATGCTTGCAGTTACCACAGGTGAATTGTTTTCGTTTAAAGCTATATGAATATTGGTTATTTTTTCGTTGAGCTGGGGGATTTCTATGGTTTCGTCCGAGTAAAAGGTATAGTACCCCTCGCAATTTTCGTAATCCGAAAGGTAGGAATTAAGATTTATTTCCTCATTGCCTTTTGTAGTGTAAAAATTAATATTGAAAATTGAAAGCTCAAGCCCCACGCTGAAAAGAACAATGGAAGCCAAAGAGAGAACAAAGGCTTTTTCTATGTTCTTTTCGGCTTTTGATTTTTTATAAATCAAAAAAGCAGAAAAAGAAAATATTAATAAAAGTAAAATGCAAATTACTGTCATAACAATTCTCCGAAAAATTTTATATACATATTAAACCATAAAACCCAATGTTTGTAAATATTGTAAAGCTCAAAGCATATATTTTATTAGTTTAATAAAATGGGTGAGATTTATGTTGAAAACAGTAAAAAATGAAATTCTTACATATAACGTATACGAAAATTATGTAAAAGAATTAAGCGGTAAATTTGAGAATCTGCATCTTACAACCTGCGGAAAAAGTCTTCTGGACAAAGATATTTATGCTTTTGTTATGGGCGAAGGTGATAAAAATATTGTGTATGTGGGCGGAACTCACGGTCTTGAATGGCTTACATCTTTATTGCTTTTAAAATTCACGGAAAATTTAATGTATTCTTTAGAAAATGGTACAACTCTTAGTGGTTTTAATGTAAAAGAAATTTTGAAAAACAGAAAGCTGATTATAATTCCCGAGCTTAATCCTGACGGAATTGAAATTGCAATTAAGGGCGCCGGTGCCTGCGGAAAATATAAGGGTGCAAATTTTGAGATTTGCAAGGGAGATTTCAGCTCCTGGAGCGCAAATGCAAGAGGAGTAGATATAAACCATAATTTTAATGCAGATTGGTATGCTTTAAGAGAGGCGGAGCAGGAAGCCGGGATTGATGCTCCGTCCCCGAGACGCTTTGGGGGACTTTTTCCCGAAAGCGAGCCTGAAACCGCCGCAATTACCCGACTTTGCAGGAGAATTTCTGTTGAAATGCTTATGACAGTTCATTCCCAGGGGGAAGAAATTTATTATGAATACGGCAAAAACACACCCGAAAAATCAATTCACCTTGCAAAAATCTTTTCTGCATTAACTGATTATACTTTAGTCAAAAACGAAGGCTTGGCTTCAAGCGGCGGGCTTAAGGACTGGTTTATAGAAGAATTTAAACGCCCTGCTTTTACAATCGAAATCGGGAAAGGCAAAAATCCGCTACCTCTTGAAGATATTGATGAGATTTATGAAAAGCTTGAGGCGATGATGATTGTTGGAACAATTTTTTAAATTTATCTCTTTACAAAGAACAAATGTTCTGATATAATGTGTCTTGCGAACAAATGTTCTATAAATTTGTAAAGGAAGAGAAAATTGGAACGAGTTATTTTGCATTGCGATTGCAACTGCTTTTTTGCATCTGTTGAGGCGGCGCTGAACCCCGAGCTTAATAAATATGCTTTTGCCGTTTGCGGTGATCCTGAACAGCGGCACGGCATAGTTCTTGCAAAAAATGAAAAGGCGAAAAAATACGGCGTTCAAACAGGGGAGGCTATATGGCAGGCAAAGAGTAAATGTCCGAAGCTTGTAACAGTTCCGTCTCATTACAAAAGCTATAAAGAATTTTCTGAGAAGATTTTTAATATTTACTGTCGATATACGGATTTGGTTGAGCCTTTCGGAATTGACGAATGCTGGCTGGATGTAACAGGTAGCGTTCACCTTTTCGGTAGCGGAAAGGAAATTGCAGACGAGCTTCGGGAGGTTATAAAAAAAGAGGTGGGAGTTACAATTTCCGTTGGGGTTTCCTATAATAAAATCTTTGCAAAAATGGGAAGCGACTATAAAAAGCCCGATGCCACAACGGAAATAACCTCTGAAAATTTCAGGGAGCTTTTGTATCCCTTGAGCGTTGGGGATTTGTTTATGGTAGGCAGAAAAACCGCCGAAAAGCTTCGCAGTATCGGAATACGGACTATTGGCGATGTGGCACAGACGAACGAAAAGCTTTTGTACCGAATACTCGGTGAAAACGGAAGAACACTTTGGCAATATTCTAATGGCTACGATTATTCGCCCGTTTTGCCCTTTGACTATAAAATGGCATATAAATCCATAGGCAACGGCGCAACCTTTAAAAGAGATTTAATGGATTTAAAGGATGTGAGAACTTGCGTTTTCTTTCTTTGCGATAAGGTCGCCGCGCGACTTCGTAAGCATAATTACGAATGCTCTGCCTTGCAGGTGGGTATAAAAGATACTAATTTCCAAACGATACAGCGTTCTTCTCAACTGCCCTCACCAACGGATTTGTCTTACGATTTAAGACGGGCGGTGCTTTCACTTATAGAGTCCAATGTTGATATTGAAAAAGAGCCTATACGCTCTCTTACCGTGACGGGAACAAAGCTTCTTAACGGCGACGAGGTTTGCGAACAGATTTCGCTTCTGGATTTAGACTATCACATAAAAAGAGAAAAAGAACACCGTCTTGAATGTACCAAGGACGATATTCGTCATAAATACGGACTTGGTACAATAACACGATGTTCATTTATCGATAATGACTTTGGCTTCTAATTTTTGATTTGGGGGGAATATTATGAAATGTACTATAACGGATTTAAGGTCAAAAGAGGTTATAAATGTTGATAACGGTTGCCGTTTGGGGTGCGTTACCGATGTGGAAATAGACACCTGCACAGGCTGCCTTGTGAGCATAACCGTCTTTTGCGGAAGAGGTGTTTTAGGCTTTTGCGGAAGAGGAGAAGAAATAACAGTTTGTTGGAAAGATATTATCGTAATTGGTGATGATACGATTTTAGTGAGAAAAGGCGGAACAAAGTTAAATTAAAAGTGAAAGTGATGCGAAGCCTATCCCTCCTTTTTGCTGAAGCAAAAAAGAGGGATAGGCTTCGCAAAATTTATATAAATAGAAAACAGATTCAGGGCAATAAATGTCCTGAATCCGTTTTTTACCTGCTATCTGCTAATTGCTAACTGCTGTCTGCTACACTGGCAGCTGGCAACTGCACCTAAATTATTTCCTTGTCTTATTATAAATCTTCGATTTAATGCTATCAACAAGTGAAAGGGTCTCTTTGTCGTGAGCTTTAAGCTCGTCAATTGAATAACCCTTCAAGGAAAACTCTGCTTTGTCGCTTTCGTAAAGGTCAACTACGTTACCGTCGGAAAGCTCTGTAATGCAGGAGTATACGAAAGAGAAGGGATTAAGACTGTCCGTTACATTCTTTCTGTATTTCCAGGTTACATTATTGTTTTCGTCATAAAGACCGATTTTGATAATGCCAAGCTTTCTGATTTTGGCGGAAGGGCAGGAAACGATAATTGCATCCTTGCCGTCAATCTTTTTACTGTAATTTATAACAGAAAACATACAGTTTGAGCAATAGCCGAGACCCTTGTCAATAGTATATTTGCTCCAGGTTTCACCGCCGTCGGTGGAATCGGTGTAGCTTATATACCCTGCAATATTTCTCGAATACATTCGGAGAACTCCGTTGTTAAGGAGTACAAACTGACTTTCAGAGCCTTTTCCCGCTGCGCCCACTTGCTTTGCCTTTTCGGAACGGTGCCAGTTTTCACCGTCTTCGGTATAAATAACGCTTGTGTATTCTCTTCCGCCGTTGTTATCGTAAATTGAGAAAATAACTCTCTGCTTACCGTCCTTTTCAATGCAGATACCAACACCGGGAGAAAAGCCCGTGAAACCTCTTGAGTTGATTTCGGGATTAAGAATTTTACCATCGGACCAGGTTCCACCCTTGTCAAAGCTCTTTTTCACCCAAAGATAATATGTGGGGTAGATTTTAATAGGGGCGTAGGCGTAGAAAATATTTGCGATGATATCTTTATCATTCAAACTGCCGTCCTTGTTCATTTGCTTAATAAGAACGGGGGTATAGTTTTCTCCGCTTTTCTCATAGATGTTATACGCTCTGTCTACATAATAGTTGTTGTAGCTTGAGTTATCCGAGAATTTGAGAACGGGCGCAAAGCCGTCTTCAGAGAAATCTCCAACATAATAGGGGTAATGTGACTTGTCAAGTGTTGTGCTTTCGGCTTTTTCGTGGCTTGTTTTATCGCAAAGAACAAGCCTTCCGTCAATATAGCCGCTGCCTTTTCCGTATGTACCCGCGCTCCAAAGACCCATATATGCAGGACAAGCATCGCAAACGTGGTAAACAACGCCGTTTTTGTCCTCACACATTGCAGAATCGCAGAAGGATGCAGATGTGGGGATTGCTTTGTTATGGTCGCAATCTTCCATATCGTTAAAATGGTTTACCCAGACAATATCGGACCAGGTTTTGCAATTGTCATCGGAATAGCGGATTACCGTTTCAATATTGGCAGGGTCATCTGTTCCGTTGCCGTAGCGGATATCTGCACCTGCAAGAACCCTGCCGTTTTTTAATGCGAGTATTGATGGAATTCGGAACAGCTTACTGTTAGCGGTTCCTGCTGAATAGGGGTTTGTAAAATTTGCCATTTCTATCACCTTAAATTATACAAGTCTGAATGTCTTAACCTCAAAGGGTGTAACATTGAAAGTGATTTTATTATCTTTAAAGTCAATTTCTTTTTCATCAACTTCCATAAGGTTACATTCGTAAGCCTTTGTAAAATAAGGAAGGTTAATGACAAGATTCCTTTCGCCACGGACTCTTCTGCTCTGATACACACGGACAATAATTCCGTTGCCGTCCTGCGCTTGTTTTACCGCATCAATAACAATATCGTCATTATCGCAGTTAATAAAGCTGTAACTTTCGGGAAGTGAGCCGTTGTTTGCAGAAACGGGAATACCCTTAAGAGCAAAGTTGAGCTTGAATGCTTCCTGAACAGTTCCGCCCGTCTGCCATGTGCCTGCGTGGGGGTAGTAGGAATATGTGAAGCTGTGATGTCCCAAATCGCCGTATCTGTCAGGCGTTGTGGGAGCGCGGAGAAGTGTAATTCTCATTCTGCTGTTGAGAATGTCGTAGCCGTATTTACAGTCATTGAGAATACTTACACCGTAGTCGCCTTCGGAAAGGTCTGCCCATTTATGAGCGCATTGCTCATAGCGAGCCGCATCAAAGGAAGAATTGCGGTGAGTGGGGCGTTTAATTGCGCCGTGAGCGGCTTCAAAGGTTGCCTCGGTGTTAAGAACATTAACATCAAATGCGGCTTTCATAACCTTGTCACGTTCCTGCCAGTCAACCTCTGTTTCAAACATCAACTGTCTGCTACCTGCGTAGAGAATGATGTTCTGTGAAATTGTTGATTTGTTGAACTTTCTAACCACTTTAAGAACTGCTCTTACAGGGGAGCATTCTGTAATTTCAACGCTTTCTGCTTTTTCAAGAACCCATTTTTTCTTTTCATAGTTCTGTTCAAGGTTCCAGGCAGTTTCGTGAATACATTTATCAATGAAAACGGAAATAACATTACCCTTGCCGTCGAGAGTTTCGCGGTTATTTTCTTTATCGAAAATTGATGTAAGAATACCGTTTTCGTCATATTCCACTTTGAGAATTTCGTTTTCAATAATTCCGTTGCCGATTTTAACAGCTTCTTTTTCTTCTGCTTCACAGAACGGGAAAAATTTATAACCCATTGGCGGAACCTTGTCTGCAATAAACTCGGTATATTCCTCTCCGTCTTTTGTGAATACTCTTGAAAGTGCACCGATTTTCTTGTTGCCCTTAACAGTAACGGGAGCAGTAACCTCATTTGAAATCATATTCCAAACAACAACACCGTCTTTTTCTGCGGTAATGTTTGCGGTAATGCCTTCAAGAGCGGAACAGAAAATCTCTGTGCCGTCTTTTTCCAGCTTCTTGAAATCGGGGCGACAGTCCTCCATTGCTTCGTGAATGGATGTGCCGGGAAGAATATCGTGGAATTGGTTTTTGAGAAGTAAAAGCCAGAGGTTCTGTAGCTTTTCCATATCATAACCGCCGCCGAAAATACCTGCCATTTCGCAACGGCTTAAAAGCAATTCATTTTTGCGGTTACCTTTTTTAATAAAGCCCTGACTTGTGTATGTACCGCGATGGTTTTCGTAGTAAAGCTCGTCGCAGTAGGTGGGAAGCTCTTCGCGGATTTTTTCTGCCTCTGCAAAGAATTCTGCAGGGTGACCCATTCTTGTTTTGGGAAGACCGGGGAAGTTTTTAAGACGCTTTGCGTTTTCAAGCATTCTGTAGGTGCTTCCGCCACCGCCGTCACCGTAGCCGAACATACCGAAAGCTGTTTTTAAAACGTGCTTTAAATCATTGTTGTATGATGCATCGCAAACCTGCTTGGGGTCATAGTCGCCCTGATAATGAGAACGCTGATTTAATGCGAGGATTTCTGAACCGTCTGCACCCTTCCATTTGAAAAGGGTGTGGGGGAAGCGGTTTGTGTCCTGGTTTAAAAGCTTTGTTGTAATGAAATATTTCATACCGCTTTTTTTGATAATCTGGGGTAAAGCGTAGGAGAAGCCGAAGCAGTCGGGAAGCCAATAGGTGTCGGAGGAAACACCGAATTCCTTAAGGAAAAATTCTCTTCCGTAAAGAAGCTGACGAATCATACTTTCGCCTGATGCAATATTTGTGTCACATTCAACCCAGGTGTTACCAACGATATTCCATTGTCCGTTTTTAACCTTTTCTTTAATTCTTTCATAGAGCTCGGGGTAATTCTTTTTAATCATATCGTAGGCGATAGCCTGACTTTGAGTGAAAGTGAATTCGGGGTAAACATCCATAAGAGCAAGGTTATTTGCAAAGGTTCTTGCGCTCTTTCTTTCTGTTTCCTGAATTCTCCAGAGCCAAGCAATGTCAATATGGCTGTGACCGTCAAAAATAACCTCTGACGGTGCGGTATATTCAATTTCTGCAAGCTTCTTGTCAAAATGCTTGCAAGCAAATGCAATTGATTTTCTTGTTATTTCTTCGGGGAAATCAAAGTCAACAAGGTGAAGAGAATCATCAAGAACTTTGTATACGCTTTCTTTTATAAATTCCTCTTTAATTAAGGGAAGTGCATCCCAAGCGGTTACGCAGTTAAGATAGAATTTTTCGCAAATTTCATCAACTGTGGCGAAGTTTGCAAATTTAAGGGTGTATTCACATTCCTTGATGCCTTCCATACCCATATTGCAGAAGCCTGCAGAGTCAACGCAAGCCTCAAGCTCAATTTCCATAGGCTCGCCGTAGGTTAAAAATTCGGGAGTGATATTAACGGTTTCTCTGCCAACCCAACCGCTTTTTTCTCTCGATGAAACGGAGTTTGCAATTTTACCGTTAATTCTTATGAGAATTTCACCGCCGAAATCAAGGTTTAAATAAACCTTTTCGCCCTTGAAGCTTTCGGGGAGAGTAACGGTTGTTTTAAAAATTCTTGCGCAGTCATAACGAGCAAACCAATGGTCGCCTAAAGAAAGTGTTTCTTTGGTTTCGGGGTAGAATTTATGCTGCCCCTCGCCAAGATAATCACCGTCATAGGTTTCCCAGACAGGCATATCAATTTTCTCTTTGATGCAGTATTTTTTCAACTGCTTTAGCATATCAAATAAAACGCCCTGTTTAGGTGTTTTCATAGTATCAACTCCTGATTTTTCCAATATATCTCAATAATACCATAAACCACTATATACGGGCAACAAAAGAATTTGAAAATCAGGGGTTAAAATATAACAAAAATTTCCCTCATAAATTGGCATTGTTGATACAAAGAAAAAATCAAAAACCTTGATTATTCGTAACGAATATGATAATATATGTTTGGTGATTAGAATGGAAAAACGAATTTCAAAAATCATTGTCGGTACGGCAGGGGGGACCGCAGGAAAAAGCGCCAAAACCTACAAAGTTTCTCTGCCAACAAATTGGGTGAATGAATTGAATATTAATGAAGGGCAAATAGAGTTGCTCTTTGACGGCGAAAGGATTATTGTTTCACCTCGATTGACATTGTGTGGTTTTTTAGATAATAAAAAGAATTTAGGGCACGAGCTCGTACTGTTCAGTTTCTATGACGGAGATATATTGTGCACGAAAATCTGTGCGGATTTTACTGATAAAACAATTATTGCAGAAAATTTTACTGATAATATTGTGAAAACTTCTTTTGGTAAAAATATTGCACCGGTTTGGAATGATTTTGAAAACTTTTTAAGAGAGCGCTGTGTGCCTGAAAGCCGAAGCGGAATCAGAGAATATCTGGAAGGAATTGGTGTAGAAGAATATGACCCATTGAAGATAATCGAAAAAACACAGGGGAGAATGGCAGAAGACAATCAATGGATTAGTATGGAGATAATATAATGACAGTTAAATTTGTTACAAATGAAAAGGTTGCGGAAACCTCTTCAAAGGGAAATCAGGAAAAGTGGTTTGATAAGGATACGGGCAAATGGTATAAGCTTGACCAATTTGGTTATGAGGCACTTTCCGAAACATTAATCTCAATATTGCTTGAAAAAAGTAATATCAAAAATGATACTCCATTTATATTTGCAAAATATCAAATGGAAAAGCTTCACGTTCACGGTAGAGACCGTACCGGCTGTTCAAGTGACAGCTTCTTAAAAAAAGGTCAGTCTATTATTACATTGAGCCATCTTTTTTCAAGATTTCTTGGTTTTTCTTTAAAAGAAAAACTCGAAAAACTTTCGAGCGATAAGAAAAGGATTGAATATTTAGGTAATATGACGGCTGAATTTACCGGTCTTGAGGATTTCCCCGAATATCTTACTTTGTTGTTTGAAATTGATGCTTTGTTTCTTAATGATGACAGGCATCTTAATAATATTGCTGTTATCGAAAAAAATGGCAAATTCGATTATTGCCCTATTTTTGATAATGGCGCAGGTCTTCTTTCAAATGTGCAGTTTTCACCTATGGATATAGAACCTAAAGCATTAATTAAGGGCGTTGCTGCCCGTCCGTTTAATATGAATTTTACAAGGCAAATGAATACTGCAAGAGCTCTATGGGGAAGTCAGTTTAAAATGCCTGAGTTGACATCAATTGAAATTAAGAAAAAACTTGAACCCTTGCTTGAATATTACCCTGAACGCGACAGAGGCTTGATTGCAGACAGAGTAGTTGAGTGTATTCTTACAAGACAGAAATTTAATAAATAGTGTCTTTTTTTACAAAGCATATCGTGGTATAATATAATATCTGTAATTCAAAAACAAAATCAAGAGGTGAGAGCATGGCAGATAAGTTTATTTTACACAGTAATTATAAGCCCACAGGCGACCAGCCTGAAGCAATTGAAAAGCTTGTTGAGGGTGTTAATAAAGGCTATATGGAGCAGACCCTTTTGGGCGTTACGGGCTCGGGCAAAACCTTTACTATGGCGAATGTTATTGCGAAATTAAATCGTCCCACTCTCGTTCTTGCTCATAACAAAACTCTTGCGGCGCAGTTGTGCTCTGAATTTAAAGAATTCTTCCCTGAAAATGCGGTTGAATATTTCGTTTCCTATTACGATTACTATCAACCCGAAGCATATATTCCTACAACCGATACCTATATTGAAAAAGACAGTGCCGTAAATGATGAAATAGATAAGCTGCGCCATTCTGCAACCTCGGCTCTTTCCGAAAGGCGAGATGTTATTATCGTTGCAAGTGTATCTTGTATTTACACTCTCGGTGACCCTATTGATTATCGCAGTATGGTTATTTCTCTTCGAACGGGTATGCAAAAGGACAGAGATGAGCTTATCGAGAAGCTTGTTGATATTCAGTATGAGAGAAATGATGTGAGCTTTACCCGAAACAAATTCAGGGTAAAAGGAGACACTGTTGAAATTTTCCCTGTTTATTCCTCGGAAACTGCTTACAGAATTGAATTTTTCGGTGATGAAATAGACAGAATTTCCGAAATTCATCCTCTTACGGGTGAGGTTAAATGCACCCGTTCCCACGTGGCAATTTACCCTGCATCCCATTATGTTGTTGAGCACGACAAAATGGAAAAAGCATTAGAAAGCATCTACAACGAAATGGAAAACAGAGTTGAGGAGTTTAAATCACAAGGAAAGCTTCTTGAAGCGCAACGAATTCAGCAGAGAACTCTTTATGATATCGAAATGCTTCGTGAAACGGGCTTTTGTAAGGGTATTGAAAACTATTCAAGGGTTATGTCAGGCAGAAAACCGGGTACTGCACCATTTACTTTGCTTGACTATTTCCCCGATGATTTTGTTCTCTTTGTGGACGAATCCCACGTTACATTACCCCAGGTGCGCGGTATGTACGGCGGTGACCGTTCAAGAAAAGAAAGTCTTGTTGAATTTGGCTTCAGGCTTCCGTCTGCTTTCGATAACAGACCTCTGAAATTTGATGAGTTTTATAAAAAGACACATCAGAAAATATTTGTGAGCGCAACACCGGGTGAGCTTGAAAAGGAGAAAAGCGCACAGATTGCAGAGCAGGTTATTCGTCCAACAGGGCTTCTTGACCCCGAGGTAAGCGTTCGCCCCACAGAAGGACAAATTGATGACCTTATTTCCGAAATCAA
>JAZSNR010000029.1:0-43842 GCA_045536495.1 Acutalibacteraceae bacterium
GGTTACCCCAACCGCCGTTACCGCCCTTAGCGGCAATAAAGGTTTCTTCAATGCTCATATCTGCCATAACAAGACCTGTTTCTTCTTCGCGAATAACAGTGCCGCGAGGAACTTTGATAATTAAATCTTCACCGCGCTTGCCGTTACAACGAGAACCTCGTCCGTTCTCGCCGTTTTGAGCTTTATATTTTCTTTTATAGCGGAAGTCTGAAAGGGTAGAGAGGTTGTCATCCACCTGGAAAACAATATTACCTCCACGACCGCCGTCGCCACCATCGGGACCGCCTGCATTAACGTACTTTTCTCGGTGGAATGCTACCGCACCGTTACCGCCGTTACCGGCAATAATTTTTATTTTCGCTTTATCAACAAACATAATTTCTTTTCCTTTTTAGAACTAAATAAGAATAATCTAAGTTATTATACAATATTTATTATAAAAGTTAAATAGTTATTTATTAAAAAGTTGATTTTTTATTATTTGTTTTTCAAGTTGTTCGAACAAACAACGAACAAAAAGAGTTGACTTTATTTTTAAAAATCAATAAAAAATCGAATTTTTTGCTAAAAAACGACAGAAAGCACCTAAAAAGGTACTTGAAAACGAAAGAAAAAAGAACATTTGTGTTGACAAATTGGAAAATGGTGGTATAATTAACTCATAAAACAAATGTTCGTTAAATGTTTGGAGGTATATATATGTCAATTTTCGTATTTATCAGATTTTTCCTTGAATGTGCCGCAGTAGGTCTTGGTTGCTATGCAATCTATCGTGAAAAGGATTTAATTAAATTTGAAAGAAAAGTTTGGAAATATACTAAAGCTTTTTTCAAATCAGTATACTTTTCTCTTCAAGATAAATTTGCTCCAGAGAAAGAGATTAAAAATGTAACACCTCTTGTGAACGAAGAATTTGAAGAAATGCTTAATTCTTTAAATAAGAATTCAAAGGTTATTGATTTCCAAATTGCATCTTGATTTGTTGACTACGTAAATCAAAAAGGGTATAATAACAAGGAAGTTTAATATTAATTTGCTTATTAGGAGTGACCGCGTTGATTAATAAAAACTCCCTTGATATAAAAAATGCATCAAAGCTCTTACCGAAAAGAGAACCTTTCTCCCACAAAGGCTCTTTAGGTAGAGCTTTGCTTATTTGCGGTAGCAAAAATATGGTTGGGTGTTGTACTTTGGCAACCGAGGGTGCATTAAGAAGCGGTGTAGGGCTTGTAACCCTTGCTTTTCCCGATTGCCTTTATGCTTCTCTTACCTCAAGACTTACGGAAAATTTGTTTCTTCCTTTGTCAACAAACAAGGAGGGTTGCATAAGCTCCGACAGTATTAACGTAATTTTAAACGCCTGTAATGAAAACGATGTTGTAATGCTCGGTTGCGGTTTGGGTACGAGTAACAGTATTAAAGAACTGGTTAAAGAAGTTATTATAAAATGCGAAAAGCCTTTGATATTGGATGCGGATGCTCTTAATTGCTTGTCTGAATTCAATGATGTTTTATTAAATAAAAAAGCCGAAATTCTTTTAACACCTCATCCCGGTGAAATGTCGCGACTTTGCGGTTTAAGTGTTTCTGATATTGAGGCTAACCGCGAAGAAATAATTATTGATTTTTGTAAGACGTATAAAGTTAATGTTTTGCTCAAAGGCCACGAAACTTTGGTTTGTAACAGTTCTGCAACAGAGCTATATGTTAATAAAACCGGAAATACAGGTCTTTCCAAAGGTGGCGCAGGGGATTTGCTTTCCGGTATAATCGCAGGTCTTACCCCTGCAATGAAGGGTGATTTGTTCCGTTCTGCCGTGCTCGGTGCTTTTGTTCACGGTATGAGCGCGGATTTTTTGAAAAAAGAAATGTCTGAATATTCAATTCTACCTTCTGATTGTGCAAAAGTTTTGGGGAAGGTATATAGACTATTAGAAAATGAATAAAATTAACTTCAAAAGACTTGCAGTTACATTTATTCTTTTATTTTGCTTGAGCCTTTCGTCCTGCAATATAACGGAAAATGTTTTTCAAGTCCCTCCGGAAGTTGATTTTTCTGAACCGCAAAAAGTGCAAGTTTCATTTAACGAGCATATATATGATACGGTTGTTGTCTTTTCTGGCGCAAAGTTAGAAGTGAATTTTTGTAACGAAAAGGATTTGGTTAATGGGGCGTATGTGTCAATAAACAAACAAAGTTATAAAATCACTTATAGCGATATGGTTTTTGAAGGGGAAACCCAAACCCTTACAGATTCATTTTTGCCTTATATTATTTATGAGTTTTTTTCTTCATTTGAAAATGAAATTATCTTAGATTCTTATGATAAGGAAAAAGACTGTTATAGTGTTAACAGCAATATAAATAGTTACTTTATTACTCTTGAAGCCTATGAAAAGAATGACAATATAAGTTATTCAATGGAAATAAAATAAACCTCACATTATCAGAATGCCTGACAATGTGAGGTTTTGTTAATAAATTTAATCAAGGAGAGAAGCAGCATCTTCATCAAGGAAGATAAGAACATCGTCGTGTTCTTGAAGAACTGAAGCAGGAACCTGAGGTGTAACCTCGCCTTTAATCATATTTTTAATAGCTTCTGCCTTTTTTGGACCTGTTGCGATAAGAATAATTTTCTTTGCCGCCATAATCTGCTTAACGCCCATTGTAAGTGCGTAGTGAGGCATGGGGTTTTCGTCAAAGTAGATTTTGTTAGCTTCGATTGTGCTATCGGTAAGTTTAACCTTGAAGGAGCCATCTGTGAAGCTTTCTGCAGGTTCATTAAAGCCGATATGAGCATTGTTTCCGATACCTAAAAGCTGAATATCAATTCCGCCTGCGGCATTGATTTCATTGTCGTATCTCTTGCATTCTGCATCGCAGTCAACTGCATTACCGTCAAGGAAATGAACATTTTCTTCAAGAATGTCAAGACCGTTGAAAAGCTGCTCATGCATAAATGTGTAATAACTGTTCTTGTCTGATTTAGGTAAGTCGCAGTATTCATCAAGATTGTATGTTTTCACATTTTTGAATGAAACATTTTCTTCCTTGTGTATTTTTTTTATGTTATCATATGTAGGAATGGGAGTTGCGCCTGTTGCGAGACCTAAAACGCAATCGGGATTATTTTTTACCTCATCAACAAAAATTCTTGCTACAGCAACGCCGATTTCCTCAGCAGATTTAAAAATATTTACCTTCATCTAAATCACCCTTTTCCAAAAGTTGTTAATAGTATAACATATTTATGAGAAATTTAAAGGGAAATTCTTGATTTTTTCTATAAATATTGAATTTTTTTTATTTAATGATATAATAAAGAGGTCAAAAAATAAAGGTGGCGGTATTTTGATAAAAAATGTCGTTTTCGATATGGGCGGAGTTCTTATAGATTTCAACCCAAAGAAGACTATTGGTACATATTTCCCCAACGAATATTACGATATTCTCATGAAAGAGGTTTTCAGTAGCGAACTTTGGCATAAGTTGGACGGGGGTTTGCTTCGTCACGATGACGTTGTCCCTATGGTGTTACCTAAAATACCCGAAGAAACAAGACCGCTGATAAAAGAAATGTTGATAGATTTTTATCCTTATATGCCACCATTTCCTGAAATGTATGATTTAATAAAGAAAATTAAATCGGCAGGCTATAATGTATATTTGCTTTCAAATGCAACGCCTCGCTTTTTTGACCGGTATTTAGATATTCCTGCTCTTACATTGATGGATGGTTTCTTTATTTCCTCGGTTTATAAGCTTCTTAAACCGCAAAAAGAAATCTATGAAGCATTTTGTAAAAAGTTTTCTTTAAAACCTGAAGAATGTTTCTTTATTGATGATATGCCTCAAAATATTGAAGGTGCGAAAAAATACGGCATGAAAGGTCATATTTTTAAACACCCTGAACTTGATGCATTGAAAAAAGCTCTTAACGCCGAAGGCGTGATATTTTAAAAGGAGATTCATTATGAAAAAGATTATTACCTTATGTTCGATAATTTTAGTACTTTCATTTATCGTAACAGCATTTACTGCTTGCGGTGACAAGACAGAGGACGAAACCACTACAACCACAACCCAAACAGTTTCTACAGATGTAAGTGGCTTTACAGTTGAAATCGGCGATACCGAAGCTATTGTAAAAAAGGACGGCAAAGAATTCCAGACTTTAAAATATCCTCTTAATCCGAACTATACTTTCGATAAAGCTTATGCTGAAGCTCACAACGAGTTCTTAGATATGAACTTTGACGGTCAACCTGACTTTTATATTGCTGTAAGCTCAGTGGACGGTGTTATTAACTATTATTGCTGGCTTTATAATGCAACTACTAATGTCTTTGACTATTCAATTATTTTGTCTGCTTTAAAGAATCTTTCGGTTGATGCCGAAAATCACAGAATTCTTTCAACTGTTAAAAACGGTGATTCTTCTGTTGTTGTAAGCTACCACTGGGTAGATGGTGATTTGGTTCTTGAAAAGAAATATGATGAGTCCACAGTACCCGAGGAGATTACAAAGGTCGTTGAAGAAAATGCTATCGGTATTGATAAACCCTCAACAACTGTTCCTTCCGATACAAAAGAAACAACCAAAAAAAGCGATAAAAAGCCTGATAACACAGGAAGCACAGCTTCAACTACAAAGGCAAACAAACCTGCAAATACAACAACAACTAAACCAAGTGGTTACGGCGTTGTTTTAGGCACAGGTGATATGGATGAAGGATGGTATTAATAGAGATGCTTAAGAGAAAAAATAAAAAAGCAATTATTGAAGGTAACGAAACAAATATTGATAACGCTAAAATATCTTTTGACTTTAAGTTTTTTAAATCTTGTTCTGCAACTTTAAAGAAATTTTCTGTAATAATATTTGTTATGAACTTGTTTATAACACTTGTTGCAGCAGCTGTGGGTGTTGTATTAATCGGCGTTTACATCGGCACACAGATGATGTCACTTCTTCTTGTTCCGATACTTTGTGTTGTAGTAATCTTTGTTTTGGTTGCCCGTTTGATTTCTGCTTTGATTTATGGCTTTGCAGAAATCGTAGAAAAATACGAAAACAAATAAAAATTCTCGAAAAATGTTCGGTTTTCTCTTGACAAATAAAAAATGCAAGAGTAAAATACAAAACATAAATTTTTATGAGAGGTGTTACGGATGTTCCAAGGCTTTAATTATTATCGATTTTATTATAACAGCTTGGATTGTCTGTGCTCCGCTCGAAATTGCAAGTAATCGCAATTAAAAGTGTATAGACAGTCCGCATTCTGCTGTGCTCCGAAAGCATAACGGTTTGCGGATTTTTCATTTAAGAAAGGGTATTTACTATGATTTCAGAAAAAATGATGCAGTTAGGTAAAAAAAGTTCAATAATCCGTGAGATTTTTGAGTACGGTAAGAAAAGAAAAGCAGAAATCGGAGCGGAAAATGTTTTCGATTTCAGTTTGGGTAATCCCAGTGTTCCTGCACCTCAAAAGGTTACGGATGTTATGAATAAGCTTATCGCAGAAACTCCGGCAGAAGTTCTTCACGGTTACACTTCCGCACAGGGCGACTTGAACGTAAGAAAAGCTATTGCAGAATACATAAACAATAATTTCGGAGTTAAAGCAAATGCAGGCTTGATTTATATGACTTGCGGCGCGGCAGCTTCACTTACAATTACTCTTAATGCAATTGTTGAAGAAGGGGACGAGGTTATTGCATTAGCACCATTTTTCCCGGAATACAGAGTTTTTGCAGAACAGGCAGGTGCAAAATTAGTTGCAGTTTCTTGTAAAAAAGAGGATCTGCAAATTGATTTCGATGCTCTCGAAAAGGCAATTACCTCAAATACAAAAGCAATCATTGTAAATTCACCCAACAATCCGTCAGGCGTTATTATTCCTGAAAGCGATATAATCAAATTAACTGATTTGCTTAAAAACAAACAGAATGAATACGGTAAAGAAATTTTCATAATTTCTGATGAACCATACAGAGAGCTTGTTTTCACAGGTGAAAAAGTTCCTTACATACCTTGCTATTACGATAATACTTTTGTATGCTATTCCTACAGTAAAGCTCTTTCTTTACCGGGTGAGCGTATCGGTTATATATTTGTTTCACCTGATATGAAAGATGCCGGCGATGTATATGCAGCTATATGTGGTTCAGGCAGAGCCTTAGGTTATGTTTGCGCTCCCGCTCTTATGCAGTACACTATTGCACAGTGCCTCGAGGATACCGCAGATATTTCGATTTACGAAAAGAACAGAAAAATTCTTTATGATGCTCTTACGGATATCGGTTATACGGTTATTAAGCCTGACGGAGCATTCTATATGTTTGTAAAATCTCTTGAAGAGGATGCAAACAAATTCTATGAAAGAGCAAAGAAATTTGAACTTCTGCTAGTTCCAAGCGATTCCTTCGGTTGTGAGGGCTTCGTAAGAATTTCTTATTGCGTTGATACCGAACTTATCGAAAGATCAATTCCTGCTTTTAAAGCACTTTACGAGGATTATAAAAATGATTGATTATGAAAAGAGATTTCAAGACGCACGAAAACTAATCAGCGAAATTGATATAGAAATAGCAACACTTTTCCAGAAGCGAATGGAAGCGGTAAAGGATGTTGCCGAATATAAAAAGGTAAATGGCGTTCCCGTTGAAGATACCGTAAGAGAAGCGGCACTTCTTGAAAAAAACAGTGCACTTATTACTGACGATGAAATCCGTTCTTACTATATTAATTTCCAAAAGACAACAATGAATTTGTCAAAGGATTTTCAGCACAAAATCCTTGACGGAACAAGAATCGCTTTTTCGGGAGTTAAAGGTGCATTTGCGGAAATTGCAGTTAAGCGTATTTTCCCTGATGGCAACCCTGTTGCTTACGGCGATTTTAAATCCGCTTATAAGGCGGTTGAAAACGGCGAATGTGAATGTGCCGTCCTTCCCATTGAGAATAGCTACGAGGGCGACGTTGCGCGAGTTATGGATTTAACCTATTTTGGCTCACTTTATATTAACGGCGTTTACGATATGGCAGTGGAACAGCACCTTTTCGGAACACCTGATTCCCACAGAAACACCATTAAAAAGGTTATAAGCCACCCTCAAGCATTGGGTCAGTGTGCGGAATATATTGAAGAACGTGGACTTGATACCGAAGAAGCAGTAAATACTGCTCTTGCGGCGGCAAATGTTGCCAAAAACTGTGATAATACTGTCGGAGTTATTTGCAGTATTGAAGCAGGTCACGAATATGGACTTAAGCTTATTGACCGTAAGATAAATAAAGACAGCAAAAACACAACTCGCTTTGCAGTTTTCTCAAGAATTCCGAGAGGGGAATCAATGGGTGATGAAAACTTCATTGTACTCTTCACAGTCCGTGATGAAGCAGGCTCTTTGAGCAAAGCAATTTCCGTTTTTGGCGATTGTGGCTATAACCTTAAAGCACTTAAAAGCCGTCCCTCAAAGGATGTTATCTGGAATTATTATTTCTTCCTTGAGGGTGAGGGTAAGCTTTCAAAGGATGATGAAAAAAATATGCTGAAAAAACTGTCCGAGGTTTGCACTAATGTGCGCCTTGTAGGCAGATATTCAAAAGAGCAGACTATATAAGGTGAATTATACTAATGAAATTAACAGTTAAAACATCAATGGGTGATTATAATATCATAATTGAAAGAGGTTCAATTAACCGTCTTTCAGAGTATTGTAACACTGATAAAAAAGCGCTTATTATAACCGATAGCGGTGTGCCATTCGAATATGCCAAAGCGGTTTCAAAGCAGTTTAAGAATAACGTTATTAAGGTTATTCCACAGGGTGAAAAAAGCAAATCCTTTGATACATATAAAGAATTGCTTGAAGTTTTAAGCGAAAATGAATTTTCCCGAGCTGACTGTATTGTTGCAGTTGGTGGCGGTGTTGTAGGCGACCTTTCGGGCTTTACCGCCGCAACCTATATGCGAGGAATTGATTTTTATAATATTCCAACTACACTTCTTTCCCAAGTGGATTCTTCAATAGGCGGAAAAACTGCAATAGACTTTGGCGGTTATAAAAATACCGTAGGTGCTTTTTATCAACCCAAAGCAGTTATAATTGACTCCGATGTTTTAAAAACTCTTTCAAAAAGACAGTTTAATAACGGACTTTGCGAAAGCATTAAAATGGCGGCAACCTCCGATAGAGAGCTTTTTGAAATGATAGAAAAAGAAAACGCAGAAGAAATTATTGATACAATAATTGAACGCTCATTAAGAATTAAAAAGGCTGTTGTTGAAGAGGATGAAAAAGAACTTGGTCTTCGCAAGGTTCTCAATTTCGGTCATACCGCAGGTCACGCTATAGAAACTGCCGCAGGACTTTCCGAGCTTCTTCACGGTGAATGTGTAGCTTTGGGAATGTTAGCATTCTCTTCAAACGAAGTAAGAGAAAGACTCATTAAAGTTCTTACAAAATACAATCTTCCTGTAAAACTCGCCTTTTCAGCTGATGAAATACTTTCCTCTCTTCGCCACGATAAAAAGGCGAAAGCTGATGGTGTAAATGTTGTGTTTGTCAATGAAATCGGTAGCTTTAAATTCAGATTTTTAACATTCGGAGAATTAGATAGATTAATAAAGGAGGCGTACTTAAATTGAAAAATACATTTGGTAACAACATAAGTATAACTCTTTTTGGCGAAAGCCACGGAACTGCTATCGGTGCAGTTGTTGACGGTTTACCTGCAGGAATTAAAGTGAAAGAAGAATTTATTTCTCATCAGCTTGATTTAAGAAGGCCTGTAGGAAAAATCTCAACACCTCGTCAGGAAGCAGACAAATTTAGTATTGTAAGCGGTGTTTTTAACGGAAAAACAACAGGAACACCTATTTGTATAGTAATTCCTAACGAAAATACTCATTCAAAGGATTATTCAAAAACTTACGGCAAAGCAAGACCCGGTCACGCGGATTATACAGCATTTTGTAAGTATAACGGTTGTGAAGACTATCGCGGCGGCGGTCATTTCAGCGGAAGAATTACCGTTGGTCTTGTTGCCGCAGGCGCGATTGCTATTGACTTGCTTACTCAAAAGGGTATAAAAATCGGCACTCATATTTCAAAATGCGCCGGTGTTGAAGATGCTTCTTTTTCCGATTTAGAAAGGGATATAAATACACTTTCAGACAAAATGTTCGCGGTTCTTTGCGAAGAAAAAGGCGAACAAATGATTAAAGAAATTGAGAAAGCAGCAGAAGATGGCGACAGTGTTGGCGGAATTCTTGAAACCGCAGTTATCGGTTTACCGGTTGGTGTAGGTGAGCCTTGGTTCGATTCTGTTGAAAGTGTTCTTTCTCACGCTCTTTTCTCAATACCTGCTATAAAAGGTGTTGAGTTCGGTGCAGGTTTCTCTTGTGCTGATATGCACGGTAGCGAAATGAACGACAGTTTCGTTTTAGAGGACGGAAAAGTAACTACTAAAACTAACAATAACGGCGGAATTAACGGCGGAATAACAAACGGTATGCCCGTTGTATTCAGATGTGCAGTTAAACCCACTCCGTCTATTTCCAAAGACCAAGAAACAGTTGATTTTATAAATAATGAAAACACTGTTTTAAGTGTTAAGGGCAGACATGACCCTTGCATAGTTCACAGAGCAAGAGTAGTTGTCGATAGTGTAACCGCACTTGTTTTATGCGATTTACTCTCTCAAAAATTCGGAACTGATTGGCTGGGTGTTGGGTAATGGAATACGGTTGTATCGGTGAAAAGCTAGGGCATAGCTTTTCAAAAGAAATTCATAACGCTCTGGCAAGCTATGAGTATTCACTAAAAGAATTAGAAAGAGAAGAGCTACCCGAGTTTTTCAAAAATAAAGACTTTAAAGCAATAAATGTAACCATTCCTTATAAACAGGATGTTATAGAATATCTTGATTGGATTTCCGGTGAAGCCAAATCAATAAATGCGGTTAATACAATTGTCAATAAGGATGGCAAGCTTTATGGCTATAATACGGATTTCTACGGTCTTAAAGCTCTTATTGAAAGAGAAAATGTTTCTTTAAAGGGCAAAAAGGTTGTCGTGCTCGGTAGCGGCGGAACATCAAATACTGCTTTTGCCGTTGCAAAGAGTGTGGGTGCAATTGAAGTTTTAAAGGTTTCCCGAAATAAAAAAGATGGCTACATAACCTATGAAGAACTTTACGAAAGCTTCAACGATTGCGAAATTATAATAAATACCACTCCTTGCGGAATGTATCCCAAAACAGGTGTTTCTGCAGTTGATTTAGAGAAACTTCCAAAGGTTGAAGCGGTTTTTGATGCTGTTTATAACCCTTTAAAATCAAAGCTTATTTTAGATGCAAAAGCTAAAAAAATCACTGCTGTAGGCGGACTTTATATGCTTGTTTCTCAGGCGGCATATGCGGTTGAAAAGTTTATTGATGCACCCGTTGAAGTCGAAAAGGTAGAAAACATATTTAAAAACCTCTATAAAGAGAAAATGAATATTGCTCTTATAGGCATGCCTGCAAGCGGTAAAACCTCTGTGGGCAAGGTTCTTTCTCAAAAGCTTAATAAAAGCTTTATTGACAGTGATGATGAAATAGTTAAAACGGAGAATAAAAACATTCCTGATATATTTTCTGAATTTGGTGAAAGCTATTTCAGAAATGTCGAAAAAAATGTAATTCGAAACATTTCTATGTTAAATTCTCAAATTATTTCAACAGGTGGAGGAGCAATATTAGACCCCGAAAACATTGAGAATTTAAAAGGTAATTCGAGAATTTGTTTTCTTGACAGACCTTTAGAAATGCTTATAACAACTTCGGACAGACCTCTTTCAAGTAACCGTGCAGATTTAGAAAAGCGTTATAATGAAAGATACGCGCTTTATAAATCATCAGCCGATGTTATAATTGACGGCTCGGGTACTGTAGAAGAAGTTGCAAAAAGAATTGAGGAGGATTTTTATGAATATTCTTGTAATTAACGGACCTAATCTCAATATGCTCGGCATAAGAGAACCCGATATTTACGGCAAGGAAACATATAATTCTCTTGTTGAAAAAATTGAAAATTATGCCAAAGAGAAAAATGTTGGTATAAGATGCTATCAGTCTAATCACGAGGGTGATTTGGTTGATGTTATACAGTTCGCTTATGGCCTCTATGACGGTATTGTTATAAATCCCGGTGCATATACCCACACGAGTATTGCAATTTTAGATGCTTTGAAAGCAGTTAATATTACTGCGGTTGAGGTTCACATTTCCGATGTTGACTCCCGTGAGAATTTCAGAAAAATAAGCTATGTAAGACAAGCTTGCTTTGAAACTATCAGCGGAAAAGGTACGGACGGTTATCTTTTGGCAATAGATGCTTTAATAAAGAAGGCGAAAAAATGAATGTTATAATAAAGCCGAGTGTAGCATCAGGTGAAATTAACGCACCGCCCTCAAAAAGCTGTGCTCATCGCTTGCTTATTTGTGCCGCTTTAGCCGAAGGTAAAAGCGTTATAGAAAATATCGGTATAAATGATGATATTATTGCAACAATTTCCTGCTTAAAAGAGTTGGGCGCAAAAATTGAAATTGACGGCAATAAAGCGGTTGTTTACGGAATAGAAAATAACAAAAGAAAAGAACATATAAATCTGTTTTGCAATGAAAGCGGAAGCACATTAAGATTTTTGATTCCGTTAAGCCTTGTTTTTTCAGATACTGCAGTTTTTAGCGGTAGTGATAGGCTTTTAGAACGCCCCCAGAGCGTATATGAGAAGCTTTTTAGTGAAAAGGGTTGTTACCTCAAAAGCCGAGAAAACTCTCTTCTTGCAGGCGGAGAGCTTAAAAGCGGTATATATGAAATACCCGGTGATGTCAGCAGTCAGTTTTTGACAGGTCTTTTGTTTACCTTACCGCTTCTTGATGGTGACAGCGAAATAGTTTTGACGACACCTTTACAAAGTGCGCCTTATGTTGATATAACAATTGATGTTTTGTTGAAATTCGGTGTTGAAATCCAAAAAGGAAACAGCGAGTTTTACATAAAAGGCAATCAAAAATATTTACCCCGAAACCTTACGGTTGAGGGCGATTGGTCAAATTCAGCTTTCCTTGATGCATTTAATTTAATCGGCGGAAATGTAGATGTTCTCGGAATGAACGAGGAGAGCTATCAAGGGGATAAGATATATCGCGAGTTTTACAAAGATTTGCAAAAGGGGACACCTATCCTTGATATTTCCGATTGTCCCGATTTAGGACCTGTTCTTATTTCTTGTGCTGCTCTTTGCAACGGTGCAAAACTTACAGGAACAAAAAGACTTAAAATAAAAGAAAGCGACCGCGGTATTGCAATGCAAACCGAGCTTTCAAAGTTTGGCATTGATATTTCGGTTTATGAGAACCAAATAATTATTCCGAAAACCGAAATCAAAGCACCGACCGAAAACCTTAATTGTCACAATGACCATAGAATCGCAATGTCACTTGCAGTTTTGTGCAGTAAGGTGGGCGGAGCATTAGAAAACGCACAATGTGTCAATAAAAGTTACCCCGAGTTCTTTGACGATATCAAAACCCTGGGCATACAAATAGATATCAAAGGAGATAATTAAAATGAGTATGAATTTCAAAAGAAAGCTCCCCATTCCAATGGAGATTAAAGAGCAGTTTCCTCTTACTGCAAAAATGTCAGATCAAAAAGATAAAAATGATATCGAAATAAAAAATGTTTTTACAGGAAAATCCGATAAGCTTTTGCTTGTTATCGGACCCTGCTCGGCAGATTCCAAAGACCCTGTTCTCGATTATATTTCAAGACTTGCAGAGGTAAGAGAAAAGGTTAAAGACAAAGTTGTAATCGTTCCCAGAATTTATACAGGTAAGCCTCGTACAACCGGCGCAGGCTACAAGGGTATGCTTCATCAGCCGGACCCCAACGAAAAACCCGATATGCTTCACGGTATTATTTCCATTCGTGAGCTTCATATGTGCGCCCTTCGTGATTATGGCTTCTCTTGTGCAGACGAAATGCTTTATCCTGCAAACTTCCGTTATCTTTCCGATTTGCTTTCCTACGTTGCAATCGGTGCTCGTTCCGTTGAAAATCAGGAGCATAGACTCGCATCAAGCGGTTTTGATATTCCCGTTGGTATGAAAAACCCAACAGGCGGCGATATTTCCGTTATGATGAATGCTATCACCGCAGCACAAAGCAGTCACACCTTCCTTTACAGAGGATGGGAGGTTGAAAGCGACGGCAATCCGTACGCACACGCAATTATGAGAGGCTTTGTTGACCGCGACGGACATAACATTTCAAACTACCACTACGAAGATTTACTTAATCTCAGTGAAGCCTATGCAAAATCCGGACTAAAAAATCCCTCTTGTATAGTCGACGCTAACCATGCAAACTCAGGTAAAAAATATCTTGAGCAAATCCGTATTACTAAAGATGTTCTTTACAGCAGAGCTCATAATGAAGATATCAAAAAGCTTGTTAAGGGTATTATGATTGAAAGCTATATTGAAGACGGCGCACAGAAAATCGGCGACGGTATCTACGGTAAATCAATCACCGACCCTTGTCTTGGTTGGGAAAAAACTGAAAGACTTATATACGAAATTGCTGAACAGGCATAATAAAAAACCTACACATTCACTTTGGATGTGTAGGTTTGTGCGTTTTTATAGATCTCTTTGTACTTTTTACCAAAACTAACACAAGATATTTGTTTAAAAAAGAAAGTGAAAAATATTCCTTTTTCTGTCATAATAAATATGGAGTAATATACAGATATATAGAAAAGGAGTTGAGCATTTTGAAAAAAACTAAAAAAATCCTATCAATTATTCTTACAATTATAATGTTAATTTCTATTTTTTCCATAACAGCAAGTGCGGAAACAGTATCCGGCACTTGTGGTGATAATCTTACATGGACATTTGATGGTTCAACTTTGACAATTTCTGGTGTTGGTGCAATGTATGGTTACACTAGTAAGAAACGCCCATGGGAGATATACGAAGATGATATAAAGCGTGTTGTTATAGAAGATGGTGTAACAGTAATCGGTTATTATGCGTTTTATAGTTGTTCTGGGCTTATTAGTGTTGCAATTCCTGAGAGTGTAACTAAAATTGAATTTCACGCTTTTGATTGTTGCGGAAGCCTAAGGAAAATTTCAATTCCTAAAAGCGTAACTGAAATTGGTAAATCTGCATTTAGTCACTGTGGTCTTACAGAAGTAACAATTCACGACAGCTTAACAGCAATTGCAAAGGATGCGTTTAGTGATTGTTCCTTACTTACGAATGTTATAATCGGTGATGGTGTAACCTCAATTGACGAATATGCCTTCAGAAGTTGTGATTCACTTGAAAGTATTGCAATCGGTGAGGGTGTTACGGCAATTGGTCAGGATGCATTTGAAGATTGCACCAGCCTTAAAGACATTTACTATGCAGGTACACTTGAGCAGTGGGATTCGATTACAAAAGAAAGTAGTAATGACGATGTTTTTGCCGCTTTAACCATCCATTTCGATAGTCATATACATAAATATGAAGTGGTAACAACGGAGCCAACATGCACAGAGCAAGGTTATGTTACCTATACTTGTTTGTGTGGTTATAGCTATGACAGTGATTATGTTGACCCCAAAGGTCATAACTCATTAAACGGCATTGTTACAAAAGAGCCAACATGCACAATAGATGGAAAACGGACGTATATATGTGATTCATGTGGCGAAATCTATACAGAAGTAATTAAGCCCTTAAGTCATACGGTTGAAAAAATTCCTGCAATTACACCAACGATGGAACAAACAGGGCTTACAGAAGGTTCAAAATGCTCAGTTTGCAGTGAAATACTTGTTAAGCAAGAGATTGTTCCTTCTATTCCTGCCAGCGGAGATAAACTCACGTGGATTTATAATGATGTAACCTGTACTTTAACAATTTCAGGCACAGGTTATATGAATGATTATTTGTATAATAATCGTCCTTGGGAACAGTATGAAGATAAAATTAAATATGTTGTTATAGAAGATGGCGTAACAACAATTGGTAGAAATGCATTTTATGATTGCGATAATCTTATTGATGTAACAATCCCTGGTACTGTAAAAACAATTGGTGCAGATGCATTTTATCATTGCTCAATTATCAAAAGTATTGATATTCCCGATAGTGTTACAAGAATTGGTGATTGTGCATTTGGTAGTTGCATCAAATTGACAGATGTAACAATTTCTGATTCTGTTACAACCATTGGAGAAAGAGCGTTTTATAATTGTGATAGCTTAAAATCCATAATAATTCCTGCTTCAGTTAAAACTATAGGAATGGAAGCATTTATGGATTGCGACTATATTACAAATATAGAAATTCCTGCAAGTGTTGAAACAATCGGTAAGGATGCATTTGCAACCTGTGACCGACTCTATAGCATCACAGTAGACGAAAATAATCAGTATTATTTAAGTGATGAAGAAAATGTTCTTTATAACAAGGATAAAACTGTACTCCTGCAATATCCAAAGGCAAAAAATGATACAGTGTATACTATTCCTGACAGTGTTGAAACAATTTACCAAAATGCTTTTAACGGCAACAATTATCTTGAAACTCTGGTTATAGGCAAGGGCTTAACAACTGTTGATGATTCAGCTTTTTATTTAGGCTTGGAAACAGTTTATTTTGCCGGCACAAAAGCAAAATGGCTTACAATTAATGTTGGTGAAGATAACGAAAGTTTATTGGGGGCAACTATTTATTTTGAAAGCGTTGCGGCAGACAGCGGTTACTGGTCATTTGACCCGGAAACAGGCACACTTGTAATTTACGGCAAAGGTGAGATGTTCACAGATAAACCATGGTTGAATTTTAGAAATAGTATTAAGACAGTAATTATCAATGAAGGTATCACAACAATTTGTCGCCAAGCATTTTCCTCTTGTGAAAATTTAGAGAGTGTAACAATTCCGGACACTGTAACCAAAATTGAAGAAAGCGCATTCGACAGGTGTTATAGTCTTACAAGCATTACAATACCTAAAAGTGTAACAACAATAGAGAAGCATGCAACCTCGCTTTGTAATAGTATAAAATATGTTTGTTATCCAGGCTCACCAAGTAATTGGAAAAATATTTATATAGGTGGTGATAACGATATAAAAACTGATAAAATATACTACAATTATTCTTGTTCGCACAAGTATGATACAGTAATTACAATAGCACCAACTTGCGAAGAAGAGGGCTGCAAAGTTTATATCTGTACAGTTTGCGGTAACGGATATGCAGATGATTTTGTTGCTCAAAATGGTCATACTTTTGATAACTTTGTTGTTACCAAAGAACCCGGCTGTACAACGTTAGGCGAGAAAAAAGTTACTTGTACAACCTGCAAAAATAAATATGTAAATCATATTGATGCAACAGGTCATCTTTATGAGAATGTTACTGTAGTTGAACCGAGTTGTGTAGTAGTAGGCTACACAAGACATGTTTGTAAATGCGGTCTCGCTTATAACAATAATTTTATAGATGATTATATTGATGAAGCGGGCCATAGCTATACAGAGGTTGAAACTGCTCCGACCTGCACAGAAAGAGGCTACGCAACATTTGTTTGCACAAAATGTCCGTATTCTTATAGTGATAAATATATCGAAGCAACAGGACATAGCCATAAGCCGGTTGTAACTGCTCCGACTTGCACAGCGCAAGGCTATACCACATATATTTGTAAGTGTGGTGACAGCTACATTGTTGATTATGTTGATAAAATACCACACGATTATTCCACCCCAACATACACTGCACCACCCTGTACCGAAAAGGGTTACACAATTTATGAATGCCACTGCGGTGCATCAGTTCTCAGAGATTTTGTAGATATAACGGGTCATATTGATTCTGACAGCGACGGACATTGCGACCAATGTAACAGAAATCTTAATCCTTCAACTACAAACACTCCCGCTTCTGATGTATCAGGCATATTCTCAATATTCAATATAATTTTAGAATTGCTTGAAAAACTCATAAGTTCATTTGGATTTTTGAAGGTATAAAAAATAAAAAAGCTCCACAACTTCAAATGCGAAGTTGTGGAGCTTTATCTTTTAAAATTCACAAAACCAATTATTATTGTCTAAAGGACCGCCTGTCATAAGCTCAGGTGCGGCATTCTTGATATGAGTCAGCGTTCTGATAAGACCGCCGTTTTTAATATGTAATTTCTTAACAAGCCTTAAGGGGAAGGCGAGTGCCTGAGTAAATACAGTATAATAAGCGGAGCCTTCCTCGTGCTTTATAATTGAACCGTCAAGAATTGAGCAGAAAGCACCGAATACCATATCGGTTACCTTAACATCTGCAATCTCTTTTGCGGCTTTTTTATCAATAGCTTTACCAAAAGAAATAAAGTTCATAATCCTTGCGGCTTTTTTAACGGTTAGTTTATCAAGCCATTTAAGGACAGGTCTTGCAAAGAACCAAATCTTACTTGCTTTTTTCGGACCTAATCCAATCGCCTCAACAACTGCTAAGAATTTGTCTTTTTCATTTACTGCCGCAGATTTTATAATATCGCTGAAAAGGGCAGTAGCGTGATTTTTAAGAAAATCGTTGGTATACTCTTTACCGTTGTGAGTGAATGTTTTAAGATGTTCGGTTTTTATATCAATACCGTTTTCATAAATATCACAATAGCAAATCGGGGCAGGGTAGCCACTAATTGAACCAACATTTATTTCATAAAAATGATTGCCTTTTTCGGTTTCAAGCTTTCTTATATGTTGCATATGAGAATGCCCTGTAAACATAACAGGGAAACCGATATCTGCAAATTTTGTCACCTGTTTAATTCTGTGTTCAATAGAACCCTTGCCGTTTATAGCGCGGTCAAATTCCGTTAAAAACAGATGGTGGTGCTGCATACCGAAAACTACGTCACCGCGTTTTTTAGCCTCTTCAACCTGAGCTTTAATCCATTGGAAGTGCTCGTCCGAATAACCTGAATTTCCGTTTCCGTCCTGGTCATCATCAAGGCAGAATACGCTGACGCCCTCGCAAGGTCTAACAACATAGGAAACCTTGTCCTGATGTGTGTGAAATTCGGAAATAGCTTCGTCAGGTCCGAAATCTATGTAGAAATCGTGGAGCTCATTGACACCGACCGTATCAACATCGTGATAGATATTATCGCCCTCATATCTTCTTGGATTGCCGTCACAGCACCAGTCATGAGTTGCGGTAATAACATAAACGGGCATTATCTTTTTGAATTCATATAAAATTTCTCGCATTTCCTCGTGAGAAACTTTTTCGCCGTCATTGGAAAGGTCACCGGCAATCATAAGAAACTTTGCATCGGAATTTTTTATGTGCTCAAGTGCCGCCAGAATCGTTCCGCAGCTTAACGCCAACATCTTTTGGTCTGAGCCTGCTCTGCGCTCGTAAGCCTTACCGCAGTTACCGAGCTTTTCGGAATAGTAATGAGGGTCAGCAATAATAGCGAATTTAGTCAATAAATTGCTCATTTAATCACCAGTGGATATGGAATATTTTTGAACTTCTTGTGTAGGTAATGGGGTCAAGTATATTATCCTTTGAAGCTTGTTTCAAGCCTGCTTCGAAAGCATCTGCCATAGATTTTGTGGGGAACTTTAATGTCATATCAAGGTCAATAAGAATCGGAACACCTGCATTGAAGATTTTAAATCCTGTAAGCCACCAATGCTTTTCGGGACCTCTGGAGAATACGAGTTCACCTTGGTTATAAAAATCAAAGGACATTTCAAGGAATTCATCTTCAGAAACGGCATCATACTGCATAATTTTATCAGTTTTATTGTAAATCCCTATTTCTGCACCGGAAGTAATTCCGTATTGACCCTTCCAAAGCTGAATCATCCAATCCTTGTTATCGTAATTGAAATAAACTCTTTCGGTTGAGTAATACATACCTGCCAAAGGCGCCGCCATATCGTAAATGAAGTTGAAGCCGAAGTTCTTCTGCCAAGGGTCAACAGAAGAGTAATAAATGCCTTGCTTATCATCATATTCGAAACCGCAAGCGTTAAGAATTTGTTTAACCGTTTCCGCATCCTTGGTTGTAAACAACAAGTCCTGCACGTCTTTTAAGGGCATTTCTTTAATGTCGTTTGCAGTGAGCTTTTCAGTTGTCGGAGGAACGGTAGTGGCAGGCTTTTTAGTTGTGGAGGTTGAAGAATCAGCCTTTGTAGTTTCAACAGCAGAGGGTGCAGTTGTTGTGCTTGGTGTTGCTGTTGTGCTTGGAGCTGTCTGTGCTTGTGTATCAGAAACTGTGTCAGACGGAGGCGCAATAACTGCACTGTCAGTTGCGTCGTTATAATAGATGATTTCACCGGGGACGGTTGTATCAACGGGGGCAGCTGTAGTCTCCTCTTTAATCAAAATAGATTTTGCAAAATCTATTACACCGCAACCTGAAAAAATAAAAGTGATTGCGATAATGAGTGCAATGACCGAAAAGAGTCTTGCATACTTTTTCATACGGAATCTCTCCTTAAATTAATATACTAAAAAATTATATCACAACTTTTACCAAAAGTCACTACTTTTCTACAAATTTAACAACATTGACAAATGCATTTAATAAGTTATATAATTTAATCAATATTAAAGATAATAATCGGTGATAACAATGTATGATAATTTGAAAGCAGAGGTTTGCTCTGCTAATAAGGAATTACACGCTCTCGGTCTTGCTCCTTTTACTTGGGGCAATGTTTCTGCTGTTGACAGAGAAAACGGTGTTTTTGCAATAAAACCCTCGGGTGTACAGTATGATGAATTAACTCCCGAAAGTATTGTTATTGTTTCTCTCGAGGATGGTAGTGTTGTTGAAGGTGATTACAATCCCTCTTCCGATACACCAACCCACTATATTCTCTATAAAGAGTTTGTGGATTTGAATGCGGTTGTTCATACCCATTCTGTTAATGCGTCCTCCTTTGCTCAGGCAGGAAGAGCAATCCCTCGTTACGGAACAACTCACGCTGATTTTTCTTATACGGAAGTACCTTGCACACCCGCTCTTACAAAAGAAGAGGTGAAAACAGAATACGAGCTTAACACGGGTAAGGTTATTGTTAAATATTTCCGTGAAAATAATCTTGAAACCGCATCAACACCTGCTGTTCTTGTTCGCTCTCACGCACCCTTTGTTTTCGGTAAAAGTGCTTCTGATGCTGTTCACAATGCGGCAGTTCTTGAAATAGTAGCGGAAATGGCACTTAAAACAGAAATTATCGGCGGAAAAATTCCCGAAATAGATAATTACCTTTCGGACAAACATTATTTCAGAAAACACGGTAAGGATGCCTACTACGGCCAAAAGTAATTATGACTGATTTTACTCATTTGCATCTTCATACAGAATATAGCCTTCTCGATGGCGCTTGTCGCATCGGGGAGGTAGTTTCGCTTGCAAAAAAACTTGGGCAAAAAAGCCTTGCCATAACTGACCACGGTGTTCTTTACGGCGCAGTTGCTTTTTATAAAGAATGCAAGGCGCAAGGGGTGAAGCCCATAATCGGTTGCGAGGTCTATGTTGCACCACGTTCAAGATTTGATAAGGTTCACGGTCTTGACAGTGACCGTTATCACCTTATTTTACTTTGTAAAAATGAAACAGGTTACCAGAATCTTTTGAAGCTTGTGTCATCTGCTTGGGTTGACGGCTTTTATACAAGACCTCGCGTTGACAGAGAAATTCTCGAAAAGTATCACGAGGGACTTATAGCTCTTTCGGGTTGCCTTTTTGGTGAAGTTTCTCAAAAAATTCTTTCAAGAAATCTTGATGATGCAAAAGAAACTGCCCGTTGGTACAGAGAGACTTTCGGGTCAGAAAACTACTATCTTGAAGTTCAGAATCACGGAATGGTAGAGGAAAAAGAGGTACTTGACGGTATTGTTTCAATAAGTCGAGAGCTTAATATTCCAATTGTTGCAACCAATGACGTGCATTACTGCAAAAAAGAAGATGCCGATATTCAAAGAGTTCTCATTGCGGTTCAGACTAACAAGGTAGTAGGCGAGGATAATGCTCTTGATTTCCAGAGCGATGAATTTTATCTTAAAAGTGGCGACGAGATGCTTGAGGGCTTCAAAGACTACCCAGAAGCAATAGAAAATACAAATAAAATCGCAGAGCGTTGCAATTTTGATTTTGAATTTGGTGTTACAAAGCTCCCTCTTTTTGATATTCCTACAGATGACCATAAAGCATATTTGAAAAACGAGTGTATAAACGGTCTTATAAATATCTTTGGTACTATACCCGAAAATTACAAAGAACGCCTTGATTATGAGCTTTCCGTTATTGACGAAATGGGCTTTAATGACTATTTTCTTATAGTTGCGGATTTCATAAGATTTGCAAAAAGTAAAAATATTCCTGTTGGCCCGGGTCGTGGTTCGGCGGCAGGTTCTCTCGCAGCTTTCGCTCTTGGCATTACCGGTATTGACCCCATTGAAAATAAACTTCTTTTTGAAAGATTTTTGAATCCCGAGCGAGTTAGTATGCCCGATATTGATATCGACTTCTGTTACGAACGCAGGGGAGAGGTTATAGATTACGTTACAAGAAAATACGGTGCGGACAGAGTAGCACAGATTGTTACCTTCGGTACAATGCAGGCAAAAGCCGCAGTTCGTGATGTGGCACGTGCTCTGGGTTTACCGTACAGCACAGGCGATATTGTAGCGAAGCAAATTACAAGAGATTACCCGGACATAAAAACTTGTCTTGAAAAGAATCCCGAGCTAAAAACACTATACAATTCCGATGAAAATATAAAAAAACTTATTGATACTGCTATGCGCGTGGAGGGTATGCCCCGCCACGCTTCAACCCATGCCGCAGGTGTTGTTATCACTCGTGATGAGGTATCATCCTATGTGCCTCTTGCAAAAAACGGCGACCAGACAGTAACTCAGTTTACCATGACGGAAATCGAGCAATTAGGACTTCTGAAAATGGACTTCCTCGGTCTTCGTACCTTAACAGTTATAAATGATGCGGTAAATGATATTAAAAAGCATACTCCCGATTTTGATATAACTAAAATACCCCTTGATTGTGAAGATGTTTTCCGTGAAATGTCAAGAGGTAACACAAGCGGTGTTTTCCAATGTGAATCCGCAGGTATGACAAATTTAATTGTAAATATGCGTCCTGAAAGGTTTTCTGATATTGCGGCGGCAATCGCCCTTTACAGACCTGGCCCTATGTTCTTTATTGACAGTTATCTTATAAACAGAAAGCACCCTGAAAATATAAAATACAGAACACCTCTTCTTAAAGATATTCTTGATGAAACCAACGGTTGTATGGTTTATCAGGAACAGGTTATGCAGGTTTTCAGAACACTTGCTGGTTACTCATACGGCAGAGCGGATGTTGTGCGCCGTGCTATGAGCAAGAAAAAACGAGATGTTATGGAAAATGAAAGAAATATTTTCATTAACGGTCTCACAGATGAAAACGGCAATATTGTTATTGAGGGTGCAGTAAGAAGAGGTATTGATGAGAAAACTGCTGATGCAATTTTCTCCGATATGATTTCATTTGCATCTTACGGCTTCAATAAAAGCCATACTGCCGCTTATGGTCTTATTGCATATCAGACGGCATATTTAAAAATTAAATATCCAAAGGAATTTATGGCGGCAATTCTCACAAGCGTTATCGGTGATGAGAGTAAAACAATCGGCTATATTGAAGAGTGTAAACGACTTAATATAAAAGTTTTGTCACCTCACGTGAACCGAAGCGGTAACAGATTTTCCGTTGTGGGAAATGACATTGTTTTTTCTCTTTTAAGCATCAAGAATTTAGGCAGAGCCTTAATTGAAAAAATTGAAATAGAAAGAAGAGAAAACGGTAATTTCAAATCCTTCTGGGACTTCTGCAAGAGAATAAGCGGAAACGAGCTTAACCGCAGAGCATTGGAAAGCCTTATTAAATCAGGCGCGCTTGACGGTCTTGACCTTAATCGCCGCGAAATGCTGACTAACCTTGATATTGCAATAACTGCGGCGGCAAAGGAAAACAGTATGTATGAAGGCGGTCAGCTTGATATGTTTTCCGCTTTCGGTGGCGGTGAGGAATTTTCCTCCGCACCCGATTTCAGCAGATGTGAAGAGCTTCCAAAAAACGAACGTCTTTATTTTGAAAAAGAGGTTTCGGGAATGTATTTCTCGGGGCATCCACTCGAAGAATACAGAGCAATTAGCGGTGCTTTAAATTCACCGAAAACAGCCTATCTCTATGAATGCCTTGAAACAGGCAAGGAAAACGAGATTGATAATCAGAATGTCACTTTCCTCGGTATAGTAACCTCCGTTAAAAAGAAGGTTACAAAAAAAGATGAGATAATGGCATTCTGCGGTGTTGAAGATTTATTCGGCAATATTGAAATGATTGTTTTTCCGAAAAACTTTATTATGTACGGCAATCTTCTCAGTGTTGGTAGCATTATTCTTGTTGACGGTAAAATCTCTGTTAAGGATGAAGAGGTAAAACTCCTTGCGGAAAAAATAACGGTTGCTCCAAAATCAATTGCAGAAATACCAAAAGAAAAAATATATCAATCAAAACCAACCCAACAATACAAAACTGAAACCACACAAGATAAAAAGAAAAAAAGCGGTATTTTTATTAAATTGCCAAAAGAAAATCCCGAAAAAACAGAAAAACTCAAAAATCTTTTGTCAATTTTTGAGGGAAGAATCCCTGTTTACCTCTATTATGAGGACACAAAAAAATACGATTTTCTCGGTATGGATTATTTAACATCAATAAATCAACCTCTTACAAATGAATTAAAACACATTTTCGGTGAAGATAATGTTGTTGTAAGAGAATGAAGAAACCCTGCAACTCAAATGAGTTGCAGGGTGTTTTTTTATTTTATATTCAATTTCTTCAAAATCTCAGGGTCGCAGGTGTCGGCGAGAGAACCAATGCTGTTCCAGAGTGCATCTGCCTGTTTTTTCCAGCTTTCAAAATCCTTGAATTCAGCAGGGTAGTTGTCGTATAGTTTTCCTACATCACCGCTTTGTTTTAGTCCTTTAAGAAGATTTTTTACGGTTGAAATGCGGATTTTACCTTTTGCTATTCCTTTAATGATACCGCCTATAATTTCTGCAATATCTTTTACACCCAAATTAAGACCTTCATCCATACCGCCAAGAATTTTTTTGCTGAATAAAACATCATTTGCAAATAGATATTCCGCCTCATCAAAATTAATGGTAACAACGCCCATAAGAAGAGGTCGCATTGAATCAAAGTCTTTACCTTGAGCGGTCATATAGCGTTTGTTAATAGACCACATATTTTCTTTTGTAAGTGGCTTTTCTTCTTTAAGAAGCTTTGAGATAACATCAACCGCAATTTCACCCTGAACAAGTGATGATGTGCAACCCTCACCGCAGGTGGGCTTTGTAAGGCAAGCTGCATCACCCATAACAATGAAACCATCATCAACAAAGGAATAAACAGAGCGATGATAAGGTGTTCTGCCTTTTTCAATCTTTTGAACAGTATATTCAGGGTGCTTTGCATTCTTCATAAACTGAGTATTAAACACTTCTTCGGCGTATTCATAGGAATAGCTGCCGCCAATGCCTAAAATTGAATCATATCCTTTTCCTGCAGGAGCAGACCAGGATTTATATTGCATATAAAATCCGTCAAGGTCACGGGCATTTACTGCTTTGTCCTTATATGTAACATAATAAAGAACAACATAAAGAATATCTTTTGGTGTAAGCTTGAAGTTTTCAACAACTGATGAAGAGGGAAGTTTTGTTCTTGCAACTGATGGAATACCCGAACAGTCTGCAACAATTTTTGCAAATGCTTCCTTTTCACCATCTTCTGTTGTATATTTTGCACCGATTATTTTATTGTTTTCATCGTAAATAAAATCATTAAATGGTGCACCGTAAACGATTTGGGCACCTTGCTCTTTTGCAAGGTCTGCCATAAACATAATGTAATCATGCTTGTGAAGACCAATAACTGGAGAAACTCCACCGGGAATTTTATATTTTCCGTAAGGGGAGAACATTGATGAACTTTCAAAACGGAATTCTCTTATAGGGTTGGTTTCTTCGGGTATAACAAGGTCAAATTGTTTCATTTCACACTCGCCCATATGGAAAATATCGTATGAACGAGAAACATTATCGGGTGTTTCCTTTTCAATAACAAGCACTTTAAAGCCTTGTTTCGCCATTTTCTCGGCAAACCAACAGCCGGTTGTGGAAGCACCAACGATTAAAACATCATATTTTTCCATATAAACACAACCTTTCATTTATTCTTTTGAAGTTTTTAGAGTTTTCATTATGTAAATCAAAAGCCCAATTCCTAAAATCGGGAAAACAGATGCAATAAGCATACCAACCTTTAATCCGATTTCATCAGTTGCCATTGAGGTTGTCTGACTTAAATTGATTGCAAAAGCACTTTCTGATACCTTGTCAACAATAATACCGAGCATCTGCGGTGCAACTGATGCACCAAGGTCGCCACCTGCTGCCATAAGAGCGAATGCGGCAACACCGGGGTTGAGTACCTTTTCTTCCATTAAAATAAGTGTACCGGGCCAGAGCATTGCAGAGAAAATACCAACTAAAGTACAAGCGAGGAATGATATAATAACATTACCCGAAATACCGATAACAACATAACAGACTGCCGCACCAATCATACTTACCAACAGTGTTTTTGAGATGTTTGGTGTGAATCGAGCGTAAAGTCCTCTTGTAACAGCAAGAAGCAGAGCAAACACCGCAAGACCTAAAATATCACCAAGAGCTTTTGGTAACTGCAAAGCATTTTCCATAAAGCCGGAAATCCAGTTTGTCATTGTATTTTCTGCAGCACTGCCAAGGAAAATGCAGATAACACAAAGAATAATTGCCTTGCCCCATTTAACTCCGCCCTTTTCATTTGATGAAACATCCATATCGGGCATAGGGGAGAAAAAAAATAAAATTGAAGATATAACGGGAAGAACAGAAAGACCGAGGGTCAGATACATCCAGTTTTCTGTTCCGAAAACAAGGTAAAAAGCCGATGCAATAATAACATTTGTAACAACACCCCATCCATAGAGAGAATGAAGCATACTCATATCTCTTTCAGGATTTTCAGAGGGCATTGCTGCAACTAAGGGGCTTAAAAGCACCTCTGCAAGACCTGCCGAAACAGAAAAAATAATTGTTCCTAAAACTAATCCGAGGTAAGCATACTGCGGTAAAACATTGGGTAGAACCGCATAACAGATAAACCCAAGGCTTGTTACCAATGGCATTAACCTTATAGTCAGCTTTATGTTGAAAAACTTTGAAAAGAAGGTAAATATTAAGTCAATTCCAAGCTGAGTGCAGAAATTAACTAAAACCAATGTTCCTAAAAGCGTATAGGAAATGTTATACATATCGTGGAATGTGACAAACAACATCGGTGGTAAAACGAATATTGATGACATTGCAAGATACGAAAAAAAGCAGGCAAATCGTGTCTTTTTATAGTTCGGTGTTTCCATTATTTAACCTCAATTAATTCATATTCTCTTGTGCCGTAGCCCAGCTCTGCCGCTGCTTCGATTGTGTGAATACCGTTTCTGCTTTCAATTCTTTCAATCAAATGTGGCTTTCCGGGATCTGAACAAGCATAAACAAGGTCAATGCAAGCCTGGTCAATTGCTATGGAGTCAGCGGAAACGAGAATACCGATATCATCTATGCAGGGGTCTTCTGCTTTCGCACAGCAGTCGCAGTCAACGCTCATATTTTTCATTACGTTTACATAAACAATGTTTCCGTTAAAGTAATCAATAACCGAGCTTGCGGCTTCTGCCATAGACTCTAAAAATTGGTCGTGGTCAGAGGTCCAGAAATTATCGGGATTTCCTACACCGTGAATATAACCCTTGCCGTATGAAGATGCAACACCAATAGAAAGCTGTTTTATTGCACCGCCGTAGCCACCCATAGGATGGCCTTTGAAATGGGAAAGTACGAGCATTGAATCATATTTTTCAATGTTCTTTCCAACATAATTTTTGTTAATGTTTTTACCGTTCTTTATGTCAAGCACAAGGTCGGGACCTTCTGCATCAAGAATATCAACAGTAAAATCCTTTGTCCAGCCGTGCTCTTCCATAAGCTTTTCATGGCGCTCTGTTGTGTTTCTTGCACCTTCGTAAGCAGTATTGCATTCAACAACAGTACCGTTAACGTATTCTATAACAGGTTTCCAAAAATTCGGCTTTAAGAAATTCTGATTTCCTCTTTCACCTGAATGTACCTTAACAGCAACCTTACCGTTAAGCTCTTTTCCGAGCATTTTATAGAGCTCAAGAATTTTTTGGGCAGTTATTTCTCTTGAAAAATATACTTTCGCGCTCATATAATCACCTCGTTCTTCATTATATCAGTGGGTTACGTACGTGTCAATTTCTTGTTGCATTATTTGTATATATAGAACATTGATTTTTTACAAAATAATGGTAAAATGATAATGTGAAAAATTACGAAAGAGGGTTTGTCAGTAATGAATAAACGCAAATGTTTAGGTGCATTAAGTCTTTTAATGTCTTTTTGCATTCTCGTTACAGGTCTCAGCCTTATTTTCAAGGATGTAAGCTTAACTAATGATTTCATAACAGATTCACCTATTGAATATGTTGATGAAAATGTTGTTGAAACTCCTGAGGTTGAAGGTCTTGCTTTAAATGAAAGTTTTGATGAGGACCTTGCTTTAAATAACAAGGAATTTTCATCAGGCTCTTCTTCTCAGAAAGTTGGTTATGAAAATAATCTTAAGGATTATTCCATACCCACTGAGGAAAAACATGCTTACGACCCTTTTGCTCAGATGGAAACCGAGGAAGAAACAGAAGAATACCGCGGTAATGTTAAGTATGAGAAAAATCAGGTGATTTATAAGGTTAAGGAAAGCAAAAAAATGCTTTCTTCAGCCTATTCTTCCTATGCAAAAAAATCAGAATTAACCGATTTAGGTATTGATGTAGCTTCTGCTGAAGAATTGCATCGTGAAAAAATTGAAAATGGTGTTTTTGCAGATGAATATGAGGCAACTTATGTTGCTTCTTTAAATGGTGATGTGTGGGAAACAGTTGACGCTCTTGCAAATGTTGAGGGTGTTCTTAATGCTCAACCAAACTATCTCTACGAAGATACTGCAATTGACGTTCCAACAATTACTCATAACCCTCATTTGGATAAACAGTGGCACCACGGCAAAGACCACCTTGAATGTGATAAGCATTGGCAGCATATGCATGACCAAGGTGTAACAGCAGGTGAGGGTGCAGTTGTTGCTGTTATTGATACAGGCGTTGACTATACTCATCCCGACCTTGCAGCAAATATGTGGGTTAATACTGCAGAGTTTAATGGTGCTGCAGGTGTTGACGATGACGGAAACGGTTACGTTGACGATATTTACGGCGTTTCAACTGTTGGTGCTTCATATTATCATAGTGGCGACCCAATGGACGACCACGGTCACGGTACCCATGTTGCAGGTATAATTGCAATGACTGCTAATAATGATGAAGGTGCCGTTGGTCTTGCTTACGGTGCAAAAATTATGGCAATTAAAGCAGGTCAGGCAACGGGCATTTTCTCCGATACCGATATTGCAGAAGCTATTCGCTATGCAAAGGCTATGGGCGCAGATGTTATTAATATGTCTTTCGGCGGAACAGGAAAATCCTTCCTTGTTGAAGAAGCCCTTGCAGATGCATTTTCATCCTGCGTTCTTGTTGCGGCAGCAGGTAATGACGGTATTCCTACTGCAGACGCACCCGATGACTTTTTGAAAAAAACTGATTTTTACCCTGCAGGCTATTCCTTCGTTTTAGGTGTTATGGCTTCCGACCAAAATGGTGAATTGGCATCATTCTCAAACTGGGATTACTACAATAACGGTGGTTCTGCAGAATATGAAATGACTGCTCCCGGTGTTGATATTTTCTCAACTCTTCCCGGCGGTCAGTATGCATCGTGGGATGGTACATCTATGGCAGCTCCCTTGGTTTCTGCCGCTGCTGCCCTCGTTCGCAGTGCATATCAGGATAAAGGCACATATTCTTCCCGTTTTATTATGGGTCAGTTGGCTTCTGCAACCGATAAAACCCTTTCATATATTGATAAAATCGGCAAAGCTCATAGTTACACAATGCTTGACCTTGATGCAAGTCTTAATAACTTGCCCGAGCCTAATTTAACTGTTAAAAACACATATCTTTTTGATGACCCTGCAATCGACCCTGCCAACGATGGCGACGGAATTATTGACGCAGGGGAAACAATTGATTTAGGTCTTGTTATTCGCAACCAATGGGGTAAAGCGGGTAATGTTACCATTACTGTTGATGCAATTTCCACTGGTGGCATTGCTAACCCCAATATCGAATGGATTACCGATACAATAACCATTGATGAAATTGGTACATTCAATGAACAAAACAATGGCTTTATTTATGAAAATGATGCTCTCGTCGGCGTTGATAACCCAATTCGTTTTAAAATTAATGATGACTGTATAAACGATGCTAATATAGCTATAAATATAACCATAACCTGCACAAACGCTCTCGATGCAGAAGATACAAATGTTTATGAATATAATCCTGACGGCTTTGAACTTTCATTCTATGTACAGCGTGGTCGCTCTCTTTCCGGTAATATTATGGAAGATATGACTCTTACTAAAGACGATTATTGGATTATTGAAAATGCTGTTTATATTCCTGAAGGTGTAACAGTTACTGTTGAACCGGGAACCCAGATTCAATTCTGGCCATCTGATTATAATCCAAAAAGTAATGTTTATATTGATATTGTTGGCGATTTATTTGTAAATGGTACGGACGAAGAGCCAGTTGAAATGTTTCCATCGGCAGCATTTTCTGATAAAGAAGTAAAAATCACTGGCGGTTCATCATCAAGCGGCAAAGTACCTTATGATATGACCGGATATGTAGAAATGGATTATGTAAAAATACTTAATCCTTATTTGGGAATTGATAGTGGTAATTATCTTAATTTGACAACGAATTCTGTTGGTAAAACATGTTGGTTTGCTGCCATGAATATAAATAATTCAAATTTTTCAAATTTGAATTTAACGGCAATTTCTGGTTTTTTTAATAGCTGTGTTTTTGATAATTGTGTTTTTTCTTCTAGTTGGGAATCGACGATGTGTTATTCGTGTGTTTTCAGACACAATAGTAAAACTTTTGATGGTAAAGTACATAATAGTGTCTTGTATGATCCTATGGATGTTTCTATCACTTATTATAAGCCTGATTCACCTGAGATATTTACATTTGGTGATAGTAAGTATATAGCGTTATCTAATAGTGAACTTCCTACTGCAGCTGGCGGACGTTATGTTGGTGAAAATAGAGAGGATTTATATTACTATCACTTTAAAAATAATTTGGCTAAATCTAAAGGTGGATACCTCGCTACAATTAATTCTGATGAAGAAATGGCGTTTTTATCAAGTAAGGTTGATGAAATAGATTCATATACGAATGTTCAAATAGGTGGTATAGTATCAGAGAATAATGAGTTGTGCTGGACCGATGGGATTTCTGATTATAATAATGGCATAACCTGGGATTCAACTGGTATCCAATATGTTACATTGTATGCTAAAACCGGAGATGTTGAAGTTAGAAGTACTGTAGGTAGTATGTATTTGTTTGAATTCCCTAATACTGTTTCCGATGAAGTTATAAAATCAGATTTTTCAAATGATGTGATTTTAGAAACCTTTTATAACTTGGATGAAGAATTTGATTATAAATATCATGGTTTTAATAACAATGCGATTTTAAACACCTTGAATCTAAATGATAGTGATTCATGGTTGAAGATACAAACAAATCAAAATTTAAATTATATTCAGGATGCTACAAACAACTATTGGGGTACGACAAACGAGAAACTTATTGACGCACAAATTATTGATGGTAATACTAAAATAAATACCGGCGATATTCTTACAACACCATATTTAACCCTCGAATCTCCTGAAATTGAAACAATTTATCCTTTCGTTACCGAGGCTTATATAACAGATACTGAAGGTAACCGCATTAACTCCTGCGGTTATGAGGAAATTCAGCTCCATGTTAAGTTTAACAGAGATATGGATACCTCTGTGAGCCCTATGGTTTCCTATGGTCCTGCAGAGCCTTATACAGACTATGTTGTAGATGGTGAATTCATTGACGCTCGTCATTGGGTAGGTACAACAAAAGTAACCTCTTCAATAGATTCAGGTACTGAATTTATTCGTGTTAAAGATGCTGTTTCGGCAGATGATGCTTGGCTCAAAACCGGTACAGATGCTGCTCGATTCCAATTCTCAATTTCAACAACCGGTGCAGAAGCTCTCACTCTTCAGGCTGTTGGTGGAGAAAATAAGGTTGAGCTTTCCTGGATTCAGGATGACTATGATACCCTTGCAGGCTTCAATGTTTATCGCTCAACCTCTGCAGACGGAACATTTACTAAAATAAATGACCGCCTCATTCCCGGAACAATCCGCGAATTTGTTGATAAAGATGTTGAGCCCGGTGTTGAATATTTCTATTACTTTACAGTTATGGGAACAGACCTTATTGAATCTAATCCGTCAAACACCGCAAGCGCAATCCCCATTGATAACATTAAGCCACTTTTAACTCATAACAGAGTTTTAACTGCAAACTATGGCGAAGCAATTAACTTTAATGTAACCGCAAGCGATAATATAGGTCTTTCTTATGTTAAGCTTTTCTATCGTGCAAAGGGTGCAGATGCATTTACTGCAGTTGATATGACAAATATCAGCGGTAATGACTATTTCGTTTCCGTTGCCGGTAAGGATGTTCCTTTAGAAGGTCTTGAATATTATATCGAAATTTCCGATGGCGTTTCCGTGGTTCGCGATGGCTCGGCTTTCTTCCCAATTGAAATAGCCGTTGATAACACAATGGTAATTTATTCCGTAAGTCCTTATAAGGTTGATGTTTCAAATGAGAATGATATAACCGCTGTTTTGACCGGTGTTAATTTCTCCGATTCAATGATTCTTAAGGTTGGCGGTAAAGAGGTTGAATATACCTTCGTTTCTTCCAGTCAGATTACATTTACCATTCCTGCAGGTAGTGTGGGCAGGGTAGATATAGTTCTCGTTGATGGCGAGAGAGATGCAAGGCTTACAAACGCTATTACATATACTGATTCCCAAAGCGAAATTCAGATTGTTACACCTGCCGAAGCAAAAGCAAGAGAAGCAATAAGCCTTCCTGTTGTTCTTTCTGCTAAAGGCGATGCTTATGGCGTTGATATTAAGCTTCAAGTTGATAAATCTCTTTATAGCGCAATATCGTTCGTTAAATCTGAAAACAACGCTTCTGCAATAACATCTTGTTCAACAGATTATTACGGCAATGTTAAAATCAGTATGGCTTCTGCTGATGTAATTGATACATCTGCTCCAATTGGTTATCTTGTTCTTACACCGAAGGATGTTTCTGTTGCCACAACAACATCCGTTCAGATAACCGAGGCAAAAGTAAATGCGGTTGAAATACCCAATTTAATTGATTGTAATTTAATTATCCGCCCCAATTTCACTTTAAGCGGTAAAATTACCTATTATAACAGTGATGAAGGCGTTGAAGGCGTTAAGGTTACTCTTTCAAACGGTATGGTTACTTATACCGATGCAAATGGAAACTACACCTTTACAGGTATCACAACTAATAATATCATTGTAACCCCTGATTATGAGGGTAATGTGAATGGTGCAATTTCTGCTCAGGATGCTGCATTGGTGCTTCAGGCTATTACTGATGAAGAACAGAACCTTTCAGATATGCAGTTTATTGCTGCGGATGTGGATGGCGACGGTGAATTAACTGCTCTCGATGCATCATATATTCTTCAGAAGAGCGTAGGAAAAATAGAAGGCGAATTCTCAGGCACAGGCGAAGAATGGGCATTCTCTGATAAAAATAAGGTGATTGTTCTCACCTCAAGTCAGGAAAATGTTAATTTCTCTGCAATCCTACTTGGTGATGTAACAGGTGACTGGACAAAAGAACCTGAAGAGGAATTAGAATAATTAATAATCCCGACTCGTTTCGGGTCGGGATAGGATGGTTTTATGAAAAAGAAAATTTTAAGTGCCATAATAAGCATAGCAATTATTTTGACACTTTTTCCCTGGAATATTGCTCTTGCATCTGATTTAACAATTGATGTTCCTATTGTAGTTAATTTTACAGATGCAACGGGTATTGACCTTAATATCAGGCTTAATCCCAATTTTGTTGAAACTGCAAGATTGGTGAGACCCTCTGAAAGCATAAGTAATTCTGTTTATCTAGATAACCAGAATGGTATGAAGGTAAAGGTTTCCATTGCTTCTGTAACTGCTATGGAAAACGAGGGTACATTATTTTACCTTCGCCTTACCTTGCATACTCCTGCCAACGAGAGTGATGAGCTTTGCAAACTTTTGCAAGTAAAAATAAATGAAAAAATCACATGGCAGGCAGATAACACAGTTCTTATGTCCGGTGTTGAAGACGGCAAGGTGTATGACCATAGCGTTTTCCCTGATTTCAATGAAGGTGTTGCCACACTCAACGGTGAACTCTTTGTTGGTGGAAGTGAAGTTTTCGAAGATGGTGAATACACACTTGTTGTTACTGATAACAATGGGAAACAGCGCACAACAAATTTTACAATCAAAAAAACTTATAATATAACGGGTCTTGTTACCACATGCGCAAATTGCGGAGAAAATTCTGTTGACCTTGAATTACACAATAAACTTTCGGGTGAGCTTGTTGATAAAATTCAAGTTGCAGACAGTGGCGAGGGAACAGAATATTCTTTCTCCGGAATAGAACCGGGAGAATATGTTATCAAAACCTCTTGTAAAGGCTTTGTAAATAGTGAACTTGTTGTGGTTGTAACTGATAAGGAAGTTTATAATAACATTAATATTTCAGCCTATGCTGACAGCAACAATATTGATGGTATTAATGTGGAAGATTATCAGCAAATTGTTAATGTTGTTCTTTCAGGTGAGCATAGTCAGCAGGGAACTGCCGAATATGACGATATCATAAAGTATGACCTTGATTTTGATGGTGTTGTTGACGTAATTGACGCTTCTTTGATGGCTCTGCTTTTAAAAGGGCATAAGGATTTAAGCGAAATTTATTATCTTGAAAAAGGCGATATAGATTTTGATGGTGTTGCATTTACATCGGCAGATATCGATTTAACGGAGCTTCTTTTGACTTCTTATGAAGCTAATCTTGAAAAGCTTTCAACTGCTGAAAAGTTTGTTTGCGATTTAAATGATAACGGCAAACTTGATGACGGTGATTTGCTTTTGCTTAAAAATAAATAAAGTTTAAAGTACCGTGCAATTCTGAATTTGCATGGTACTTTTTTTATGAAAAATATTGAGAATTTTATTTGCGTTAGATATAATATATAATATCAAATTATTGTGAGGTGAGTTTATGCAACTTGTTCTTTTAACAGCTATCGGTGTTGGTGGTGCAACTGTTATCGGTGCGCTTTTAGGCTTTATATTCAAGAAAACAAGCCATAAATTTAATGATATTGTTCTTTCCTTTGCGGCAGGCGTTATGCTCGCCGCAGCAGTATTCGGGCTTGTTTCAGAGTCCTTGGAATACGGCGGAAAGTTTTCGATTATTGTAACTGTAATCGGTGTTTTCTGCGGTGCATTTTGTGTTAACCTTATTGATAAGCTTGTTCCTCATTTGCATAAGCTTACAGGTGTTGACCAGGAAAGTCACCCAAGCAAGACAGAACAGCTTAATAAAGTCTTGCTTTTCGTTATTGCAATTGCAATTCATAATCTTCCCGAGGGTATTGCCGCAGGTGTCGGCTTTGGTACGGGAAATACTGCGGAAGCTCTTACTATTGCAGGCGGTATCGCCCTTCAGAATATTCCCGAGGGTATGGTTATTATCGCACCTATGATTGCCGCAGGAATGAGCGGTGGCAGAACCTTTATAATTGCCCTTTTAACAGGCGTTGTAGAGGTTGTAGGCACTCTTTTGGGCTATTTTGCCGTAAGTGTTTCAACTGCTGTTTTGCCCTTTGCATTAGCTTTTGCAGGGGGCACAATGCTTTATGTAATCAGCGATGAAATGATTCCCGAAACCCATGCTCACGGTAATGAGAGGGGAGCAACCTATTCTTTGCTTCTCGGTTTCTGTGTTATGTTAGCATTTGATTATTTTATGGCTTGATATTCAATTCTTTTTCGATTAATTCTGTAATTCCGCTCGTTTCGTAGTCTGCTAATTCTTTGATTAATGGTACTGCATTTTCCATAGCGTAGGAGCGGAATTCTCTTATCATATCTTTATCGTTGACGTTGTCTCCAACTGCGATTAAATCATCGTATTTCGCGCCTAAAAGGTCAATAAGCTTATATAAACCTTTAGCCTTGTCCATATTAACGGAAACGATATCAATGCAAGTGCCGTTTTGCAGAGGATTGAGGGCATCACCGAAATTTTCTTTGATGGCTTTTGTAACTTTTTCAGCTTCTTCAAAGCTTTCTAAAGCTGTGTTGATTTGATAAATATAGGGGAATTCAGGAAGCTCTTCAAATATGAAGCATTCATCCTCATCATACTCCTCAAAGTCATCATCTTTAAAAACTCGGCAGGGGAAAGCTGTCTGAACATAACCCCAAGGACAACCTTGACTGAAGAGAAATTCCAAAAAGGGTTTTGCAAGTGAGCCGTCAATTCTGTCTTCGAAAACAATCTCGCCATCAGGCTTCATTATAACCGCGCCGTTGTCGGCTATGAGGTAATCACATTCGAATTTCTGTTCTTCATATATTCTCAAAACATCAGGCGCACCTCTGCCACTTATAAGAGAAAAAATATTGCCGTTTTTTCTCCACTTGGAAATTGTCGCTCTTTTAATATCGTCAATTCCGCCGTGGTTCAGCGTTCCGTCATAGTCACTTGCAATTATTTTCATAAAATCACCCACAAATTAAGTTGATTTAATTTTATCATAAAGATATTTTACATTCAATATAAATAAGGAGATACATAATGAAAAAATCAATTTTTGACCATATTATTCACGGGGGAGATTATAATCCAGACCAATGGATTGATACCCCTGAAATATGGGATGAAGATATGCGCCTTATGAATTTAGCTCGCGTTAACAGCGCAACTGTGGGCATTTTCTCTTGGGCAATGCTTGAGCCTGAGGAGAATGTATATAATTTTGAATGGCTTGATAAGTTGCTCGATAAATTGCATGAGAATGGTAAAGATGTTATTCTTGCAACACCCTCAGGTGCTCGTCCCAATTGGTTAACACAAAAATATCCTGAGGTTTTGAGAGTGGAAGAGAGCGGTATTCGTAACGAATATGGTGTTCGCCATAATCATTGCTTAACTTCTCCCGTATATCGTGAAAAAGTAAGAAATATTAACCGCTTACTTGCAGAAAGGTATAAAGACCATCCTGCTGTAAAAATGTGGCATATTTCAAATGAATATTGCGGTGAATGTCATTGCGAGCTTTGTCAGGAAGCTTTCAGAGAATGGCTTAAAAAGGAATATCACAATAGCCTTGACGAATTGAATTTCAAATGGTGGAACGGTTTCTGGAGCCATCAGGTAACCGATTGGAGTCAGATTAATTCTCCCAAATTCCGTGGTGAAAACCACGTCAGCGCAATGAAGCTTGCCTGGAGAAGATTTGTTTCAGATAGTCATATTTCATTCTTTGAAAATGAAATTGCACCTCTTCGCGAAATTACTCCAAACATTCCTGTTACAACAAATTTTATGAAAATGTATGACGGAATTGATTATCAGGAATTTGCAAAGAAGCTTGATTTGGTGTCCTGGGATAATTATCCTGCTTGGGACAAGGGCAGAAATGTTGATGAAGCTCTTGAAACTGCATTCGTTCACGATGCTTTCAGAACAATGGGTGGCGGTAAACCATTCTTTATGATGGAAAGCACACCTTCCCTTGTAAACTGGCATGATGTTAATAAGCTACCCAAACCCAACAGACAACCCCTTTCTTCTATTCAGGCGGTTGCTCACGGGGCAGACAGCGTTCAGTATTTCCAATGGAGAAAGAGCAGGGGCGGTCACGAGAAATTCCACGGTGCAGTTGTTGACCATTGCGGTCACGAAAACACAAGAGTTTTTAAAGAGGTTTCAAATCTCGGTGAAAATCTTGATAAGCTTTCAAACGTTGTTGGTGAGCATTGCAATTCTAAAGTTGCAATTATCTGCGATTGGCAAAACGGATGGGCAGTAAAATCCTTCTGCGGTTACAATAATCTTCAAAGAGATTATTATCACGAATGTACCAAATGGTATGCACCTTTCTGGAAAAAAGGCATTTCTGTTGATATAATCGCAATGGATGATGATTTTTCTCAATATGACCTTGTAATCGCACCTTTCCTTTATATGCTCAAAGAGGGCACAATCGACAGAATTGAAGATTATGTTAAAAGCGGCGGTAACTTTGTTGCTACGTATCTTTCGGGAATTGTTGATAAGGATGACCTTTGCTATTTAGGCGGTTTTCCCGGTGGTAAGCTTAAGGATGTTTTCGGTATCTGGGTTGAGGAAACAGATTCTTTGCCCGAGGGTATGAAAAATATCGTTGAATACAATGGTAAAGAATATGATGCAGTTAATTTCTGCGATATTCTTCATAGTAGAGGTGCAGATGTTTTAGCAACATATAAATCCGATTTCTATGCCGAAACTCCTGCTGTAACAGAAAATGACTACGGCAACGGTAAGGCATACTACATCGCTTTTGCAAACAAAGGCGATTTCTTAGAGGATTTCTGTAATACTCTTATAAGCGAGCATAACATCACACCCGATACTGATATTAAAGCAGAAGAGGGTATAAGCATAAGAAAACGCGGCAACACAATTTTTGTTATGAACTTTTCCGATACGGAGAAAACAGTTGTTCTTGACAGAGAATATAAGAATTTGATTACCAATAAAAATATAAGCGGTAAAGTAACTCTTTCTGTTTGTGAATATTTGGTGTTGGAATGATTTTAGAGGTGCTTTATGACTTTAACGGTTGTAAATGAAACTACATATAAAAATTTAAGAATAGCAATCGATAATAAAGTGTATCAAATCAAAAAAGGTGAAAATCTTATAAATGATGTTCCCTCAAACTTTAAAATGTCTGTAAGTATTTCGGATAAAAATTCGGTAGGTGTTTATTGGTTTTTTGTTTTGATAGATGGGTTTATCGTTGAAGATAGTATTGTTGCAAGAGTAAATTGTAACTCGCAATACGATATTACTCTTCAAGGCGAGAGCAACACAATTGTTTTGGATGATATAAAAGCGTATCCTGAAAATGATTGTTGTTGCGAGTATCATTCTGTTATTCTAAAAACAAATGACGCAATAATAAATTCTGCAATTCACACCTTAACAGATTTCAAAAAAGTTAAGAAAAAATTTATTGCATGTGAATTACTTATTGCAGGTCTTTTGCCGGTTGTTTTTGCATTGCTTGTTCTTTTTGCCGTTATGCAAGAACCTGTTTTTTTGGTATTAGCTTTATTGTTTCTGTTATTTTCACAATTTGCCTTCAGAAAGGTAGCAAAGGTTAATTTTTATTTTAATGATGAAACCGCTAACCAATATCTTAATGAAGCAATAATTCGTGAAATTAACCGAGAAATAGAAAAAAAAGACAAACCCGGTCTTTTTAGGCGAATTTTAGAAAAAATTTTAAAATAATTAAAGGATTTATTTATGGAAATAAAAATATACAACTCTTTACCCGAAGAATCATTGAATTTAAGAATTACTGTTTTTGTTGATGAGCAAGGCTTTGTTGACGAGGTTGACGAGTTTGATAGTGTTGCAACACATTTGGTTATGTTTGATGGCGAAAAAGCAGTTGCAACCTGCCGATTTTTTCCGAAAGATGAGCAGGGTACGTATATGTTCGGCAGACTTTGTGTTTTAAAAGAGTATCGCGGAAAATCATTGGGAAGAGAGATGCTCAAAAAAACAGAGAAAGTCGTGAAAGAGCAGGGCGGAAAAGCAATTATTCTCCATTCCCAATACCACGCAAAGGATTTTTACATTAAATGCGGCTTCACCCAACAAGGCGAGCTTGAATACGAACAAAATAAACCTCACGTATGGATGAGGAAAGAATTGTAAATTAGTTATCAATAAATATTGACTGTTTTTCTAAATGTAATATAATTGTAATAGTAAAAATCTAGCAAAGAAACGGACGGAAAAACTATGGACAAATATGCACGCTTCAGATACCAGCCCTGTATTCCTTTAGGTGAAGATGGCAGATGTGTTACAGCTTCAAAAAAGCACATTGACCTCTCACGAAGAGCCGCAACAGAGGGTATGGTTCTTCTTAAAAATGAAAATAATGCTTTACCTCTTAAAAAAGGCGAAAAAATCGCTCTTTTTGGTAAGGCAACAATTGAATATATCAAAGGCGGTGGCGGTAGCGGTGACGTTAACTGCCCATATATCAGAAACATTTATGAAGGCTTTGAACAGAAAGAAAAGGAAGATAAAGTTTCTGTTTATATGCCCCTTGTTGATTTCTATAAGGAATATGTAAAAAAAGAAAGCGTTAATGTTCTCACAGAAGAGCAAATTAACGCCCGTTGGGATATTGTTAATAATATGGAATTCTGTACCGAGCGCGACGATATGACTTATGACACTTTCGCTGCTATGCACGTAGTGGAAGCAGAAGTTCCCGCCGAGTTAATTGAAGATTCTGCAAAATGGGCAGATACTGCAATTTTTACAATCAGCCGTTTCTCTGCCGAGGGTGTTGACAGACGTCCTCAGGGTAATGACTATTATCTTTCCGATTTGGAAAAAGACCTTCTCGATAAACTTACAAAGCTTTTCAAAAAGGTTGTTGTTATAATCAATTCAGGTGCAACAATCGACTGTGAATACTTTGCAGAAAATGAAAAGGTTCAGGGTATTCTTTTCGGTTGGCAAGGCGGTATGGAAGGCGGATTAGCTATTGCAGACCTTCTTTGCGGTGATGTTAACCCCAGCGGTAAAATGGTTGATACAATTGCAAAATCCTACGATTGCTACCCTTGTAAAGATGATTTCTGGGAATGTTTTGACCACGTTGATTATTCCGATGATATTTATGTTGGTTACCGTTATTTTGAAACAATACCCGGTGCAAAGGAAAATGTCCGTTATCCCTTTGGTTTCGGTCTTTCTTATACCGCGTTTGAATTAAGCAGTAAGGTTTGTTGCGAAAGTGACGGCAATATTGTTTCCATAGTTAATGTTAAAAATATCGGTGGTGTGGCAGGTAAAGAGGTTGTTCAGCTTTATTACAGCGCACATCAGGGCTTACTCGGTAAACCCTCAAGAGAGCTTTGTGCATTTAAGAAAACAAAGCTTCTTGCGCCTAACGAAACCGAAACTCTTGTTATGAGCTTCAATATCAACGATATGGCAAGCTTTGACGATTTGGGCAAGGTTCAGAAATCTGCATACGTGCTTGAAAGGGGTACATATAATTTCTATCTTGGCACATCTGTAAGAGATGCCCAAAAGCTTGATTATGAATATATTGTAAAAGAAGACACAGTTGTTAAACAGCTTTCCGATTGGTGCAAGCCATTTAAGCTTGAAAAGAGATTATTAGCTGACGGCACTTATGAAGAACTTCCTCAGGGTGAAGAAACTTATCTTTACGGTATCAATGAATCCACAGATGCAAAAGCACCTGAAAAGGTTGTACCTTTTGATAAGGTAGGAGAAGAAATTACCCTTGATGAATTTGTGAAGCAGTTTACAGATGTAGAGCTTATGGATTTTGTCGGCGGTCACGGACCAACGGGCGTTTGTAATACCGGTTGTTTTGGCGGTTTAGAAAGACTTTCTGTTCCTGCTGTACCTACTGCAGACGGTCCTGCAGGCTTAAGACTTGATACCTCAACAGGTATACCCACAACTGCTTGGCCCTGTGCAACTCTTCTTGCTTGCAGCTGGAATCCTGAGTTAGCATTCGAAGTAGGTGTTGGCGGTGGTGCGGAAATCCGCGAAAATAATCTTGGTGTGTGGCTTTCACCTGCACTTAATATTCATCGTGACCCGATGTGCGGCAGAAACTTTGAATATTATTCTGAGGACCCGCTAATTGCAGGTAAGTTTGCTTCTGCTGTAACAAGAGGTGTACAGTCGCAAAAGGTTGCTGTTTCAATTAAGCACTTTGCTTGTAACAACAAGGAAGCAAACCGCTTTGCAAGTGATTCAAGAGTTTCCGAAAGAGCTCTTCGTGAAATCTACCTTAAAGGCTTTGAAATTGCTGTTAAAGAGGGCGACCCTTGGACAATTATGAGTTCATATAACCTTATTAACGGTCAGCATACCTCTGAAAGCTATGAGCTTCTCACAGGCATTCTTCGCGATGAATGGGGCTTCAAGGGTATGGTTGTTACTGACTGGGGCGTTAAAAATGACCCTGTTAAAGAGGTTAAAGCCGGTAACGATATGAAAATGCATTGTGGTTATCCCGAAGATCTCAAGGTTGCTTTTGACAATGGAGATTTAACAAGAGCAGACCTTGAATTTTGCGTTAAGAGAATACTTGATATGTTCTTGAAATTAATATAAAAATTTATACGAGTTGCCAAACGAATGGCAACTCGTATTTTTTATTGTATCAGTAGTTTCTTGTTTTGGGCGTATATCTTTTCGTTATCATCAGTAAAATTAATGGGTCCTGAACTGTCAAAAGAGTAATCATATAGGCAGATTAAATGATAATAACCATAGCCGTCCTCTAATACTGCATAAGCTCTGACCTCGTCATCGGAGTTGACATTATAATTGAATGTCATATTATCGTTATAACAACCATATTCATCAACTGCATAAGTAACATCTTTTGTTTCAAGAAGCTGGTCATTTATTTCCGTTAGGATATACAGCTTTTTGAAATCAGGCTTTTCATCAGATGTTACATAGTAAATTGAAAAATCTGCCTGAATCTGAAATTCATAATAATTGTTGCCGTTATCAATAACTTTTTTGAGCGTTGTATCAAAATTTGAACCGTCTGCAACCAAATCACCAAAAAAGCGTTGGTATAAATAATTTGTATGAATTTCCGGAAGAAATTCGTTCTCGCTTTTATCACCATTCTTGATAGTAAGAATTGGGATTAGATCCTCGTCTTCGTCCGTTCTGAAAGCGTAGGCATCATATTCACCAATGAATTTATCACCGTTTTTCTTTAATTCGATTTCATCTTTTCCGATTTTTATTGAAAGGGTAGTTTCATCTGTAACAGTTTTCGGAATTGCGGTGAATATCATTTTTACTGTATGATTTTTGGGATTTAACTCACCATATTGGCAATCGATATACGAAAGCAAACTCGCTTCTTTTTTCATTTGCTCATCAACATTATCGTATATAGAATCAATCTGGTTGCGAAAGCTTTCTATTTCAAAAGCGTGGTTTTGCTCCATAGCGGAAATATATTCCGATAAATCAAAAATTTTCCAAAGTGAACCGAAAAGAAAAACACCTAACACAATAATGCAAATGAAAGCAAGTTTCCATTTTTTTGTTGATTTTTGGTTTAACAGAATGGCATCAATAATGTTTTTATCTGCTGCTTCAACCTTGTTTTCAGGCCTTGCAATTTCACCGCTTAAAATATCGCTTATGCTGACTTCAAATATTTCGCTGATTTTTTCAAGGGTTTCGGTGTCAGGATAGCTTTTACCCGTTTCCCAGCGTGATACTGCTTTATCGGTTACTCCTACCATATCTGCAAATTGCTTTTGGGTAAGTGAACGGAGCTTTCTTTGCTCTGCAATAAAAGAACCAACCTTTAATTTGTTCATAGTATCACACCTCTTTTCAATTAAATTATATAACTTTTTAGCTGTAAAGTCACCCTATTTAAAATAGAATTTGCGAGAATTACTGCATTTTCAATAATTATTTTATCATATCTCTATACCATCCGCAATAACATTATTAAAGGCTTGGGCATATACTGTTAGCGGAGGTGATATTATGGGTTTTTTCAATTGTAATTGCAAAACCGGTTGCACTATTTTAAGCATTGTAGCAAGTCTTATTTCCGGTATTGTTGCGCTTGTTCTCACTATTACAGGTACAACTATAATTTCAATTCCTTTTGCCTGGATTGGCTTCGGAATTGCCGTTGGTCTTCTGATTGTAACATTTTTGGTTGCGGCTTTTGCAGGTGATTGTGAAAAGAGAGAAAGAGGTTGCATTTGCAAGACGCTCACAACCTTGCAGTTTGGCGCGTTGGGAACAATTTTAACTGCACTCGTTCTTCTTGCAGTAGGCTTTGTTGCAACAAGCATAATCGGTGCTATTGTTTATGGTCTTTTTATTTTCTTTTTCGTTTTATTAATTACTTCCGTAATTTGCCTTACAAGATGCTTCGCTTCTTGCAATGATTAAATAAAAGGGGAGTCCAATCGGACTCCCGATACATATAAGTAAAAATTTAAAACTTTTACTTAAAACCTCTTGACAAAATGATGTTAATTTAATATAATTCTATCTGTTGCAAATGGGGACCAATAGCTCAGTTGGTTAGAGCAACCGGCTCATAACCGGTT
>JAZSNR010000073.1:0-30817 GCA_045536495.1 Acutalibacteraceae bacterium
ATTTAAGGCTACCGTAACGGTCAACAATACGTGGATGGTCATGGTTCTCAAGGTAAAGCGTATGCCAACCCTTGCCGTTCATGGCATCGTACCATTTTTGGTAACACTTTTTCATCTTTTTAAGGCTGAAAGGTACCTTAATCCAGTCGGTCATAAAGCAGTCTGCTTCAAGGTGGTCGAAGCTGAACATTGTTTTAAGAACCTGAGTTTCATCTTCTGTAACAAAGCGAAGAACCTTTTCGGGGGTGATAAGGGGACCTTCACCAACAGTAAAGCAATCGTATTTTGAAAGAACATCATCATGGAACTCTTTAAGATATTCGTAAAGATGAGGTCCGCAATTGTAATGCTCCATACCGGCTGCAACAGGAATCGGAATAGCATTCGGAAGGCCTTCTCTTTTAGAGATATATGTAATAACGTCCTCACGGAAGCCGTCAACACCCATATCAAGCCAGAACTTCATAATGTTCTTAACCTCTTGACGTACCTTCGGGTTATCCATATTTAAGTCAGGCTGCCCCTTTGTAAATACGTGAAGATAGTATTCGTCAACGGATTCAACGTATTCCCAGGCACCGCCTTCAAAGGTTGAAAGCCAGTTGTTAGGTGGCTTCTTTCCGTTTTTACCTTTACCTTTACGCCAAATATAGTAGTCGTGGTAAGGATTGTCAACGCTCTTGCAAGCCTCTTTAAACCACATGTGCTCAGTTGATGTGTGGTTGATAACAAGGTCCATAAATACTCTTATTCCTCGTTCATGGCAACCTGCAAGAACTTTTTTGAAGGTGTCCATATCACCGTATTCAGGGTTGATATCCATATAGTCGGCAATATCGTAACCATAGTCAGCATTAGGTGACTTGAAAAGTGGTGAAAACCAGATAGCATCTACACCAATGCTTTTGATATAGTCAAGCTTTGAAAATATACCTTCAAGGTCGCCGATTCCGTCGCCGTTACCGTCGCAGAAGGAACGGGGCCACACTTGATATACCACCATTTCTTTATACCAGGATTTTTGCATAATAAAACCTCACTTATTTCATATTTACTTCATTCTATCAAATAAAAAATAAAAACACAATAAAACTTTTGAATATCGTGAATTTGCATTAAATAACTATACTATATTTGTATAAAAATTCGAGTTTTAATGACAAAAACACAAAAAATTAACAGTTAAGTTAAAAAATGCTATGTACTTTTGGGAAAATATAATGTATAATATCAAGGAATAATGTGAAATCATCCTTGCGAGGTTATTATATGAAGAAAACAACTAAAATAATTATATCTCTCGGTGTTGCTTTGCTTATTGCGGCAACAGTGCTCGTTGTGAGCCTTGTTCAAAGCAGCAAATCGGATAAAGAAACAACAACCAAGCCCGGCTATTCTTTGCAAACAACAACTGCTCCCTCTACAACTGCAGTTACGGAGTCTTGGGTTGACCTTGAACAAATGGCAAGTGAACTTGCAACCGCAACAGATACAACCGACCCCAGCGACACAACAACCGATACTACCGTTGCACCTGTTATTCAGACAACAATCGTTTACATAGTTTATTCTGAAACAAATGTAGCACCCCAGCCTACCGAACCGGCTACAACAAATGCTGACGATGAACCACAGATGCTGGAATATAAATACACAATTAATAAGGAAACTCGCAGTGTTACAATAAATAAATATCTGGGTGATGATGCTATCGTTTTTATCCCTGAAGAAATCAGCGGTTATACTGTTACAGCAATAGGCAGCAAATGCTTTGAAAAGCTGAGCTTAAACGGTGTTGTTATTCCCGAAACTGTTACAAGCATCGGTAACAACGCTTTCCAAGGTTGCAAAAATCTTGCTTCTGTAACCTTTAAAGGTGCTCCGTCAACAATAACTGTAGGGAATAACGCCTTCCAAAACTGCACAAAACTCAAAACAATTAACCTTCCAGCGGCGAAGAGAATAGGTAGCCTTGCTTTCGACAGTTGCACATCTTTAGAAAAGCTTACTCTTGAATTGGGTACGGACGAGATTGGCGATTACTGCTTCCGCGGATGCACCAATTTGAAAACCCTTGAAATACCCGACACTGTTACTGTTATCGGTCAGGGTGCTTTCAGCGGCGAACACAGAGAGGATTTTGTGATTTACTGTGTTGAGGGTTCCGCTGCCGATGATGCGGCAAAAAAATACGGAATTAAAACCGAATATAAATCATAAGTAATAAGGTTGTTGCTTCTTTTGAGGCAACAACCTTTTTCTGTTAACCTTTAGGACAAAGTTTGTATATACTGTTAGTGAACTGTAATTTGTAATAAATTTATGTTCAATTGATTATTTTTTAACCGTTGGGCAAAAATAAGTTTGTAACAATATTTGCCTTTTCGGAGAGTGATAGCTTGAATATTAAAAGAGGCGATATCTATTACGCGGATTTAAGCCCCGTAGTAGGTTCGGAACAAGGTGGCGTTCGTCCGGTACTTATAGTTCAGAATGATGTGGGGAACAAATACAGTCCCACTGTTATAGCTGCCGCCATAACAAGTCAGCAGTTTAAAACTAAATTGCCTACACATATAAGCGTGGATGCGGCTGTTTGCGGTCTTTCTAAAGATTCTGTTGTATTGCTTGAACAAATAAGAACCCTGGACAAACAACGCCTGAGAGAAAAAATGGGGAATTTACCCGAAACGGATATGTCAAGAATAAACGATGCTCTTTCAGTGAGCGTAGGGCTTGATAAATGAAAAGTGGCTATGTAAAGGGTTTACCTGAACATAGCCACTTTTTATTTATTGAATTTATCTAATAATCTGTGTATGATATCGGGCATTTTAGAGTGTATCTCGAAATATTTTTTCAAGTGTTTCTCGTGTTCTTCAGCACAGAAAAACTTAACTCGTCTAAAAGCATCTGTGGGTTCTTGTGAAAATATGTTAACAAGGAATTTTTCTAATTCTTCATAATATTTTTTTATCTCGTTTTGGTTGTTTAAAGGATTTTCCATAAGCATTTTTATGTATTCATCATCATGAGTGTCAAGATATTTTACTCGCTCTATGGTGTCTTCAAATTCCTTTTCTGATTTGCACCAAATAAATGATTCTGTGTTAAACTCGTCATCAATATTTTTGTTGCCGAAATATATGGGGATTGAGTGATTGTCAAAAGCTTGGATTATCTTTTCTGTTACAAAACCATTGTATTCAATACTGTCACAGGCTATTGTGAACTTAGAGTCTTTAACATATTCATACTTTTCTGCCCAAGTACAACCGTTTTTGCTTCCGGTGTTATTCAGATAACTTCCTGCGGAGATAACAGGCTTGTATTCATTCAGAGTGTTGAATAATTTCTCTCTGATTCCGTGGGAAGAAGGGTGTCTGTATATAAAATTACAAAAATGTTTTTTGCTTTTTGCTAGTTCTTCAGCTTCTGATTTACTTAAGGCTTTAGGCTCCCATGGAATAGCGCTGTCGTTATAAAAGGCGTAAGGTAAACGGAAATATCTGTCGCTGAAAGTTAAATAATCAAAACCTATGCAATAATCAAATACAGTAAAATCAGGAGATAAATTTTCGCCCATAACCATTAAACGAACGCAGTCATACTGCATATATTCAAAAGGTTTGCCTCTGTTTGAACATATCACAAAATCTGGCTTTTCTGATAATTCAATGTTGAAATGCTTAGAGAGTATTTCAGTGAATAAATTTTTTTCTTTATTAAAACTGTTCCAAAATCCGCAAAAATTGATTTTTATTGTTTTCATAAACATCATCCTAATAGCGTAAAAAGTTTATACTATTCTAGCATACAGTTTTACAAAAAGCAAACTCAGTTTAGAAAATTTTCTAATGTTAACCTTTTGTTAAACACCTCGACACAACTTGACAAGAAGGTTTTTGTAGTGTAATATAATTTTGATAATATAGTATGTTTGCTTTACTTCATTTATGGAGGCTTTTTTTATGTCTAAAAGGTACTTTACATCGGAATCCGTAACAGAAGGTCATCCCGATAAAGTCTGTGACCAGGTTTCTGATGCTATCCTCGATGCAATGCTCGCTCAAGATAAATATTCCCGTGTTGCCTGCGAAACCACCTGTACAACAGGTATGGTAATGGTTATGGGTGAAATCACAACAGATGCTCAGGTTAATATTCCCGAAATCGTTCGTGAGGTTGTTTGCGGAATAGGTTTCGATAATAATGAGTGTGGTTTTGACGGTAATACTTGTGCAGTTTTCCAGACTATTGACAAGCAGTCTGCTGATATTGCTATGGGTGTTGACAAATCGTATGAGCTTAAAGATGGTCAGGAGGATACATATAACCTTCACGGTGCAGGTGACCAGGGTATGATGTTCGGCTTTGCTTGTAACGATACAGAGGAGCTTATGCCTCTTCCTATTTCACTTGCACATAAGCTTGCTCGCCGTCTTACAGAAGTAAGAAAGAACGGTACTCTTTCATATCTTCGTCCCGACGGTAAAAGCCAGGTTACAATCGAATATGACGATAATGACAAGCCCGTAAGAGTTGAAGCGGTTGTTGTTTCTTCTCAGCACGACCCCATGGATATCGAAATTCTTCGTAAAGATATTATCGAGAATGTTATTAAACCCATCATTCCCGAAAAATATCTTGACGAAAACACAAAATTCTATGTTAACCCCACAGGTAACTTTGTTATCGGTGGTCCCGTTGGTGACAGCGGTCTTACAGGAAGAAAGATTATTGTTGATACCTACGGCGGTTATTCCCGTCACGGTGGCGGCGCTTTCTCAGGTAAAGATCCCACAAAGGTTGACAGAAGTGCCGCTTATGCCGCAAGATATGTTGCAAAGAATATTGTTGCCGCAGGTCTTGCAGATAAATGCGAGCTTCAGCTCGCGTACGCTATCGGTGTTGCTCGTCCTCTTTCTGTTCGTGTCGATACTTTCGGCACAGGCAAAATTTCCGACGCACAGCTCGAAGACCTTGTTAACAAATATTTCGACCTTCGTCCTGCTGCAATTATTGAAAAGCTTGAACTCAGAAAGCCTCAGTACAGAGCACTTGCCGCTTACGGTCATATGGGCAGAATTGACCTTGATGTTAAATGGGAACAGACCGATATGGCAGAAACTCTCAAAAATGCTGCAGCTGCTTTATAAGTTGTTATTTGAGTAAAAATGGCAGAGAAAAACATTCATTCAGGTCATAGAAAACGCGTTAAAGCCAATGTTATAAAAAATGGTTTTTCACAGCTTGAGGAGCATAAACTCCTCGAGCTGATGCTATTTTTCTCCATACCTCGCGAGGATACAAACGAACTTGCTCATAAGCTTATAAATCAATTCGGTTCTTTTGAGGATGTTTTTAAAGCTAATATAGAACAACTAAAAAAGGTTGACGGTGTTGGTGAAAATACCGCTGTAATGATAGCGGCAATGGGCGAAACTTTTTACAGAATCTCAAAAGCAAAACCTTCTAAGAAAAGAGTTTATAAAAACACAGAGGATTTAAAAGAACTTGCGGTTTCGCTTCTTCAAGGGGAAAGCGTCGAAAAAGTTGTTCTTATGTGTTTCGATGAGGGCAAAAAGCTAAAGCATTATGTAACTATTTCCGATGGCGATAAGGTTTCTTCGGAAATTAATATGAAAGAAGTTATAAAAAATCTCGTTGACAGCGATTCTTCAATAGCAGTTCTTGCTCACAATCATCCGACCTCATCACCGGACCCTTCTGCTTATGATATTGATTCAACCCGCAACGTTTGCGTAACTCTTCGTAAAATCGGTTATGCCCTTGCGGACCATATAATAGTTGGAGAAAAAGGCGAAGCGTATTCAATGCATTTAGACCCTCGTTTTTCTGCCTTATTTTATTAGAAATAGCTTTACAAATTTTGATGAGAGAATAAAACTTGTGAAATCGGCACACAATGCACTTGGCAGGGTGTGTCGTGTTTTTTTTATGTTGATTGAACCGTAGTAAAGAGTTATGGCATAGAATGTAGTTTCTGTTGAGCCCATAATAACTGAGGCACACCTGCCAATGTAACTGTCGGCTCCGAATTCTTTTAGTATGTTTTCATACATTCCCAAAGCACCGCTGCCCGAAACAGGGGAGAGAATTGCCAGTGGTGTTATTTCTTTTGGTATTCCTAAAAAATCGGTTATAGGTGAAATTAGTGAGCATATTACATCAAGACCGCCCGATTCTCGTAGCATGTTTACGCAAAGTAAAAGTGCAATAAGTGATGGAATAATATTTAAAACGGTAGTAAAACCGCTTTTTGCTCCGTTTATAAATTCGTCAAAAACATTAGTCCCCTTAAATGCCCCGTGAAGAATTATTAAAACAACAAGACAAGGTAAAATGAAATCGGTTATTTTACTCATTTGAACACCTTTTTTAATAAATTTGTCATGATAATGCCCATAGTTAAGGCGGTTATAGAATTTACAAGAGCAGGAACAAGAATTTCCATAGGCGAAGAGCTTCCGTATTCTGAGCGTAACAGTGCAATTGTTGTGGGAACAAGATGGATTGCCGCAGAATTGATTACAACAAAACGTACCATATCATCTGATGCTTTTTGGGGTGTTGGATTTGTTGCCTGAAGCCGTTTCATTGCTTCAAGTCCCAAGGGTGTAGCGGCGTTGCCTAAACCGAGAAAGTTTGCGGTTATGTTCATAGCAATGCTTTCCTTTGCTTTTTTGTCTTTAAGCTTCGGGAAAAGTATGTTAAGCAAGAGTGAGAGCAGTTTGCAAATCAAGGCGGTTAAGCCGCTTTTTTGAGCAATTGCGGTCAAGCCATTCCATAAACAAATAACTCCTGTAAGCTTGATTGCTAAAGAAATAGCATCTGTTCCGCCGTTAACAACGGCGCTTGAAAGCTCACTTATTTTCCCTGTTGCAATTGCGCAAAAAAGAGAGAATACAACCATAATGGGTAAAAGGTAATTCATCATTGTCCCGAGAAACTCCCTTTATGTTTTTATTGGAAATAAAAATCTTGACTAAATCACAAGATATTGTATAATATATAAGATAAAATCCCTAAAAATTGTATTTTTTAGAAAAGGTTAGGTATACTGATGGCTAAAACAACACAGTCACCCAAAGAATACGGTAACGAAAGTATTAAAAAATTAAAAGGTGCCGACAGAGTGCGTAAGCGCCCTGCTGTTATTTTCGGTTCGGATGGTCTTGACGGTTGCGAGCATTCCGTTTTTGAAATTATTTCAAACTCAATCGACGAAGCTCGTGAGGGTTATGGTAAGAAAATCGTTGTTACACGTTTTCTTGACCACTCCGTAGAGGTTCAGGATTTCGGACGTGGTATTCCCGTTGACTATAATAACCGGGAAAAATGCTATAACTGGGAGCTTGTTTTCTGCGATTTGTATGCAGGCGGTAAGTATGATACAAATGACGGCGGTAGCTATGAATATTCTCTCGGTCTTAACGGTCTCGGTCTTTGTGCAACTCAGTATTCTTCCGAATATATGGAAGCAGAGGTTCATTCAGGCGGTTTCTGTTATGAGCTTAAATTCAAAGCCGGTAAAATCAACGGGGAAATGAAGAAAACCCCCTATGATAAAAAGGATACGGGTACACGTATTAAATGGCGTCCCGATTTAAAGGTATTTACCGATATCGCTATTCCTATTGAATATTTCCAAGAGATACTTAAAAGACAGTCTGTTGTTAACCCCGGTATTAAATTTATTCTCAAAAATCAGCTTACCGAAACCAAGTTCGAAACCTTTGAATATGTTTATGAAAACGGTATTGTTGACTATGTAAATGAGTTCGTTGGTGAAGACGGTCTTACAACTGTTCAGTTCTGGCAAACAGAACGCAAGGGTCGCGATAGAGAAGATAAGCCCGAATACAAGGTTAAAATCAATATTGCTCTTTGCTTTTCCAATAAAAAGCAAATGAAAGAGTATTATCATAACTCAAGCTTTCTTGAGCACGGCGGTGCGCCTGAAAAAGCTGCAAGAAGCGCATTTGTTTCACAAATTGATGCATATTTAAAGCAGAACAGTAAATATACAAAAACTGACCCCAAAATCAGCTTTCAGGATGTTGAGGACTGCTTAGTGCTTGTTATATCTTCTTTCTCAACGCAGACATCTTACGAGAACCAGACAAAGAAAGCTATAACCAATAAGTTTATTCAGGAAGCTTTAACGGAATTTATTAAGCACCAGCTTGAAATCTACTTTATAGAAAATAAGCTTGATGCAGATAAGCTTTGCGAGCAAGTTCTTATTAATATGCGTTCCCGCGTTAAAGCGGAAAGCACAAGGCTCAATCTTAAAAAGACTCTGACCTCATCTAATGATATGACAAGCAGAGTTGAAAAATTCGTTGACTGTCGCAGTAAAGATAAAAATGAACGTGAAATTTTCATAGTTGAGGGTGATTCGGCTCTCGGTGCTTGTAAGCAGGCTCGTGACTCTGCTTTCCAGGCGGTTATTCCCGTCAGAGGTAAAATTCTCAACTGCTTGAAATTTGACTATAACCGTATTTTTAAAAGTGATATTATTATCGACCTTATAAAAGTTCTCGGTTGCGGTGTCGAGGTTTCAAGTAAATCAAATAAAGAGCTTTCCTTGTTTAATCTTGATAACCTCCGTTGGAGTAAGATTATCATCTGCACCGACGCGGACGTGGACGGCTTCCATATCAGAACACTTATACTTACAATGATATACAGACTTATGCCCACTCTTCTTAAAGAGGGTAAAGTGTTTATTGCAGAATCGCCCCTTTATGAAATTACTTCAAAGGGAGAAACCTGGTTCGCGTATACGGAAAAAGAAAAACAAATGGCTCTTGAAGAAATCGGCGATGCTAAATATACCATTCAGCGTTCAAAGGGTCTTGGTGAAAACGATGCTGATATGATGTGGCTCACAACTATGAACCCGCAAACTCGCCGACTTATCAAGGTTGAGCCCAACGATGTTGAAGAGTTGATTGCAGAGAAGTTTGAGCTTCTTTTAGGCGACAATCTTCAGGACAGAAAAGAATTTATTGCAGAAAACGGTCATCTCTATCTTGACCTTGCAGATATTTCGTAAGGGGGGATAATAATGGCAAGAAAGAAAAAAGAAGTTCAGGAAACAGCAAAAACCGAAGAGGTTAAAGCTAATATTATAGGCGCAGGTGAGGTTGTTACCCAGCAGATTACCGACACTCTTGAAACAAACTTTATGCCTTATGCAATGAGTGTTATTATCTCTCGTGCAATTCCCGAAATTGATGGATTTAAGCCCTCTCACAGAAAGCTCCTTTATACAATGTATAAAATGGGACTTATAAACGGCGGAAGAATTAAATCTGCTAATATCGTTGGTCGTACAATGCAGCTCAACCCCCACGGTGACGCGGCAATCTATGAAACAATGGTTCGTCTTTCAAAAGGTAACGAAACTTTACTTCACCCTTATATTGACAGTAAGGGTAACTTCGGTAAGGCATATTCCAAAAATATGGTTTATGCCGCCGCTCGTTATACGGAAGCGAAGCTTGAGGGTATCTGCTCAGAGCTTTTCGGTGATATTGATAAGAATACTGTTGAGTTTGTTGATAACTACGACAGTACAATGAAAGAGCCAACACTTTTGCCCGTTTCATTCCCAAGTGTTCTTGTTAATATGAACAGCGGTATTGCGGTTGGTATGGCGAGTAACATTTGCTCTTTTAACTTACGCGAATTGTGTGCTACAACAATCGGTCTTATTAAAAATCCCGATTTTGATATTTTTGAAACTCTCAAAGCACCTGATTTCATCGGCGGTGGCTTAATCGTTTATGACAGAGCTGCTCTCGAAGAGGTTTATTCAACAGGTAGAGGTTCAATTAAAATCCGTGCAAAATATTCTTATGATAAATCAAATAACTGTATTGATATTACAGAAATTCCTGCAACAACCACCTGTGAAGCGATTATTGAAAAAATAATTGAAAAGGTTAAAGCGGGTTCACTTAAAGAGATAAGCGATATCAGGGACGAAACAGATAAGTCGGGTCTTAAGATTACCATTGACTTAAAACGCGGTACAGACCCGGATAAGCTTATGAAACGACTTTATAAGCTTACATCTCTTGAGGATTCATTCAGCGCAAACTTCAACATTCTCGTTGCAGGTGTGCCGAGAGTTATGGGTGTTGCGGAAATTCTTGAAGAATGGATTGCTTTCCGAACAGAATGTGTTAAGAGAAGAGTTTATTTTGACTTAACAAAAGCGAAAGATAAGCTTCATCTTCTTTTGGGTCTTAAAAAGATTCTTCTTGATATTGATAAGGCAATTAAAATCGTTCGCGAAACAGAAGAGGAAAGTGAAGTTGTCCCCAATTTGATGATTGGCTTCGGAATTGATGAAATTCAGGCGGAATATGTTGCGGAAATTAAGCTCCGTCACCTTAACAGAGAATATATTCTTAAACGTCTTTCTGATATTGATACCCTTAAAGAAAGCATCGAAGATATGGAAGATATTCTTAACAGTAAATCAAGAGTTAAGAAGATTATTGTTGACGAGCTTACAAAGGTTTCCGATAAGTACGGCAGAGACAGACGCAGTGAAATCATCTATGACACCGATACTGAAGAGGAATTCGTTGAAGAAATTCCCGATTATGAAGCAAATCTCTTCTTCACCCGTGACGGCTACTTCAAGAAAATTACACCCTTATCACTTCGTATGGGCGGTGAGCAAAAGCTTAAAGAAGGGGACGAGATGGTTTGTGCCATCAATTCCAAAAACTCTGCAGAGTTACTGTTCTTTACCGATAAATGTCAGGTTTATAAAGCAAAAGCTTCGGATTTTGAAGATTCAAAGGCAAGCGTTCTCGGTGATTTTATTCCCTCAAAGCTTGAGTTCGAAAAAGACGAGAAACCTATTTATATGGCGGTTACAAGTGACTATAAAGGTTATATGCTCTTTGTTTTTGAAAACGGCAAGGTAGCAAAGGTTACAATGTCCGGTTATGCAACAAAAACAAATCGTAAAAAGCTTATTAAAGCATATTCCGATAAAGCTCCCATTGTTGCGGCTATGTATATAGAGGAAGATACCGAGGTTGTTATTTCTTCAACCGCAGGAAGACATCTCCTTGTTAATACAGGTGCAATTTCACCCAAAGCAGCAAAAGATACCGCAGGAGTGAATGTAATGACTCTTAAAAAGTATCATAAGGTTCAGAGTGTAAGGCTTTATAAAGAGGGAGAGTTTACAAAACCTCACCGCTACCGCACAAAAACTCTTCCTGCCGCAGGTGCAACCCTCAGCGCAGAAGATACTGCGGAACAATTGACTTTAATGTAATAAAAGAAAACTCCCCGTTCTTCTGAACGGGGAGAGCGAATAAAGTTAACCGTTTTGAGTAAATCGTAAAAACGATGTATAACACAAATACTCCGAAAAACGATGCAAACGCGTACAAAATGTTTATTCGCTGAATATATATTGTCCGAAAAATTATGCAAAATACATAGTATGCAAATTTTTTTAAAAAAAGTTTAAAAAAGACTTGCTTTTTTATTCCTTATGTGGTAATATAATCGGGCGTTGTGAACGAACACAGTTCAGAATCGAAAGGAAAGTTACGTATGGATCAGCTTTTATGGTATCATTACCTTATCGGCGCCATTCTTATCGTTTCAGCAATAATAATTATTATTACTGTTATGCTTCAGCAAAGTAAGCAACAGGGTCTCTCCGGTGCGATTGCCGGCGGTGCAGACACTTTCTTCGATAAGAACAAAGGCAGAACGATTGAGGCTAAACTCGTTAAGGTTACTAAAATTGTTGCAGGCGTTTTCTTTGTGGTAGCTCTTGCTGCAGTTGTTGCTTTTGCATTGATAAAATAAAAATTAAACCCTGATTACAGGGTTTATATATGAGTCATTAGCTCAGTAGGCAGAGCACCTGCCTTTTAAGCAGGGTGTCCGGGGTTCGAATCCCCGATGACTCACCAAAAGAAAAAGTTATACTTGTGTATAGCTTTTTCTTTTTTTTGATGGGTTTATTGTGCGGGGATTCGAACCCCTCTCGGCGAAGCCGAACACAATCGGGTTAACGAGCGAAGCGAGTGCGAAGGGCAAAGCCCTTCGAATCCCCGATGACTCACCAAAAAATCGACAAGCTTAGGCTTGTCGATTTTTTTATCCATTGCGAAAGCAATGGTATATCATCACGCTTTAGCGTGTATATCATCGCCGAAGGCGTATATCATCATCGCAGATGTATAAAACTTTCGCAATGATGATATACAACTTCTTCGAAGTTGATGATATGCAAGGCTTTCGCCTTGATGATATACAATGCTACGCATTGATTATTTAATTTTTGCTGAATTTTCTTTGTAACGAATAGTATCCTCACTCGTCTAATATATGAACGTTCAAAAAAGTGTGAAAGGGGAGATGGTATGGAAGATATAGAACTTGTATTTTCAAAATACTATAAATATGTAAAAAGCTATGCTGTTTCTCTTTGTTGTGATGAAACTCTTGCGGAAGATATTACCCAGGAAACATTTTATAAAGCCTTTAAAAACATTGATAAATTCAAAAACGAGTGCAGAATGGAAACCTGGCTTTGCAGAATTGCTCATAATGAATTTGTTTCAATGAAACGAAAGAAAAAGACAGATAATATTGACGATTACACATCTCTTGCATCCTTCGATAATATTGTGGAAAATGCTGATGACAAAGAATGTGCAAGAAAGATTCTCGAGCTTTCAACTGAGCTTCCTTCACCTTATAAAGAGGTGTTTTATATGAAAGCCTTGGGTGAACTTCCCTTTTCGGTTATTGCCGAGGTTTTCTCTAAAACAGAAAGCTGGGCAAGAGTTACATATCACAGAGCGAGATGTAGAATTTCAGAAAGGTTAGGTGACTTTAATGAATAAATTTGATTGTGAAATTATAAAAGATTTACTGCCTTTATATGCAGATAATGTTTGTAGCGAAAAATCCGCGGAATGCGTGGAAGAGCATTTGCAAGAGTGTGCCGAATGTTCGGAAGAACTCCGTAAAATCAAAGACTGTCCCGTTGTACCTGCGGTTGATGAGGATGTAAAAGAAGCCGTTAAAAACGCAGGAAAAAGAATTAAAAAAGGTAAAAAGAAAACTATAATTGAAACAGTTGCTCTTGTGCTTATTCTTACTATTCTTTTTGGTGTTATAGGTATGTACCGCTTTATTTTATATGGCGCTAAAACTAACCACGAGGTTTTTAATGATGGGAGTTTTCCTTACAGTCAAGCGTGTGAAAGTGTGAATATTGATTTGGTTGATAAAAAAGATTACGAAAACGACAGTGCAACCTTATGTATTGGTGAAAAGTATAAAATTGAAAATTATGAAGAAAGTGATACCCAGAAATTAGTTATCAATGAAAATAAATACATTCATTTCATTGAACATGATACATCATTAAAATATGAAATATCATCATATCTGAACGACATGTTTTCCCCTGCAAAACCATTTGTGAAATGGGGGTTAGATCTTATGGGCTACAGTCCTGATTTAGCCCCGGGTTATGATTTATCGTTTTATGAAATGATATTGGAAATGCCCGAACCCGATGCGCCTTTTTTCTGCACACCTGAAACTTATGCGAAAGCGTTGACATATTATACCGTTAAGGATTCTATGGGGATTGGCTCAGGGTATCTTTTAGTGAAAAATGATAAATTCTATTGTGTTGGGACTGAACTTAATAATGGTGAAAGGTGTTTATATCAATTTATAATTCAGTCAAAGGATAATCTCGATAAAAGTATGCAAATAAATTTCTTTGGCTACGAATCTCAGAAAGAAGTCCTTGAAGTTATTTCAAGCCTTAAAATTAAATAAACCAAAATCAACGGTGACGGGATGGTGCGTTGTTCTTAACGGAGAATTTGAAAAATGTTTAAATTCTTGTTAAGAACCAGCATCGCATTTATGCGTACAAATGCAGTTGGGCAGTAGCTCAAACCCACTAATAGCAGAAAAGAGAAGATTCGTCTGTTATATAACGAGTTTTCTCTTTTTTGTCTGTATAGTGATATGCTGACTGCTGTCAGCGTGATATTTTCGCTTTGCGAAAGTGATATTAAACCATAAGGGTTTAGTGATATTTTATTCGCCAATAACTTGCGAAGCAAATAACACTCGGCGCAAGCCGAATATAACTGCGAAGCAATATAACTCGCCGAAGGCGAATAGAGTTGCGTGATACTCTGGTTAGAGTATCACGCTATTCGTTGCCGTTGATTTTTTATCTGTGCTATGTTAATATATTAAAAACCAAGAAAATAGGTGATACTTTGAATTTCAGATTTAGAAGAATTATTTGTGCGATTATGACTGCTGTTCTGCTTATAACTTTTTTAGGTGGTTGCGGCGGTAAAAAAACAAAGGATGATATTGTTATTCTCTATACTAACGATGTTCATTGCGCTGTTGAGGATAATATCGGTTATGCAGGTTTGGCGGCTTATAAAAAATCTGTAGAAGCGAAAACGCCGTATGTTACTCTTGTTGACTGCGGTGATGCAGTTCAGGGCGGAGAAATCGGCGATGCTTCAAAAGGAGAGAATATTGTCGATATTATGAATGCTGTAGGCTATGATTTGGCGGTTCTTGGTGAACACGAATTTGACTACGGACCGGAAAATATTGGAAAGCTTCTTGAAAAATCTAATGCACAGTATCTTTCTACAAATATTTATTACACAGGAGATTATGAGAATTATCTTGAAAAAACAGAGGATTATAAAATAATTGAATATGGTGATGTTAAGGTTGCCTTTTTGGGAGTTACAACACCTGAAACGGTGATTTCAGGCGAATCCTCATACTTTATGGAAGGGCTGGATTATGTGTATGAATTCTGTATTGGTGACGAGGGATTAAGGCTTGCTGCTCATGTTCAAAGTTCTGTTGACGAGTGCAAAAAATCAGGGGCGGATTATGTTATCCTTCTTTCCCATTTAGGTGACGGCGAAAAATATTCACCCTACAGTTGCGAAGAGCTTATTGCAAATACATACGATGTTGATGCTGTTATTGACGGACACGCTCATAGTGAAATTGTTGAAAAACTTGTTGAAAATAAGAACGGTGAAGAGGTTTTGGTTTCTTCAACAGGAGAAAAACTTCAAAATATCGGTGAGCTTGTCATAACCTCCGAGGGTGAAATCTCAACAAAGCTTGTATCGGATTATTCCGGTAAAGACAAAAAGGTTCAAGGTTTAATAGATACGTTCAATTCTGTCCACAAAGCGAATGAAGACACAAAAAAATAACAGCAAAAAGGAGTGGCGATTTTCGTCACTCCTTTTTCTCTAAATAATTAAATATTAAAGCACCCAGAAGACCTATTGAAAGAAATGCTCTTGAGGTTGCTAGCAATTCGTCTGAAATTAACAATAGCTCATAATGAAAGGGTGTGAAGTGGGCATAGTTTGCAAAAACACCCAAAAGAAAAAAGGTTAAAGAAAGAATTAATGCGGATTTTATTACCAGTCGCGTTTTGCGCCCTAATGCTTTATAAAATTTCTTAATGTTGCTCAATATAATCACCGAAACAATATTAATATAAGAAATATACTTTTTCAATGGAAAATGTAGGGGAGAACAATACAAAATATTGAAAAACTATTGAATTGTAACACAAGACTTGGTATAATTATTTTACTTTATGTTAACGGAGGCAGACAGTATGAAATGTCCCTTTTGCAGTTTTGAAGAAAGTAAAGTAATTGATTCCCGTCCGACAGACGAGGGAGAAAGAATTCGCCGCCGCAGAGAGTGTATGAGCTGTGGTAAGCGTTTCACAACCTATGAGATTATTGAGAGTGTTCCCATAGTTGTTGTGAAAAAAGACGGTAAATCCCGTGAGGTTTTCGACCGCGACAAGCTCTTCAACGGTATGATGCGCGCTTGCGAAAAGCGTCCTGTTTCAGTTGATGTTATCGAAAAAGCTATCGACGAAATTGAAGCAGAAATTCAGAACTCCCTTGACAGAGAGGTTACCTCTGTAAGAATCGGTGAGCTGGTTATGGACAAGCTCAAAGATATCGACGAGGTTGCTTATGTTCGCTTTGCATCTGTTTACCGTCAGTTTAAAGATATAAACACATTTATGAGCGAACTTAAAAAATTGTTAATAGAAGAATGAAAATTTAGGCTACCGAATGGTAGCCTATTTGTGCTTATTATATTATGTCGAATTTTATTTGTCCTGTTTGTAAAAGTGAATTATCACTATATGAAAAAACTTATAAATGCCCGAATAATCATTGCTTTGATGTGTCAAAGGACGGTTATGTTAATCTCTTAATGTCACAGCAATCCTCTTTAAAGCGTCACGGTGACGACAAGCTTATGGTTCGGGCAAGACGAGAGTTTTTAGAAAAAGGGTTTTACGGGGAGCTTCGTGATAAGCTCTGTGAAACCGTAAGAGAAGCTACACCCGAAAACCCAACGATTATTGATGTTGGTTGCGGTGAGGGGTACTATACCTCTGCAATTTCTGGATGTAACAATACCAGAATTTTCGGTATAGATATTTCAAAAGATGCACTGAAATATGCCTCAAAAAGCATTAAAAACGGTCAGTTTGCAGTTGCAAGTGCATTTTCTCTTCCCTTTGAAGATGCAAGTGCGGATTGTGTTTTAAGCATTTTTGCACCCTCTGCTTACGATGAGTTTTACAGAGTGTTAGACACCAACGGCATGCTTATTAAAGCTGTGCCTCTTGAAGAGCATTTGTGGGAGCTTAAATGTGCATTGTATAAAGAGCCTTATAAAAACAAGCCTGAAAAAAGAAAAGATGAGCTTTTCAAGCTTGTTTCAGTAAAGGAAATTAAATATAAAATCAAGCTAACCGAAAAAGATGATATTGCAAATCTTTTTAAAATGACTCCTTATTATTATAAAACCGGCAGGGAAGATGCCGAAAGGCTGTTTTCTCTTGAAAGACTTGAAACAACTGTTCATTTTGCTATTGAAATATATGAAAAGAGGTAAGTTTATGTTTGAAAATAATTGGGAATCCTTGAATTCAAGAAAAGTGCCCGAATGGTTCGGTAAAGCGAAATTCGGTATTTTTATTCATTGGGGGCTTTACAGCATCCCTGCTTATGCACCCATTAAAGATTATGCAGAATGGTATGGCTATGCTTGTAATATGGAAAAACCTGAAACAGAAGCACAGGTAAAATATAAAGCATTCCACAAAGAGCATTATAATTCAAGACCCTATTATGATTTTAAAAATGAATTTACTGGGCACCGCTTTGATGCAAATAAATGGGCAGGCCTTTTCAAGCGTTCAGGCGCAAAATACATAAACTTCGTTTCTAAGCATCATGACGGCTATTGCCTTTATGAAACAGAATATGCTCCCGGTCTTAACTCTGTTGAATGTGCTCCTAAACGCGACTTTCTTATGGAGTTAAAAAATGCAATGGAGGGTACAGGCGTTCGTTTCGGTGTTTATCATTCAGTATATGAATGGTGGCATCCCTATTACCTTGAAGACCCTGAAAAATATGCTTTAGAGCATCTTCATCCAATGCTTAAAGAGCTTGTTGAAAAATACCAACCTAACACTCTTTTCACAGATGGCGAATGGGAGCAGGAAAGCTCTGTCTGGCATTCAACAGAGTTTTTACAGTGGCTCTATAATGAATCTTCTGTTAAGGATTTTATCGTTCCCAATGACCGTTGGGGTAAAGAAACTCGCGGCAGAAAGGGCGGTAACTTCACAACCGAATACGGCATTATTGATGTTTACCTCGGTACAGAAAGACGAATTGAAGACGTTGAGCTTGACAGACCCTTTGAAGAATGTCGCGGTATCGGTTGCTCTTTCGGTATAAATAAAGAAGAGGGTTGTGAAAACTATCTCTCTGTAAAAGAGCTTCTCAAAACTCTTTGTGACCTTGTTTCAAAGGGCGGTAACTTCCTTCTCAATATTGGTCCCGATGGCGACGGAACAATTCCGCCTCTTATGGAAGAGCGTCTTCTCGGAATGGGTAAATGGCTAGAGATAAATGGCGAAGCTATTTATGAAAGCGAGGTTTATTCTAAAAAGAGCGCAGAGGGTGTTTACTATACCCAAAGAGACGGCAATATCTATGCAATAACAGAAAAATTCCCATCAAAAGAAACTGTTTTTGAGGAAATTGATTTCAGCGAAAATTATAAGATTTCTCTTCTCGGTTCAGAGGGTACTGTAATTGCTTCAAATAAGGATGGTAAACTCGCTTTAAGAGCAGATATATGCGCTCCCGAGGATGTTAGTTGCGAACATCTATATGTTTATAAAATAAGCAAATAATCAGAGTGAATGAATTATGAAAAACCTTATAGGTCATTTTGTAACAATAACCAAACATCGCCATATTGTTATAAAGCATTGCAGAAAAGCAGGTGTTTTATGGCAGGGACTCAGGCACGATTTGTCTAAATATTCTCCAACTGAATTTCTTCCCGGTATTAAATACTATACCGGTCAGCGCAGTCCTAATGAGGGAGAAAGAGCGGAATACGGCTATTCTCTTGCTTGGATTCACCACAAAGGCAGAAACAAGCATCATTTTGAATACTGGACAGACTATAACCCTGTTTCAAAGCTTATTGAGCCTGTGGAAATGCCCATAAGATATGTTGCGGAGATGTTTTGCGACCGTGTTGCCGCAGGAAAAATATATAACGGTGATAAATATACCGACGATTCACCTTTAGAATATTTTATGAAAGCAAAGCACAGAAGGGTTATTCACCCGAAAACCTCGGATTTATTGGAAAGCCTTTTAACAATGTTAAAGGATTACGGCGAGGAATATACCTTTGCATATCTCAGAATGCTGGTAAAAGATAGTAAAAAAAGGTAAAAATCACCCTAAAAATAAAGAAATTGTAAACAATATTAATGTTCTTTATGATATTATTGTTTTTGAAAAAAACTTATGTTAATATATAGAAAATGTCTTTCTCGGAGGGAATTATGAATAAAACCCCAGTAATAACAATTGTAGCATTGCTCATAGTGATATTAATAGCTTTCAGCGGATGTGAATTTGAAATAAGCTTAAACGGTGAAAATAATACCGAAACCTCAATTGAATCCGTTGTTGTAACAGATGAAGAGGGTAGCACCCAGATTGAAACAGTTGTTCACTATATTACTACTGAGCCTGTTCCCGTTGTAACAATTGTTGAAGTTACAAATGAAAAAGGTAAGGTTGTTGAAACCGAAAAGGTTACCCTTTCACCTGAAGAGGTTCAGCAGGGCAAGGATTTCTTTGATACAAAGGAAGAAGAAACAACAAAAAAAGTTTCAAAGGAACCGGCTTCTGACAGAGTTACAACTGCGCCCGAAAAGGATAATACTGCTGTTCAGGATGATTTTGCAGTTCTCAATTCAAGCAAATATTTGATTGAAGGCAGAGTTATTACCAAAGACGGTGCAACATACCCTTATAAAATGGCAAGAGATGGAAGCAGGTTTTCTTTCAGGAGCGTTTTGGAAGGTAAAGAATTGTGCTTGATTATGGGTAATGAATATGTATATTTGGTTTTCCCTGAAACAAAGACCTATGCAAAGATTCCGAAAGATTTAGGCGGTGAAGAAAACACAGGCGAATTTGACGAGCTTCTTACCGGCGATGTTTTCAATCTTTACGCCAATAAAAATCAAGTTGATACATTTACTGAAAAAATGTATGGCGTGAAATACACTGTTGTTCAGTACGATGACGGTACTTATGATTATTTTAACGGAAAAACTCTTGTTCAAACACTTTCTTCCGATGGTGCAATACTTTATTATGATGTGATTTCTTCCAATATTTCCGAAGGCTTATTTCTTCCGCCTGCAGGATATACCGAAGAGGCAATAAATACGGAAAAAGTATCTGAGCTGGCAGGCAGCTTGTCCACAACAGCAACAACCACTGACTAATTATGAATATAAACAAGGTTGCCCTTGTAACAGGGGGGGCAAAGGGAATCGGTGGGGCAATTTGCCGTTCCCTGGCAAGTGACGGATTTAAAATTGCAATAAATTATAATAGTTCCGAAAAAGAAGCAATCGCTTTAAAAAATGAACTTTCCGAAATAACCGAAGCAGAAATTTTCAGTTGTGATGTTTCTAATCCTTCTGCGGTCAAAGAAATGTTTTCGGAGATTTCAAAAGCACTTGGCAATGTTAGTGTTCTTGTTAATAATGCAGGAATTGCAGAGCAAGTGCTATTCACGGACATAACCGATGAAATGTGGCAGAAAATGCTCGGCACGAATCTTTCCGGTGCATTTTATTGCTCAAGAGAAGCTCTTAAGAATATGATTAACGAGAAAGACGGCGTAATCATAAACATCGCTTCAATGTGGGGCGAGGTGGGTGCTTCTATGGAAGTTCATTACTCTGCCTCTAAAGCCGGTTTAATCGGGCTGACAAAGGCACTTGCAAAGGAAGTCGGTCTTTCAGGTGTGCGCGTTAATGCGGTTTCTCCCGGTGTTGTTTTGACGGATATGATGAATAGCTTTTCCGAAAGCGATAAAGAAATGTTAAAGGAAGAAACGCCTTTAAACGCTCTCGGAACTCCCGATGATATAGCTAAAGCTGTCAGCTTTCTTGTAAGCGATAAATCAAAATTTATCACAGGTCAGATTCTTTCTGTCAACGGCGGATTTATTATCTAAGTCTAAAATACCTTGAAAGAGGGGTTAATAATATGAAAATTACATTTATGGGTGCAGGTAGCACAGTTTTTGCAAGAAACGTTATCGGTGACTGTATGTGCTCTGAGGTTCTTCGTGACAGCGTTTTCGCCCTTTATGACATTGACGGACAGCGTCTTGAAGAGAGCAAAACAATTATCGAAGCAATGCAGAAAACAATGGGCGGCTACGGTAAAGTAGAATGCTATCTCGGTGTTGAAAACCGTAAGGATGCTCTTCGCGGTGCAAACTTTGTTGTTAATGCTATTCAGGTTGGTCTTTATGACCCTTGCACTATAATCGACTTTGAAGTACCCAAGAAATACGGTCTTCGTCAGACTATTGCAGATACCCTCGGTATCGGCGGTATTATGCGCGCACTTCGTACAATTCCCGTTATGGATGATTTCGCAAAGGATATGGAAGAGGTTTGCCCCGATGCACTTTTCCTTAACTATACAAACCCAATGGCAATGCTTTCAGGCTATATGCAGAGATACACAGGTGTTAATACCGTTGGTCTTTGCCACAGCGTTCAGACTTGCAGTAGCGACCTTTTCAGAGATTTGGGTATGGAAGATAAGTTAGAGGGCAGAAGAGAGCTTATTGCAGGTATTAACCATATGGGTTGGCTTCTTGAAATAGAAGATAAAGACGGTAACGACCTTTATCCCGAAATCAAAAGCAGAGTTCAGGCAAAGCTTGATGACCCCGATTTCAAAAACAAGGTTCGTCTTGAATACATTAAGAATTTCGGTTATTACTGCACAGAGTCAAGTGAACATAACGCAGAGTACAATATGTTCTACATAAAGAGCAAATATCCCGAGCTTATTGAAAAATACAATATTCCTCTTGATGAATATCCCAGACGTTGCGTAAATCAGATTGCACGTTGGAAAAAGGAATATGAAGAGCTTCTTGAAACAGGGGTTAAAGAGCATACCCGTTCAAATGAATATGCTTCTCATATTATGGAGTCCGTTGTAACAAACACAACATATAAAATCGGCGGTAATGTGCTTAACCATGGCTTTATTACGAACCTTCCTGCTGAAGCTTGTGTTGAGGTTCCTTGCCTTGTTGACGGTAAAGGTGTTCACGGTACCTATGTTGGCGCTCTTCCCGTACAGTGCGCGGCAATGAATATGACAAATATCAATGTTCAGCTTCTTACAATTGAAGCAGCTAAAACAAGAAAACTTGAGCATATCTATCAGGCAGCAATGCTTGACCCTCATACTGCAAGTGAATTGAGCATTGACGATATTAAAAATATGGTTGATGACCTTATTGTTGCTCACGGCGATTTCTTACCTAAATATCACTAAAAATTGGTAATAGAAAAAAATAGTTGACATTTTTAATACTAAATGGTAAACTCTAACACATAAAATAAACCTGTGACGAAGAGTAGTAAATGAAAAGGAAGCTTAAAGAGAGTCGGCGGTGGTGGAATGCCGATAGTGAAATTTTCATTGAATGGACTTCCGAGGGCGAACTGAACTAAGTAGGGGAGACGGTAAGCAACCGTTACAATGCTATGTGTATGTCAGTACACAGTTGAGTGCGTGTTTTTTACACGAATTTGGGTGGTACCGCAGGATTATTAAACCTGTCCCATTGTTTATGGGGCAGGTTATTATATTTGCCCTGCAGTATTATAATAAAGGAGAATTGATTATGATTTTCAACGACATCGATTTTGATACATATTATAAGGATTACCCCACAAAAGATGGCTATTTCGGAAAATACGGCGGAGTTTTTATTGACGATAAATTAAAAGCTCCCATGCAGGAAATTACCGAAGCATATTATGACATTTGCCAGTCAAGAAAGTTTATTGCAGAGCTTCGCAGAATCAGAAAAGAATTTCAGGGCAGACCAACTCCCATTACTCACCTTGAAAGACTTTCCAACAGTATCGGCAGAGTTCAGCTTTATGCAAAGCGTGAGGATTTGAACCATTCAGGTGCTCACAAGCTCAATCACTGTATGGGTGAGGCTCTTCTTGCAAAATATATGGGTAAAAAGAAAATTATTGCTGAAACAGGCGCAGGTCAGCACGGTGTTGCTCTTGCAACTGCGGCGGCATATTTTGGACTTGAATGCGATATTTATATGGGCTCTGTTGATATTAAAAAACAGGCTCCCAATGTTGCAAGAATGAAGATTCTCGGTGCAAATGTTATTGAGGTTACCCACGGACTTCAGACTCTTAAGGAAGCAGTTGACGCGGCTTTTGATGCATATAGTAAAGAATACAAAGATTGTATATATTGCATCGGTTCAGTTCTCGGGACTCACCCATTTCCAATGATGGTAAGAGATTTCCAGAGCGTTGTTGGTATCGAAGCAAGAGAGCAGTTTATTGAAATGACAGGTCATTTGCCTGATTCAATCGTTGCTTGTGTTGGCGGTGGCTCAAATGCGGCAGGTCTTTTCGCAGGCTTCCTTAATGACCCCGTTGATATTTATGGTGTTGAACCTCTCGGCAGAGGTCCCAAGCTCGGCGACCACGCCGCAAGTTTAAAATACGGAACAGAGGGTATAATGCACGGCTTTAACAGCATTATGCTTAAGGACGAAAACGGCGAACCTGCTCCCGTTTATTCCGTTGCAAGCGGTCTTGATTACCCATCATCAGGTCCCGAACACGCATTCTTGCAGGATATCGGCAGAGTTAAATATGATGTTGTTGACGATGAAGAAACAATTGACGCGTTTTATAAGCTCTCTCGTCTTGAAGGTATCATTCCCGCTATCGAAAGCTCCCACGCAGTAGCATACGCTATGAAAATGGCAAAAGAAATGGACCACGGTTCAATTCTTATTAACCTTTCAGGCCGTGGCGACAAAGATATGGACTATGTTATTGAGAATTTTGGAATAAGATAAAGTAAAAATGACGATAGGTTTTTACCTATCGTCATTTTTAAATGCCAGTTGCCAGTCACCAGATGCCAGTATGTGAAAGTAACGCGAAATATATCTGTGAATTGAACTTGAAATTTTATCGATTTTTTGGTAACAAAACTCTTGACAATTATTAGTGATAATATTATAATTTAAGAGCTGTGCCGGTGTGGCGGAATAGGCAGACGCAAGGGACTTAAAATCCCTCGGTGGCAACATCGTACCGGTTCAAGTCCGGTCACCGGCACCAAATAGAGAGAAATCACTTTTGTGGTTGCTCTCTATTTTTGTTTTTAAGAGAAAAGGTAGGACTTGAACCGGTCTCGGCGATATATGTATTATTTTATTGATATATTAAATCAGGTGTGTTACTATATAAAAAAATTGAGGATTTTAATGTTATGCTTTTTAATGAAACAACAATATCCGGTATTGCGGTAAAAAACAGAATAATTCGTAGTGCGACTCACGATGGTCTTGCTGATGAAGTTGGCGCGCCAACTGATGAACTTATAAGAAAATATGTGTATATGGCACAGAATGAAGTTGGTTGCATTATAACAGGTTATGCGGCAGTCAGCAAAAATGGTGTTTCACCATATCCGCGTATGATGAAAATTTTTGATGATGGTGTAATCGATAAATATAAAGAGCTTACAAATGCCGTACATAAATATTCTACACCTATTGTTTTGCAGATTGCTCATTGTGGAAGGCAAACTTCATCAAAAGCAATCGGTATGCAAAAGGTTGCACCTTCAAATGTGCTTCACGCATTTTATCCCGACAAAGCAAAAGAACTTACCAATGATGAAATTTATTCAATTATTGATGATTTTATTTTGGCATCTGTAAGAGCTGAAAAAGCAGGTTTTGATGCGGTTCAACTCCATGGAGGTCACGGTTATCTCCTTCATGATTTTCTCTCACCATACGGTAACAGAAGAACGGATGAATGGGGCGGAAGTATCGAAAACAGATGCAGGATAGTTGAACTTATTATAAAGGGTATTAAAGCAAAAACAAAACTGCCTGTATGGATTAAAATAAGTGCTGAAGACAACAGAGAAAACGGGATGAATATTACATCATCTGTTGAAATTTGTAAAAGACTTGAAGCGGCAGGGTGCGATGCAGTTGAAGTTTCCTGCGGTACTGTTCAGGACGGAATGAATACTATGCGCAGTAAACTTATGCCCATGGAGGCAGTTTTCAAATATAGAGAACCTTGCGCATCATTCCCGAAAATACTTAATAAAATTGCTTTACCTATGGCAAATCTTGTTAATCCATTGATAAAACAACCCTCACCTTTGGAAAATTTTAATGTGGGTAATGGAACTATAATCAAAAATAATGTTTCGGTTCCTGTAATTGTAGTTGGTGGAATACATAAAGTCAGTGATATGGAAGATATAATTACAACAGGCAAAGCAGATTTCATTTCAATGTGCAGACCTTTTATCTGTGAACCCAATTTGGTTAAAAAACTAAAAGATGGTAAGGACGAAGCAAAATGTATTATGTGTAATTATTGCGGTCTTGTAATTGAAAAAGAGCCGACAAAGTGCCTTTATGGTAAAGTGAAATAAAAGGAGAGATTATTATGAAAATAGCAACTCAGACGGAATATATTTCAGCTCGTTTAAATGACTATGAAGCGGTGAGAATGGTTTGCGAGGCAGGGTTCGACGCTATTGATTTTTCAATGTTCCATATGGCAAAAGATGATTGTCCTTTGAACTCTGATTCTTATAAAGAAATTGCAAAAGAACTCAAAGCTATTGCCGATAGCTACGGTAAACCTTTTTGTCAGGCACATGCACCATTCCCAACAATGAGAGATGGTGACGAGGAGTATAATAAAAATATGCTCCCGAAGGTTAAGCGTTCCATTGAAATTGCAGGTATGCTTGGTGTTGAAAACATTGTTGTTCATCCAGTGTTTTTCGGAGAAAATAAATTCGAAAAGAATATGGAAATGTATATGGGGCTTTTGGACGATGCCAAAAATGCGGGAGTAAAAATTGCTCTTGAGAATATGTTTGGCAAAAAAGACCCTGTAACAAGAAAGCAAACGCCCAATGTTTGCAGTTTGCCCGAAGAATTTGCAGAGTTTTATGATGCTCTTCCAAGAGAATATTTCACCTGTTGCGTTGATATTGGTCACTGCGCTCTTGTTGGCTCAACACCGGAAGCAATGCTTCGCGGTCTTGGAGATAGGGTAGGGTGCCTTCATGTTCACGATAACGATACCTTTGACGATTGGCATTTTCCACCATTTACACTTGATTTGAATTGGACAGAAATTGCAAAAGCTCTTGCAGATATTGACTATAAGGGTTACATAACTCTGGAAAGTGACAATATTCTCAATGATATTCCGACAGAGCTTTACCCATCAATGCTTCGCTATATGCACGATGCCGCAAGACACCTGGCAAATATGGTTGAAAGCTTTAAATGAAAAACTACTCTCGATGCGAAGAACATCGAGAGTTATTTTTTAGTAATTTTTCGAAAGTATGTAGCAAACCCAAAGAGCGATAACGAAAGCGCTTTCTGCAGGAATAGCTAGTTTTGTGTATGGGCATTTCCAGCCTTTATCAACGCAAAGGAAAATTGTTCTTGTAACCAGAACCGTTGTTGCAAAGAAAAGACCGCCTACAAGGGAATAAGTTGCAGTATGTAAGGTAAGTGCAAGGTAAAGAAGGAAGGCACCTAAAGCAAATGAAATACCGCCGTAATAAACGCGGATTTCTGTTTTACCTGCATTATCAACAGGCTTGATTGAAAAGCTTTCTGCATTCTTTAAAGGCTTTGAAATAAAAACAACTGCCATACCCCAGAAATAACCGATAAGGCAAAGCACGGCAAATGCCGCAGGGGGATTAGCCGCCCATATTTCTTTTAAAAGATCCATATTAGTTCTCCTTTTTTCTTTCCGTTTTTTATAAATATAACACATCGATTTATTAAAATCAATATTGGTATATTTTTATATATTTTGAGAAAAGTAATTGATGTAATTGGGAAAAGGAGTGTTTTTATGAAAACAAATTCCAATGTAAGACCTTTCGGAATAAAAGATAAATTAGGCTATTTATTCGGTGATTTTGGTAACGATTTCACTTTTATATTATCTTCTTCATTTCTTATGAAGTTTTATACCGACGTTATGGGTGTTTCGCCTGCAGTTGTGGGAACAATTATGGCAATTGCACGTTTTGTTGATGCTTTTACCGATGTTACAATGGGGCGCATTTGCGACAGAAGCAAAAATACTAAAAACGGCAAATTTCGTCCGTGGATTCTCAGAATGAGCGGTCCTGTTGCCATTTCTTCATTTTTAATGTATCAGTCCTCTTTGGCGAATTTGCCCTATGCCGTAAAGGTAGCATACCTTTTTGTTACCTATATTTTATGGGGTTCTGTTTTCTATACTTCTGTAAACATTCCTTACGGGTCAATGGCATCTGCAATATCAAATGACCCCGATGACAGACAATCCCTTTCAACCTATCGAACAATGGGCGGTATGCTTGCAGGTGCTTTTGTTACAGCGGTAATTCCTCTTATTGTTTATGATAAGGTGCAGGGTAAGGACGTAATGAACGGCGGACGCTTTACACTTGTAGCAGGTGTTTGTTCTGTTCTCGCTATTGTATGTTATTTGCTATGCTACGGTTTAATAAGGGAAAGAGTTACTTTTCATTCCGCACCTTTGAATCACGGCGATAATAATGTTTTCAGAATGCTCGGAAATGCGGTTAAAAATCGTGCATTGATTTCAATAATTGCCGCTTCTATTGTAATGCTTCTGGCACAGCTCACCCTCCAACAAATGACAAACTATATTTTCCCCAATTATTACGGTAATGCAAGTATGCAGAGCGTATCGACTCTTGCTATGGTGGGAGGAATGATAGTTGCCGCATTTGCCGCTAAACCCCTTGCAAGAAAATTCGGCAAAGCAGAGGTAAGCGCATTTTCAAACCTTTTTGCAGGCGTAGGAAGCCTTTTGATTTATTTTATTCGTCCTCAGAATGTTTTGGTCTATATAGCTATTCAAACAGTTTGTTGGCTGGGCTTGGGCGTTTTTTCAATGGTTAGCTGGGCGCTTATTACCGATGTTATAGACTATTCTGAGATTAAAAACGGTGTCAGGGAAGACGGCTCTGTTTATGCTCTTTATTCCTTTGCCCGAAAGTTAGGTCAAGCGGCTGCATCGGGAGTTACGGGCGGTCTTTTAACAGCTATCGGTTATTCGGAAACAACTGCCTTTGATAAAGACGTTTTAGAAGGTATATTTGACATTTCAACTCTTGTTCCTGCAGTTGGCTTTATTTTACTCGCTTTAGTTTTGTGGTTTTGGTATCCGCTTCATAAAAAGCAGGTTGACGAAAATGTTAAGTTTTTAGAGAATAAGCATAAAAAATGAGATAAATACAACGGTGCAAAAGCCGTTGTATTTTTTTACCTAAAAATTAACAGTTTAGCAATATTGCAATTATGTGAAAAATAAGTTATTATATAATTACAATCTTTTATAGGAGATGTGATGAATGAGTACAAAGCTTAAAAACAAACCCAACGAAATAAGACCTTTCGGTTGGCAGGATAAACTTGGCTATGCTATGGGTGATATGGGTTGCGGTTTTTCGTTTCAGTTCGTTTCAACATTTATGCAACTCTTTTATTTGCAGTACATAGGTGTTTCCCCTGAAGCGTATGCAATTATCATTATGATTTCAAAGATTTTTGATGCTGTTAATGATATTGTTATCGGTAACCTTGTTGATACCAAAAAAATCGGTAAAAAAAGCAAATATATGCCGTGGATTCTTCTTGGCGGTGTAGCACTTGTTTTCTTCAATGTTACAATTTTCTTCCCAGTAAAAACATTGCCATATATGGCTAAATGTGCATGGTGCCTTGGTTCTTACTGTTTGTGGTCAATTGCCTACACAATGGTAAATGTTCCTTATGGTTCTCTTCATTCTGTCATTACAGATGACCCTCAGCAAAGAGTTTCTCTTTCCACTTTCCGTAGTATCGGTGCAGCTCTTCCTGCTATTGTTATTATGATGGTTCTTCCCGGTATTGTTTACAGCACCACAACAAATAGTGCAGGCGAAGAGATTCAGAATCTTAAGGGTGAAACCCTTCTTCCTGTTGCGGTTGTTTTGTCGGTATTTGCTTTAGTTGTGCTTTGGGGAACAACTAAACTCGTTAAAGAACGAGTTCATCACGAAACAGAAGCAAAATCAACAGGCTTCAGTGCAATTATATCTTCTGTTAAATCATTCTTTACCAATCGCGCTATGGTTGGTGCAACAATCGCTACCGTGGCTTCCGTTGCACTTTTCAATTCCACAATGTCACTTAACAATATGGTTTTCCAGTATTTCTTTAAGGAAGCCGATAAAGTCGGAATTGCAATGGTAGGTAGCTATGCACCGATGATTATCTTTATGATATTTGTTGGTAAATTAACAGCAAAATTCGGCAAGAAAAATGTTATTGTTTCTACAATGCTTGTAGGTGCAATTTCGGGTCTTGTTTCCATTTTCGTTCCCATTTCACCCAATATGACAGGTATGATTATTTATATTGTTTGCTTAATGGGTCTTAATCTTGGTAACGCTGTATTCCAGATTTCAGTATGGGCAATTGTTGCTGACTGTATTGAAATGAGTTACAGGAAAACAGGTAAGAGCGAGGAAGGCTCCCTTTATGCTCTGTATTCATTCTTCCGTAAGCTTGCACAGGGTATCGGTCAGGCGGTTGTTTCCTTGGGCCTTGTTGCAATCAATTTCCAAGAGGGCGAAGGTGCAATTCAGAATGCAGACTTCGGCGACAAAGTAAAAACTTTGTATTTCATAGTTCTTGCAGTAGGTTCTCTTATTGCTTTCCTTTCAATGAAATTTATATATAACATTGGTAAAAAAGAGGAAGCAGAGTTTATTAAAAAAGCATAAATATTGAAAGCATCCTGAAAAAATCGGGATGCTTTCCTTTTTCTGTTTGTTTAAGAATAAAATATAAATAAAAGAAAAAAATAACATTAAATACTTATAAGTAGGAGAAAATTATGAGAAAAGTTTTAAATATCAACAGAAAATGGGCTTTTTCAAAGCAGGCAACAACTGTTCCTTCAGAGCTTCCTACAAATTGGTGTTGGGTAAATCTCCCTCACTCCTGGAACGCTATTGACGGTCAGGACGGCGATAATGACTATTTCCGTGGTGCTTGCTACTATGTAAAGAGCTTTAAGAAATTCGAGCTTCCCGAAGCAGAAAAATATTATCTTGAAATCAAGGGTGCAAACTCTTCTGCAGATGTATATCTCAACGGCAAGGTTCTCGCTCACCACGATGGCGGTTATTCAACCTGGAGAGTTGACATAACAAACGGCATCAAGGAAGAAAATCTTCTTGTTATTGCAGTTGATAATGCAGCTAATGACAAGGTTTATCCTCAGATGGCAGACTTCACTTTCTATGGCGGACTTTACAGAGATGTTAACATCATTTGCGTAAATGACTCTCACTTTGAGCTTATGCATCACGGTGGCCCCGGTCTCAGAATTACACCCGAAATCAATGGTAATGATGCAGATGTTGAAATTGAAACTTGGGTTGTTAATTTAAAAGAAAATCAAAAGCTGAAATATGTAATTAAGGGTGCTGACGGAAAAACAATTTTAGAGAAAAAAACGAGAGATTTAAAGGTTACTCTTAAAATTCCTTATGTTCACCTTTGGCACGGTAAAAAAGACCCTTACCTTTATACAGCAGAAATCGAGCTTGTTGAGGGCGACAATGTTGTTGATAATATCTCAAGCCGTTTCGGTTGCCGTACCTTCAAAATTGACCCCGAGAACGGCTTTATTCTCAACGGCGAAGAATATCCCTTGCGCGGTGTATCTCGTCACCAGGACCGTTGGGGCTTCGGTAACGCTCTTCTTCCCGAGCACCATAGAGAAGATATGGATTTAATCTGCGAGGTAGGAGCTACAACAATCCGTCTTGCTCACTATCAGCACGACCAGTATTTCTATGACCTTTGCGATGAAAGAGGTCTTGTAATCTGGGCAGAAATTCCCTATATTTCAAACCATATGCCCGGCGGTAGAGAAAACACAATTTCTCAGATG
>JAZSNR010000046.1:0-11850 GCA_045536495.1 Acutalibacteraceae bacterium
GGTGGTACCGCGGATTTTATGTAAATTCGTCCCTGAGATTAATTATCTCAGGGATTTTATTTTTGCCGTTTTATATTACATTTATACATAAGAGAGGAAAGCAACAATGAAAAAAATAATTATTTCAGACATCACACTTAAAAAGATTTCAGAGGACAGAGTTGTATCCTTACTATTCCGTGAAAAGTCTGCGGTAGCAAACTGTGCCGATAAAATCGGGGCAGATGTAATTGAAATTCCTGCAGTAAAATCCCCTCGTGAAGATAAAATCATTTATAAAACAATCGCTCAGAATGTGCAGAATGCTGTTTTTGCAATTCCTGTCGGATTCAGCACTGAGGATGTTGCTGTTGCTTGGGAGTGTGTCCAAGATGCACAAAAGCCTCGTCTTCAGATTGAGCTTCCTGTATCCACAATCCAGATGGAATACACATATCATGTAAAGCAGGCAAAAATGCTTGAGAAAATTGCAGAGCTTATCAAGGCAGCAAAAGCTACTTGCTCTGACGTAGAGTTTTCTGCACTTGATGCAACAAGAGCCGATAAGGAGTTCCTTATTGCCGCAGTAAAGGAAGCTGAAGCTTGCGGTGCAAGTATTGTCACCATCTGCGATGATGCTGGTGCTTCAACTCCTGACGATATTGCAGAATTGGTTTCAAAAGTAAAAGAAGCAGTAAGCATTCCTGTTTATGTGCAGGTATCAGACCGTATCAGCATGGCTGTTGCATCTGCCTTTTCTGCAATCAAAAGTGGTGCTGACGGCATAAAATGTGCAATGGCAGGCAAAAATGCACTTCTTACAGGTGAAATTTCCGATGCAATAAATGCTTGTGGTAAGCAAATTAATGCCGAAATAAAACTGAACAACACAAAAATTCATGCAAGCATTGAAGATATGTTATCAAGCATTAACCACGATGAATATGAAAACAATAAATCAATCAGCGAAGGTAAAAAGATTCTCATTGACTCTGATTCCACAATTGACCAGGTGGCTCAGGCAGCTGCTGTATTAGGCTACGAGCTTTCCGATTCTGATATCGGCAATGTGCACAAGGTTATTAAGCAGGTGTGCGAAAAGAAGGGTGCTGTTGGCTATAAAGAATTCGAGGCAATTATAGCAAGCTCTGCTATGCAGGCTCCTTCCACCTACCATTTTGAAACATATACAACCACCAGCAGCAATATGTCAACATCTATGTCTCAGGTTACTTTGAAATGCAATGACGAAATTATTTGCGGTGTAAGTAACGGTGACGGTCCTATCGACTCTGTTTTCCGTGCAATTGAACAGTGCATAGGTCACCACTATGAGCTTGATGATTTCCAGGTGCAATCTGTAACAGAGGGAAAAGAAGCTCTCGGCTCTGCACTTGTAAGACTTCGTAATAACGGCAAGCTTTATTCAGGTAACGGTACATCCACTGACATTGTTGCCGCAAGTATCAGAGCATATATCAATGCTTTAAACAAAATCGTATTCGAGGAGGCATAATATGAAAATTGTTTTTTCGACTAAAAATGTAAGTCGAGCCACATTCCTTGACACCTGTCGTTATGCCTTTGACTATGGTTTTGAGGGCTTTGAAATTTACGATGCCATAAAAGAACGAAGCAGTCATCACGACAGTATATTAAGACGCGACCGTATTGCCGATGCAAAAAGAAAGCTTGTTAACAGAAGCCTTTCTGTTTCGGCTCTGCGTATGCCTGATCCTATTGAAAGTGAAAATACTACTGCTGAGCTTGTTGAAAAATATGTAAGCATGGCAGCTGCATCGGGTATTGAAAATGTTATTGTCCGTACAGAAGAAAAAACATCCTTTGACGTACTTGATGAAAAAATATCCAGAGCAATCAAGCGTGCTGAGGCTTCCGATGTTAACATTTTATTTGAAACTGTTGGTTACCTTGCAAGAACCGAAAATGTAATCGGTGTTATCAACCACTTTGCTTCTGCGGCTATCGGTGTATCCTGGAATGTGAGAGGAACATATTTTGATGCAGGCGAAACCGCTGAAACCACTATTAAAAATCTGGGCGCATACATTAAATATGTACGCCTCGGAGATATGAAGGATGGAATGACTGTTTTAATCGGCGAAGGCGATTTAGAGGTTGAAAAATTACTCAACGCCCTTTCATCACTTAACTACGAGGGCTTTATCTGTGCTGCTTGGAACGAAGAAATCAGCGATGCTGATATTGTTCTCACTCACTTCACAAACTACATTTCATCTTTAGGTCGTGAAAAGAAGATTTATGACCGTGCGCACTACAACCGTGATAAAACAGGTACTTTCCCTTGGAAAAAGTATGACCTTGTTGATGCAACATTCTCCGACGTGCTTGACACAATGGCAGAAAAATACCCTGACCAGTATGCATTCAAGTACCCTACCCTTGACTACACAAGAACTTATGAGCAGTTCCGCCGTGATGTTGACGAATGTGCTGCAGCTTTGATTTCACTTGGCGTAAAGGCGGGTGACCATGTTGCAATATGGGCAACCAATGTTCCTCAATGGTTCATCACCTTCTGGGCGACAACAAAAATAGGTGCAGTTCTCGTTACTGTTAACACAGCGTACAAAATTCACGAAATAGAATATTTGCTCAAGCAGTCAGACACCCATACACTCGTTATGATTGAGTATTGCAAAGACATCAACTACAAGGAGATTATTGAGGAGCTTTGTCCCGAGCTTAAAAATCTTGAGCCCGGTTCACCTTTGTATTCCAAAAACCTCCCCTTCCTTCGCAATGTTGTAACTGTCGGCTTTGATATGGACGGTTGTCTTACCTGGGAGCAGATGTTGTCACGTTCTTCACTTATTCCAAGAGAAGAGGTTCGCAGACGCTCCTCTCTTGTGAAGCCTGACGATGTTTGTAATATGCAGTACACATCCGGCACAACAGGCTTCCCCAAGGGTGTTATGCTTACACACCGCAATATCATAAACAACGGTAAGACAATCGGAGACAGAATGGATTTGTCAACCGCTGACCGTATGATGATTCAGGTACCTATGTTCCATTGCTTCGGAATGGTTCTTTCTATGACATCTATGATGACTCACGGAGGAACTCTTTATCCTATCCCCTATTTCTCACCAAAATCCTCACTTGCTTGTGTCAACGACGAGCGTATAACCTGTTTTAACGGTGTTCCCACAATGTTTATTGCAATGTTCGGCCACCCCGACTTTGCCAAAACTGATTTCTCATATATGAGAACAGGTATTATGGCAGGTGCAAACTGTCCTGCAGACCTTATGCGCCGTGCTTCCGTGGAAATGAATATGAGAGAAATCATTTCGGTTTATGGCCAGACAGAAGCTTCTCCCGGTTGTACTATGGGTGAGGTAAATGAAGACCTTGACCACCGTGTTGAAACAGTTGGTAGCGCTTTCCCCGGAGTTGAGTGTAAGATTATTGACCCTGAAACAGGCAACGAGCTTCCTGATGGTCAAAGCGGTGAATTTGTTGCCCGTGGCTTTAACATTATGAAGGGGTACTATAAAATGCCCGAAGCAACTGCTCAGGCAATAGACAGCGAAGGTTGGCTCCATTCCGGTGATATATGTATGAGAACTCCTGACGGATATTACAAGGTTACAGGAAGACTTAAGGATATGATTATCCGTGGCGGTGAAAACCTCTATCCACGAGAAATCGAGGAATTCTACCTTACTAACCCCAAGGTTCGTGATGTTCAGGTCGTTGGTGTTCCCGATGAACAATACGGCGAGGAATGCTGCGCTTGGATTATTCTTCACAAGGGCGAAACAGCCGATGAAAAAGAAATGAAGGAATACGGAAATGCATCCATTGCAAAACATAAAGTTCCTAAATACTTCTTATTCGTAAATGAATTCCCCATGAATGCTGCAGGTAAAATCCTCAAATACAAAATGCGAGAGGAATCAATTGAGAGATACAATGAACAAAAACTTTAAAATAATAGATTCCCACTGTCACATTTTCCCTGAAAAAATCGCAAAGAAGGCAACTGAAAGTACAGATAAATTTTACGATATAAGTACCTCAGGAATAATTGAAGGCTCGGCTTTTATCGGTACTGCGAAAAATCTTATAAATCAATGTGACGAAGCAGGAGTTGATAAATGCCTTGTAACATCTGTTGCAACAACGCCTCACCATGCTCAAAGCATAAACTTTTATATTGCCAGTGAAGTGGAGGTTTTCTCCGATAGATTTATTGGCTTTGGCTCACTCCACCCCGAAAGCGAAACCTTGGAAGAGGATGCAGAGCATCTTGTTGAGCTTGGTTTAAAGGGAGTAAAGCTTCACCCCGATATTCAGAATTTCAAGGTAGATGAACCCAAGGTTATTAAAATTTTTGAAATCTGCAACAAAAAGAATCTGCCCATACTTTTGCATACAGGTGATTCAAGATATGATAATTCAAATCCAAACAGAGTTGAGAAAATATTAAAAATGTTTCCCGATTTAATTATAATCGGCGCTCATTTCGGCGGTTGGTCAGTCTGGGACAAAGCTCCTGAAATTTTATGCAAATATAAAAATCTTTATGTTGACACTTGCTCTTCCTTTTATGCTCTCTCAAAAGAACGAGCAAGAGAAATTATTGACCTTTACGGTGCAGACAGAGTTATATTCGGAACAGACTTTCCAATGTGGAAGCAGGAAGATGAATTAGCATTTTTGTTTGATTTAGGTTTAAAGGATGATAAATTAGAAAACATTTTATATAACAACTTGGCTAATTTGCTTAACATTAAATAATAAAGAGGATTCGGAACAATTACTGCTCTGAATCCTTTTTATCATTTAAAGATATATAAATTTCTTCTGCTTCTAAACGTGCATCAATTAATTTTTACCTTACTATTGGTTCTTCACACATTTCTATTACATCACTTATTCTTTCGGCGCATTTTTGCGCCCCGAAACTTTGCACTTTGCGTTTTGCACTTTGCACTTAAAAAATATTCTCAAAATTCTTGAAAAGTAATTGATAATATGCTAAACTTGGTAACTGTGTGTTTTTAGATACATATTATGGTAATATATTAAATTTTCTGAGGTGCAATTAATGATTTGCAACAATATTTTAGAGGCTATAGGTAACACCCCTGTTATTCGTCTTAATAAAATAGTTGACGAAGACAGCGCGGAGATACTTGTTAAGTTCGAAGGTCTTAATGTTGGCGGTTCAATTAAAACAAGAACCGCATACAATATGATTTTAAGAGCCGAAGAACAAGGAATAATCAACAAAGATACAATAATAGTTGAGCCTACAAGCGGTAATCAGGGCATTGGTCTTGCTCTTGTTGGTGCGGTTAAGGGTTATAAAACAGTTATTATTATGCCCGACTCTGTTAGCGAAGAGAGAAGAAAGCTTGTTAAGCACTACGGTGCAGAGGTTATTCTTGTTCACGATGCAGGAAACATCGGTAAATGTATTGATGACTGTCTTAAGCTTGCATTAAAAATGCAGAGAGAGGACGAAAATGTTTTTGTTCCCCAGCAGTTTGAAAATCCTGCAAACCCCGAAATACAGAGAAAACAAACCGCAAAAGAGATTTTAGAGCAAGTAGGTAAACCAATTGACGGCTTCTGCGCAGGAATCGGTACAGGCGGTACATTAACAGGTATCGGAGAGGTTCTCAAAGAAGCAAATCCCGATATAGAAATATGGGCAGTTGAGCCCGAAGAAGCAGCCATTCTTTCAGGCGGTCTTATTGGTACACATATTCAGATGGGTATTGGTGACGGTCTTATTCCTCCCATTCTTAACACTAAGATTTATAATGATATTTGCATAGTTACCGATGATGAAGCCCTTAACACCGCAAAAGAGCTTGCAGCAAAGGAAGGTATTCTTTGCGGTATTTCAAGCGGAACAAACGTTGCGGCAGCAAAGAAGCTTGCTAAAAAGCTGGGAAAAGGTAAAACAGTTCTAGCAGTTCTTCCCGACACCGCAGAAAGATATTTCTCCACTCCCCTTTTTGATGAATAAAAAAAAACCACCGACTCAAACGAGTCGGTGGTTTTGTTATGTCTTTAAAGTATTAAATTAAAGAAATAATTCCATAAAAATAACTTCGCCGAGAAGAGTTCTTCTGAGGAATGAAAGAAGTTCCTTGAAGAATGCCACAATTATGTTATCAGGTTTTTTCTCTTCGGGGTATTCTACAGCATCATCTGTCATATCTCCGTCATCGCAAACGAAGGGCTGAGAACAAACAATACCGCCCTCATTCTTAATCTGAAAACGAACGTAGCAACCGATTTCGTCACTATATTCTCTAAGGTCAAGAGATTCGCCTGTTGCAATAATCTCACCGTCTGCAATCCATTCAATTACATCATAGTTTGATGCTACAACAGTAATTGTATCTGCTTCATCATCTACCTTAAGGCTGTGGATTTTTGCATAATCGCCTGTACCAACAAATTCCTCACCCATTTCGTAACGAGCGTATTTTGAACAAGCAAAGAATGTACCGTTTTCCATAGCTGTACGAAGTGCTTCGTTAGAAAGCTCGGGCATAAGTATAATATCACGAGTTACATCAATATCATCAAGAGCGTGAGAGTCATCGTTAGCGAAGCCCCATACATTTTTGCCCTGAGGAATTGTGTACTGGAGAAGGCTATCCCACAAAATACGGTCTGCGCGGTCTGTTGTATCTCTGAGGTTAAAAACCTCGATACCTACACAGCTATCATATTTCATAAGAGGGTCTATGAAAACTTTAAGCTGGTTATAATCACGTGCTCTTCCGTTCTCAGCATTTGCAGCAATAAAATCGCCGGGGTGATTAATAAAAGTAATACCGCCTGCAGCGCTGTTACCTGCAATAACAGTTTCGTAATCCTCTTCTGTACCTAAAATGCCCTGACCATAATCAACAAAGAAGCCGTTAACATGGTTCTTTCTGACAACAAGAGCATTCAACTCTATACCATAAGGAACATCAAGCATAGGTCTGCCGCCACGGTCTGCACCTGTTTTTGTAATTTCTTCGTAACGTTCTTGGCTCATAGGCTTGAAATCATTAATGTACTGATTGTAACCAATAAGATCAAGAACCTCGGGAACTCTGTTCCAGCCTTTGTTAACAACACCGTGGTCTGTAACTGCAAGAATATCGTAACCTAATCTGTAATATTCTTCAACAACATCTTTTACATCTATTGTGCCGTCACTGTAAAGAGTGTGGGTATGAAGCTGAGCTTTATACTGGTTCCAACTATCCCAGTCAACAGTTTCATAAGGGCTTGTAATGTCATAAGAAACAGTTGCTGCACTTGCTGACAAGGGCAAAACGAAGGATGCCATTAATGAAACAACGAGTAAAACGGAAACGAGTTTTTTTGAATTTTTCATAACTATTTCTCCTATTTATTTTGTAACTATTTTAATTATAATACAAAACCTTATAAAAATCAATCCAAAAAATCGCGAAGTTTTTTTGAGCGAGAAGGATGACGAAGCTTGCGAAGGGCTTTTGCTTCGATCTGGCGGATACGTTCACGGGTAACGTTGAATTCCTTACCAACCTCTTCAAGAGTTTTGGGGTTACCGTCTTCAAGACCGTAGCGAAGGCTCAAAACTCTTGCTTCTCTGGGAGTGAGGGTTTTAAGAACCTCTGCAAGCTGTTCTCTCATAAGCGCCATTGACGCCGCATCAACGGGTGCTTGGGCATCATCATCGGGAATAAAGTCACCAAGATGACTGTCTTCCTCTTCACCGATAGGTGTTTCAAGGGAAACGGGCTCCTGAGCAACTCTCAGAATCTCGCGTACCTTTTCAACGGGCATATCCAGCTTTTCTGCAATCTCTTCTGCAGTCGGATCTCTGCCGTTTTCATGGAGAAGCTGACTGTTTGTTTTCTTAACCTTGTTAATGGTTTCAACCATATGAACGGGAATACGGATTGTTCTCGCCTGGTCAGCAATAGCACGGGTAATTGCCTGACGAATCCACCAAGTAGCATATGTTGAGAATTTGAAGCCTTTTGTATAGTCAAATTTATCAACTGCTTTAATAAGACCCAGGTTACCCTCTTGGATAAGGTCAAGGAACTGCATACCTCTGCCCACATATCTTTTTGCAATACTAACAACAAGACGAAGGTTTGCTTCAGAAAGACGCTGCTTTGCTTCCTGATCGTTTTCAGAAATTCTGATAGCAAGCTCGATTTCTTCTTCAGATGTAAGAAGCGGAACTCGTCCGATTTCCTTAAGATAAACTTTAACAGGGTCATCAATTGCCATTGCTTTTGCATCGGCAGGAGATTCCTCATCGGGTGTTTTTGTTGATTCGATATCCATTGAAAGAGCGTCGAGCATTTCGTCACCGATATCATCGATAATTTCAATACTGTTGCTTTCAATGAGTTCATAGAGCTTTTCGATATCGTCAACGTCAAAGCCTTCAATTTCGAGAATAACATTGTCGATGTCGTGAGTTGCAAGTTTACCGCTTACCTTACCTTTATCGATAAGTGCTTTAATTTGCGGTTTTTTCTCCCAACCTTCCATTTTTCACATCACCTTTCTTTTTCACACTAGTTGTAAAAAATTATTACCACTTAATTTTCGTCTTTTTTAAGAGAATTGAAAAATTCAAGGAAACTGTCATCACTCATTTGAGAGGGATTTGGTGTTTCGCGTTTTCTTTTCTCCTCTTCAAGAACCGAGAGACAATCTTCACACTCTTTTAATGTATTTGAAACCATCGCCTGATTTGCAAGTAATCTTGCAACAACGCTTACTTCTTCCGATGTCAAATACTGGGAAAGATGTGAAATATCTGTACTTTCCTGTTCTTCAAGACGATTGATTATTATTTCTAAAAGATGCTTGTTAACAGGTGTTACAAAAACATCCTTTGAAAGTCTTTCTTTAAAGTTCTTATAGAACGAAGCGTTATTAAGAAGAGTAACAAGAATTGTATCTTCCGCTTTTGCCGCTCTGATATTTTTTAGTCTTTGAGGGTCTGCCGCAACATCTAAATTCTGTATTTGCTTCTGGGCAGTTGAAAGCTCCGCTTTATTTTTGCGGTAATTATCTTTTCTTCTTACCTCATTGATTTGTTGCACTATTGCATCCTTACCAACATTCAGCTCGTCCGAAAGGCGCATTGCATAAACATCTCTTTCGATTGAATCGCAAAAGGCAAGAACCTTGACAGCTTCTCTTAAAAAGTTCAGTTTACCGTCATCTGTCTGAACAATATATTTTTCGCGTAGTTTTGATAATTTATACTCTGTATCGTTATCAGCTTTGTCGAGAAGCTTTGCAAACCGTTCTTTTCCGTGAGTTTTTATTATTTCATCAGGGTCTTTTCCGCCCTCAAGACGAATGACTTTAACCTTTACGCCTGTTTTTGAGAAAAGAGTCATTGCCGCTCTTACGGCTTTTTGACCTGCTTCATCGGAATCATAACATAAAGCAACTTCATCAGCGTATCTTGAAATAAGGCTGACTTGCTCCGGCGTTAAAGCAGTTCCCAAGCCTGCAACGGCATTTTCATACCCTGCCTGATGAAGAGCGATAACATCCATATAGCCTTCACAAAGAATAAGCTTTCTGTCATTTCCGTTTTTAGCAAAATTCAAAGCAAAAAGCTCATTACTCTTTTTATAAACCAGCGTGTCGGAGGTATTGATATATTTGGGCTTGCTGTTATCAAGAACACGTCCGCCAAACGCTACAACATTACCTCTTAAATCAATTACAGGGTACATAACCTTTGCCCTGAAAGCGTCGTAATAATAACGTTTACCGTTCTTTTCGCTCATTCTTAAAAGGTTTGCCGCCATAAGTTCAACGCGGGTAAAGCCCTTATTCTTAAGGTGGTCTTCGAGAGCATGCCAATCATCAGGAGCGGCACCAAGACCGAAACGCTTTATCATTTTAGGAGAAACGCCTCTGCCTAAAAGATAATCAAGCTGCCCCTTTCCTTGCTCTGTGAAAAGAGTTTCGTGATAAAACCTTGCGGCTTCGCGGTTAGCTTCGTAAATTCTTCTGCGCATTTTGGCAACAGCGTCATCATAACCGTCAGTTTCAGGGATTTTTAATCCTGCTCTGTCTGCAAGAAGCTTTACCGACTCTATAAAATCAAGATTTTCAATATTTCTTATGAAATTTATTACTTCGCCTCCTGCACCGCAACCAAAACAGTAATATGAGGCTGTTTCGGGATACACAGTAAATGAGGGCGTTTTTTCATTATGGAACGGACAAAGTCCAACAAGGTTTTTTCCTCGTCTTTTTAAATCAATATAACTTCCGATAACTGATTCAATATCATTATTATCTCGAATTTGCTGAATAAAATCGTCTGAAAAACGCGGCATTGTGCATCACCTCCCGAATCGCTATATCGCAAATTTCTCAAGCATCAAAAATCCCAAGTTTTAGGAACAAATAGGTCATTATAAACTTTGAGAGAATAACTGTCCGACATACCTGAAATATAGTCGCAGGCGGCGCGTTGTGCGCCCTCTTTTTTTGCAATTTCCTGATATAATTCAGGCATTTTTTCAGGGTCATTTGAATAGTAACGGAAAAGCTCTTTTATCATACTTTCCGCCTTACCCTCTTCACTTTTGCATTTAGGGTTAGTATAAACATATTTAAACATAAAAGAATGCAATTGGTCAAAGGCAGCCTGAACATCGTCTGCCATTTTCAATTCATCTTTAGTATTATTGATAGCAGACATTACCATTGTATTTATTCTCTGTGCTTTTGAGAAACCCACAACAAGACGGATTTCCAAAGGTATATCATCTTCACCGATAATATTTCCGCGGATTGCATCATCTATATCATGATTAATATAAGCAATTTTATCGCTTAATTTTACAATTCTACCCTCGAGGGTATCTGCTTCTTTACCTCTTGTGTGGCAGCGAATACCATCTCTGACCTCATATGTAAGATTAAGACCGGTACCGCCTCTTTCAAGCATATCAACAACACGAAGACTTTGCTCAAAATGGGTAAAGCCTTTTTCGTAAACCTGATTAAGAGCGCGTTCGCCTGCGTGACCGAAAGGCGTATGACCTAAATCGTGACCCAAAGCAATAGCTTCTGTTAAGTCTTCGTTAAGAGCCAAAGAACGGGCAATAGTTCGGGCAATCTGAGAAACTTCAAGGGTGTGAGTTAAACGAGTTCTGTAATGGACATTGCCGGGTGCTAAAAAAACTTGAGTTTTATCCTTTAATCGTCTGAAAGCGGAGCAATGGATAATTCTGTCTCTGTCACGCTGATAGGCAGTTCTTACGGGACATTCTTCTTCAGGAATAAGTCTCCCTTTTGTATTATCACAAAGCATGGCATATTTTGAAAAAGAAATTCGTTCTCTCGCCAGAGTTCTTTTTCTGATTTCACCATTCACAGAAAGCACCACCTTTTTGCTCTATATATTAAAATACTATAAAAGCAAAAAAATCCCTCTTTTTTTGACGGATTTTTTTGAAAAACTTTTAATTAATTATTTTTGGTCAGATATTTCCCCCTGCAATTACCTCTCCGACCTGAGAAAAACCGACTCTTCCGTTACTCAAATCCTGGAGCTTTTTATCAAATGACTCTTCTGTACCCTTTTTTATACGGAATTTAAGAGTTACATTTTCACCGAAATCGCTGTTTTCAACAACTCCGCCGAAATCTCTGATAAATGTTTCAAGCTTTCCGTAGAAGGTATATTCACATTGGATTTCGCAAACTGTCCATTTGGAAAGGGTGATTATTTCCGCCGCATCAATACCGATTTTAGCAGAATGAGTATAGGCACGGACAAGTCCTCCGCCACCTAAAAGAATTCCGCCGAAATAACGG
>JAZSNR010000040.1:0-2912 GCA_045536495.1 Acutalibacteraceae bacterium
TACATTGTTCTGCCTTTGTAGCTGTCACGAGCAATATCGTAAAGCATTTCATAAGCTTCTGTGGGTTCCATCCAGTTGTTTGTGGGGCCTGCTTCTTCTTTTGTTGCTGCGCAGATAAAAGTTCTGCCCTCAACACGAGCAACATCGTTAACTGCAGTTCTGTGGAGATAGCAGTCGGGGAGAAGTTCCTGGTTGAGTTTAATGAGTTCGCCTGTTGAGCAAGCAGTAGCTCTGAGCTCCTCAATCTGTTCTTTAGAGCCGTCAATCCAAACAATTTTATCGGGCTTTACAAGATCAACCTTTTCGTCAATCCAAGCAAGGACGCTCTTGTTGTTTGTTAATGCTGACATATTACGACCTCCTGAAAATTAGTCTAAATTTAGTCCAAAATTACCTATTTTGTAATCGTAGTAATTATACTACATTTTGCGCACAATTTCAAGAAAAAATACTAAATATTCCGAATTATTTAAGTTTTTTACGTTTTTTACAATCAAATATATATATTATATGTCCATTTGTATAAAAAACTACCCGAAAGGAAATTTCTTTCGGGTAGAAAAAAGTTATTTTACATATTTTTCAACAAATTTGAAAACAGAATCCCAGTATAGTTCGGGGTGAACAAGATGTGCTTCTGCATGCTCTGCATCGGGAATAGAAACCTTTTCTTTTTCGCAAGCGGCGGCGTTGTAGTTAAGGTCAAGCATTCTGTAAGGAACAAATAAGTCCTTTTCACCGTGTAAGAAGATAGTGGGTGTTTTTGATTTCTTTAACTGCTCAACGCAGGATGCTTTTTTGAAATCAAATCCCGAAACAACATTTGTTACCATATTTGCTGCGTAAAGAACAGGGAACGCAGGTGCGTGATAGCTTTCTTTCATTTCGTTTTTGAATTCATCCCATACGGAAGAATAGCCGCAGTCCGCAACTGCACATTTAACGTTAGAGGGTAATTCTTCGCCTGTTGTCATCATAACAGTTGCTGCACCCATTGAAACACCGTGAAGAACAATTTGGGGAGTGTTATAGGCTTTTGATATGTACCCAATCCAGTCAATAATATCAAGTCTGTCAAGCCAACCCATAGTAATTGAGCGGTGCTCACTGATATCGTGACCGCGAAGGCAGGGAAGAAGAATATTATAACCTCTCTTGTGGTAATGAAGAGCATAACTGCCCATACCTTTAGGTGAACTTGTATAACCGTGAATACAAATGAGCCATTTGTCGCTTTCTTCATCAGCCTTGACTACAAGAGCGTGAATTGGTTCGTTCTTGCGGTTTTTAATAACGATATGGCCATATTCCTTTGAATCAACCCAAGCATCGCCTTCAGCTTTTAAAATTTCTTTGGGTGCGGTTAAATCTGTAGGTTTTTTCTTTTCTTCGATTTCACCTTTTTTATCGCTGATTATTTTGGATGCTCTTGTGAGAACGAAAGTGTTCATAGCAAGACCTGAACCAAAGAAAAGTGCACCAGCACCTAATAAAGCTTTTGCAGATTTTTTCATTTTATTCACAACCTTTCGACTTTTTTCTTCATTATACTACACACTTTTAAAAAAATAAATATAAATTTTTGTTGTTTTATATATTTTATTCTGTTATAATCTTTTCTATATAACTATATTTTATTTTGAATGAGGTTTTTTTATGTCAAAAGACTTAATGTTCAGAACATCTGCTTTCGGCGGTTTCAAAAAGGACGAAGTAATGGATTTTATCGAAAGTGTCCTTACTGAAAAGATTGCTCTTGAAAGACAACTTGCGGCTAATTCTGCTCAAGTTAGCCAGCTTAATGCACAAATCGCATCTTTGAAAAGTGAAGTTGCGGATATGGGCAAGCTTCGTTCTGATATTGCAGAGCTTTCTGCAAAAATCAATGATTATGAGGTAGCAATTGATGATAAGGACACTCTTATACAAGAGCTTACCGAAAGACTTTCAAAAGCTGAAGCACAGGCTAATGCTGTTAATGAAACCGAAATAAATGAGCTAAAAAGAGAAAATGAAAGACTTCAGGCAGAGCTTGATAAAAAGCGTGAGCTTGAGCGTCAGGTTGGTGCAGCAATGCTTGATGCCCGCGTTCATTCCGAAGAGCTTGTTGAGCAGGCAAAGGAAAGAGCCAATTCTGTTACAAAGGCAGTTTATGCGGCAATTGGTGATACTGCAGTTAAAATTGATGACCTTTCTGCAGGTATCGGTGAAATCGCCCGTAACTTTACAAAGTCTGTTGAAGAGGTTGAGCTTCGCATCAAAGCCTTAACAGGTGATATGAGCAAAACTGCTCAGGCACTTATTTCTGAAAATGTTTTAACAGAAGAAGTTAAAACGGAAATAGTTGATGCTTCCAGGGAATACGATTTCTCTGCTCCTGTAAGTGAAGATACAATTTCATTTGATAGTAATATCGGTGATGAGGACTATTAATGAGCGAATATTATTTAAATACCGCGAATATTAATGAATGGGTGGAAAATCTCGTTGCAGGTGACAGGGTGCTTTTATCCGGAACTGTGTACACCGCGCGAGATGCTGCCCACAAGAGAATAAAAGAACTAGTTCTAAATAATGATGAATTACCTTTTGACCTTGAAAATTCTGTTGTATATTATGCAGGACCCACACCCCAAAAAGAAGGCCTTGCAATCGGTAGTATAGGTCCCACAACATCTTCAAGAATGGATTCTTTCGCGCCGTTGATGATTTCACTTGGTCAAAAGGCTATGATTGGCAAGGGCAACAGAAGCGAAGCTGTTATAAACGCAATGAAAGAACAGGGTGCAGTTTATTTTGCCGCTATCGGCGGTGCAGGTGCGCTTTATTCAAAATGCGTTGAAGAGTGCAAGGTTATTGCCTTTGATGATTTAGGCTGCGAGTCCGTAAAAGAACTCAAAATCAAAGATTTT
>JAZSNR010000048.1:0-74040 GCA_045536495.1 Acutalibacteraceae bacterium
TGACCAACGGCGGTTTTAAAGTCGCCGTAGCCTTTACCCTCAAACTCTTTTTCAATCTCCTCAAAGGATTTGCCTGTGCAACAGGAGTAAATTGTCATAAGGTTATTTATGCCGTCTTTACCCTCTGCATATTTAACACAAGCGTCGCTGTCTGTAACCGCGCTTTTGATTTTCTTCATAATCACGTTTGGTTCATCAAGCATTGAAATATATGATTTGGGGTTATCGTCAGACTTGCTCATTTTATGAGTGGGGTCCTGAAGAGAGCAAATCTTAGCGCCTGCTTTGCCGATAAAGGGTTCGGGCATTTTGAAAACATTTCCGTAAATTGCATTGAAGCGGTCAACAATGTTTCTTGCAAGCTCAAGGTGCTGCTTCTGGTCTGCACCAATTGGCACAAAATCTGCACCGTAAACAAGAATATCTGCTGCCATAAGTACGGGATAATCAAAAAGACCTACGGAGATATTGCCGTCAAGCTTCTGGCTTTTTTCCTTGAACTGTGTCATTCTTGCGGCTTCACCGAACTGGGTATAGCAGTTAAGAATCCAACCAAGCTGCGCGTGGGTAGGAACATGACTCTGAACGAAAACGATATTCTTTTCAGGGTCAATGCCAAGAGCTAAAAGAAGAGCATAAAGCTCAAGTGTATTCTTTTTAAGCTGAGCTGGATTTTCGCGGAATGTTGGCACAGTTATTGAGTGCAAATCCGCAACACCATAAAGGCAGTCATAATCCTCGCACATATTTTTCCAGTTTTTGAGTGCGCCAAGGTAGTTGCCGAGAGTGGGTGTACCTGTTGGCTGAATGCAACTCAAAACTATTTTCTTTCTTTCGGGTGTCTGGTTTTCCATTTGTATTTACTCCGTTTAGTAGTTATATTTAATCTTAGAAAAGTCCTGTGATTTTGCCGTTCTCGTCAACATCAATGCGCTCTGCTGCAGGGCTCTTGGGAAGACCGGGCATTGTCATAATATCACCGGTGAGAACAACGATGAAGCCTGCACCTGCGGAAACCTTGAGGTTTCTGACTGTAACCTTGAAGTTTTCGGGAGCACCAAGCTTTGTTGGGTCATCGGAAAAGCTGTACTGTGTTTTTGCAATACATACAGGAAGATTTCCGAAGCCGTCCGCTTTGAGCTGGTCAAGCTGTTTCTTTGCATTGGTTGTAAACTCGATTCCGTCACCGCCGTAAACCTTTGTTACAACTGCTTCGATTTTTTCTTCAATTGAAGATTCTGTTTCGTAAGAGAATGTGAAGTTAGAGTTATCTTCCTCTTCGCAAAGGCGAACAACTTCTTTAGCAAGCTCTACGCCACCTTTACCCCCATCCGCCCAAACAGTTGAAAGAACTGTGTTAACGCCAAGCTCTTTACATTTATTGATAATGAAATCAATTTCGTTATCATTATCTGTGGGGAAGCGGTTAACTGCAACAACACAGGGAAGCTTATAAACATTTTTAATATTTGAAACATGACGAAGAAGGTTCGGGATACCCTTTTCAAGTGCTTCAAGGTTTTCTTCACCTAACTGATCTTTCTTAAGACCACCGTGCATTTTAAGAGCTCTTACTGTTGCAACAACTACAACTGCATTGGGCTTAAGACCTGCGGCACGGCACTTGATATCAAGGAATTTTTCAGCGCCAAGGTCTGCACCGAAGCCTGCTTCTGTAATTGCATAATCAGCAGTGCTCATTGCCATTTTTGTTGCAAGAACTGTATTACAGCCGTGTGCAATATTTGCGAAAGGTCCGCCATGTACGAAAGCAGGTGTGCCTTCAAGAGTCTGAACAAGGTTGGGTTTAACTGCATCAACAAGGAGAGCAGTCATTGCGCCCTGAGCTTTAATATCACCGCAAGTAACGGGTTTGCCTGAATAATCATAAGCAACAACAATTCGAGAGAGTCTTTCTTTAAGATCTGTTACAGAGGTTGCAAGGCAGAAAACAGCCATAATTTCACTTGCAACGGTAATATCGAAGCCATCTTCACGAGGAACGCCCTGCATTCTTCCGCCGAGACCGTCAACGATGTTACGAAGCTGTCTGTCATTCATATCAACGCAACGCTTCCATGTGATGCGTTTAACATCAATACCGAGTACATTACCCTGCTGAATATGGTTATCAAGCATTGCAGCAAGAAGGTTATTTGCAGCACCAATAGCGTGGAAGTCACCTGTAAAATGAAGGTTAATATCTTCCATAGGAACAACCTGAGCATAACCGCCACCTGCGGCACCGCCCTTAACACCGAAAACAGGTCCGAGAGAGGGCTCACGAAGAGCAACGCAAGTATTATAACCGCAAAGGTTCATTGCATCTGCAAGACCGATTGTGGTAGTTGTTTTACCCTCACCTGCAGGTGTGGGAGTGATAGCGGTAACAAGAACAAGCTTTCCTTGTTTATCGCTCTTTTTAAGATAAGATAAGTCAATTTTTGCTTTGTACCAACCATAAGGTTCAAGGTACTCTTTACCTACGCCTGCTTTTTCAGCAATTTCGGTAATGGGTTTCATTTTGCAATTCTGTGCAATTTCAATGTCGGTAAGATAAGCCATTTTTTTCTTTCTCCCTTGTATAGTAAATTTTATTTATTCCTGAATATTTAATTTTTCACGGCAAAGGTTTTTGAAGAACTCAAAATTTTCTTCACCGCAAATTTCAATATTATTGATAAGTGAGTTCTGATAATCGTCAAAAAGCTTTTGCTTTTTGGCAGGGCTTCTTTGTGCTTCAATTTGTTTTACCAAATCGTTGAAGGATTCGTTTATAAAACCGCGGATTATTCTGTCCTTGCGTTCATTTAAATCGTTCATCTGGTCCGTTGGACCATTACCCTCAAAGCGCCAATAGGGTTCGATTTTCATTAAGTTTTCGGTGCTTTCAACCAAATCCTTAAAAGAACTGAAAAACACCTGAGGGTATTTGGTTGTATTAACATTTCTTGCAGCTGTAGAACCGATTTTAATGTTTTTTACAACATAGTTATTAATAGCGGTTATCAATAACTCCTGAGAAAGCAATTTCCTCGTTACGGGAATTGAAGAAACTATTTTTTGAATTTCTATTCTTTCGTCCCTATCGAAATCTCTTGGTTTATGTACATAACCCTGAGGTTCTTTTTTCTTTTTCAAAAAATCAAACATATTAGTATTTGTCCTTACTATTCAAATGAAAACTTTTCTCAATTATATTATAGTTTCCTTTATTTAAAAAGTCAATAAAAGGAAAAGAAAACAACGGCAAAAACCGATGTTTTCTCTGAATTTATGACAGTGCTATTTTTTCTCCGTCCCATTTGCAAATTACAGAGTTTTTTCCTTTAATTTCTCCCGAAAGATACATTTCTGCAAGGGGGTCTTCTACCAAGGCTGTTACCGCTCTTCTCAAGGGTCTTGCACCGTAAACCGTATCAAAGCCTTTTTGAGAAACTGCATCAACAACACTTTCGTCAAAAGAAATTTCAACACCTGAATTATTGCATCTGCTTTTTAATTCAAGGAGCATACGTCTTGCGATTTCCTTAATTTCACTTTCATTAAGGGAATCAAAAATAATTATTTCGTCAATTCGGTTTATAAACTCAGGTTTAAAGAATTTCTTTATTTGCTCATTAACAAGTTTTTTTATTCTTTGGGAACGTTGAGAGGCTCCGCTTTCCCCTGCAAAACCCATTGCGCTTTTATTGTTGGAAATCAATTCCGCACCTATATTTGAAGTCATTATAACAACACAGTTTTTAAAATCCGCTTTCCTGCCTGAAGAATCGGTCAACATACCGTCCTCCATAACCTGCAAAAGAAGATTGAAAACATCACTGTCGGCTTTTTCTATTTCATCAAAAAGGACTATTGAATAAGGATTTCTTCTCACTTTTTCAGTCAATTGACCGCCCTCGTCAAAGCCAACATAACCGGGCGGCGAACCCACAAGACGAGAAACGGAATGCTTTTCCATATATTCTGACATATCTATTCTTATAATCTGCTGTTCAGAACCGAAAAGGCACTCTGCAAGTGCTTTTGTAAGCTCGGTTTTTCCTACTCCCGTTGGACCTAAAAATAAAAATGAGCCAATCGGTCTTTTGGGGTTTTTGAAAGCGGAACGTCCTCGCCTTACGGCTTTAGAAACTGCGCTGACCGCTTCTTTTTGTCCCACTATTCGTTTGTGCAAAAACTCTTCAAGCTTTAAAAGTTTCTTGCTTTCTTCCTCTGTTAACTGTGAAACAGGAACACCCGTCCAAGCAGAAACAACATCTGCAACATTTTCCGCGGTTACCGTTTTTATTTCCTCTTTTGCGGAATCCTTCCATTGTTGAGTTTTAACTCTCAAAAGGCTTGTAGTTTCTTTTTCCTTATCGCGAAGAGCCGCGGCTTTTTCAAAATCCTGTTTCTCTATAGCATTATGCTTTTGAGCGCATATTTCTTTAAGTCTGCTTTCAAGTGCCCTTATATGTGCCGGCGGAGTATAATTTTTAAGGCGGACTCGGGAAGAGGCTTCATCAATTAAATCTATTGCCTTATCAGGCAAAAATCTGTCCGTAATATAGCGCATACTCAAATCAACCGATGCATCTATTGCTTCATTGCTGATTTTAACACCGTGATGCTTTTCATATCGTTCTTTAAGACCTTGAAGCATCAAAACGGAATTTTCTCTGTTGGGCTCATCTACACTTACGGTCTGGAAGCGTCTTTCCAGCGCCGCATCTTTTTCAATATATTTTCTGTATTCGTCAATGGTTGTTGCGCCCACAACCTGCAAATCCCCTCTTGCAAGAGAGGGCTTTAAAATGTTTGCCGCATCAACCGCACCCTCGGCAGACCCTGCCCCCACAATATTATGAAGCTCGTCAATAAAAAGAATTATATTTCCGTCTGCACAAACCTCGTCTATTATATTTTTAATTCTTTCCTCAAAATCGCCTCTGTACTTTGTGCCTGCAACCATACAGGTTAAATCCACGCTTATAATTCTTTTACTTTTTAAAAGCTCCGGCACGTCACCTTTCGCAATCTGCAAAGCAAGTCCCTCTGCAACAGCAGTTTTCCCCACTCCCGGCTCACCGATTAAGCAAGGGTTGTTTTTTGTTCTTCTGCAAAGGATTTCTATAACTCTCTTTATTTCTGTATCTCTGCCGATAACGGGGTCTATATCACCGTTTCCTGCAAGCTCCGTTAAATCCTTGCCGTATTTACTTACCATTGTTTTCTTGTTTTCGGTGTTTTTTGAGTTTTTCCCTTCTCCCACCTCAACGGAATTTGAAGCTTCGGAATTAAGCTCATAAGGCGCAACGCCTAAAGATAACAAAACCTTGTACCCTGCACTTTGATTTTCTCTTAAAAGAGATGTCAGAAGCTGTTGTGTTCCTGCTTCCCCCAATGGCATTGTTCGCCCCATAGCAAGAGCATTTTCTATTATTTTTCTGCATCGCGGTGTTATGTCGTCGGGTGTAAGTGATGTGGGCATTCCCATACCCACAATGCTTTTGATTTGCTCCTCTGCTTTTTTTAACGTTATTTTTTTAGTTGCAAGAACAGAAGCAGAAACCATTCTTGAATCCGATAAAAGCCCCAACAAAATATGCTCACTGCCTATATAGGTGTGTCCTAAATTTTCCGCCGCTTCAATTGAATAATTGAGAGCATTATTTGCACTTTGGGTAAACCCTGTAAATTTATACATAAATATCACTCATTCTTTGTTATCGCTAAAGTTAAAACCGTTAAATCGTCTTGTTTTTCGGGTTGAAGGCGACGAATATTTTCGCAAAGCTCCGTTGTAAACCCTCTGACATTTCCGCCTGAAAAGCCTTTTAATTCGTTTTGTAAAAATGGCATATCCTCTTCTCTTACACCGTCTGAGGACATAACAAGAACATCACCAAAGCCCAAGTTTCCCGAACCGCAGCTAATTTCCGTGCTACTTAAAATACCCAATGGTAAAGAAGAAAATCCCACATCAATAATCCTGCCGTTCTTCCTTACAACTGTATTTGAAGCACCGCATTTATAGAACTCAACGTGACCTGTAAAAAGGTCTATTGCGGTTAAATCAAGAGTTACGGAGCATTCGTCGCCCGACTTTGATATAAGCGAGGTGTTAACAGTATTTATTGAAGCTTTTATTCCGAAGCCTGCTTTAATAAGTTTTTCTAAAAGCGTTACCGCAAGACCCGAAGAAAGAGCGGCTTTTGTTCCCGTACCCATTCCGTCACAAATAACCGCATAAAACATCCCGTTACTGTCCTCAAAGGTTGAAAATGTATCACCCGAATACCTTTCCCCTTTTGCGCATAGCTGAATACCTGAACTTATTACTTTATAATCCGCCTTTTCTCTATATGTGATTTTTGTATATTCATCGCCACGTTCGATAAGAGGAAGCTCGAATTTTCTGTCGGCAATTATTCCTATTTGTGTGCTTAAACTACTTAAATCCAATTTGCTTTTTGTAGGCTTAACCTTTAATTCTATTGTCATTTTTTCCATAGAATTAATATAACTGCAGCATTCAACCGAATCAAAACCGCAAGTAACCGACGCCGCTTTTATTCGGTTAGCAACATCCATATCAAAACGAATTTCTTCATTAATTTTACTGCACAAGGAATCAAGAAGAGAGGAAACATTTATAAACTGCTCGGAAGTCATTTTGTGCATTTCACGAAAACGTGTTTCAAAGCGTTGGCGCATTTTAAATTCAGAATAAAGCTTATTAAAACTGCTGCTTACATTTTCCGTTCTTATACATTTTGCGGCAAACTGTTGGGGTACGGTTTTATATTCGAGATAAATCCCCTCTTTTTTCATTGTAATAAGAGTGTTAAAAATATCTTGAGTTTCTTCACCGTTCTCGCCCCAGCAAACATCGTATAGTCCGCAGGAGCCGCAAATGCGCTCCTTTGTTTTCTTTGAAACATTGCTTATATCAAACTTTTCAGACTTATTCAAAGCATCGCTGACACTTGAAAGAGAGGTGCATATTTCAGCAGAGGTTTCAGAGGCAAATTTAAGCTTTTCCAAAACATCATTTTTCACTGTTTCTATTATGGGTGACGATACACTCGGTTTTAAAACCGTTCTGATTTTTTCGTCAAAACGGCTTGTGATAATAAAAAACAGAGCTCCTGCAATTACTGTTTCAATTATCATTCCCCAAGAATCAAAGCTCTCGTAAGACACTACCGTTATAGCAACACCTGAAAAAACGAATGCAAGAAAAGCTGCAATTCTGCCGTATGCAGAAAAAACACCTGCCAAAAGGCCACCGAAAGCATAAAAGCTCAAAAGATATATATTTGAACTACCAAGACCCGTTGTTAAGCCACCGCAAACCCCAACGATTGCACCCCCCGCCTCCTTACAATAAAAGGCACAAACAAGGATTAAAAAAGTTGTTATAATATTTACGGGGTAAACCTCGAAAAATGAAACATTTCTTAAAGAAAGCAGTAAAAGCATTGTGCTGATAATTACTGCTGTTGCTTCCTTTGAGGTGAGCATTGTTAGACCGCCTTTTAAGGATAAAACCGCCTGACTTTTAAAAAGCAGGTGTGCGGTAGCCGCACCTATTGCCCCTTCTGCAAAGGAAAGAAGCACGGAAAGCACCGTTACATCCTCTGCAAAAACTATGGCAAGACCCGTAACAAAAAGACAAATGAAAACAGAAATTATAGGCGTTACCGCATTATCGCGAATTTGTCTGAAGGGTTTTAAGGCGCTCATTATTACGCAAAGCGCCAAAACAGCAGATGTGTAGCGCAAAGCAGAAACAGAATCTAATGTAAAAAACCAACCGAGAGCTGCACCCAAAGCGGCGGTTATTGTCAAATCCTTCGGAACACTGGCAGAAAAAGCCGCACCGAAGGGCGAAAACTCATTGTTAAATCCTGCCAAGCTAAATAAAAAACCAAGAACAAACGTTACCGAATGCCTTATAACAACGGCTTTCATTTGCATTGCTTTTGCTTTCTCCCATCTACGCTTTCCCACCCGCTCTGCAACTTTGACACTCATAAAAAATCTCCCTAAAAATAGTTACCTTTATTTTACGGACAAGCAATGAAAAAAAGAGTCGTATTACGTTGTACTTTTACATTGTTTTCTGTTATAATTAAGAATAAATAATAAAAGGAACTCGAAAAAGAAAGATATTTTCGAGTTCGTAAGAAATTTGTAATAATTTTATTGATTTTTTTGTAATATACCCATCTTAAAATAAAGATGCAATAGGTAACCAGGGGGTAAAATGATGTATAACGTTCTTATTTGCGATGACGATAAAGCAATACTTAACTCCATTGAAATTTATCTTAACATGGAGGGCTACAAGCCTTTACTTGCAACCAACGGCAAGGAAGCTTTGAAAATCATTGAGGAAAACGAAATTCATTGCATTGTTCTTGATATTATGATGCCTGAGCTTGACGGTCTGCAGACAACTCTGGAAATCAGAAAAAACAAGAATATACCGATAATTCTCCTTTCCGCAAAAAGCGAAGATACTGATAAAATCACAGGTCTCGGCTTTGGCGCAGATGATTATGTTACAAAACCCTTTAACCCCCTTGAGCTTACTGCAAGAGTAAAAAGCCAGATAAGGCGATACTGCTCTCTTGGTAGTCTCGAAAAGAAGCAAGGCGTTATTGTGAATGGCGGTCTCTCAGTTGACACAATCGCCCATGAGGTAACAGTTGACGGTGAACCCGTGAAGCTCACCGCAACGGAATACGGTATTGTGGAGCATCTTATGAAAAATCTCGGGTGTATTCTTTCCACAACGCAGATTTACGAAGCGGTATGGGGCGAACCCTGTATGGTCGGCGATAAAACCGTCACTGTTCACATCAGGCGCATCCGCGAAAAAATCGAGATAAACCCGAAAGAGCCAAAATATTTAAAGGTGGTGTGGGGCATTGGATACAAAATTGAAAAACTCTAAATATCATCCGCTCATAAAATTGGTGGCGGTGATTTTAACGATTATATTTGCATTTTTAACAGGGATTAATGCATTATCTTATTTAAGAAAAGCAATTTTCTATGCAGATAATACTGCAGGTTTTAAAAGCACACCTGCTTTTGCAAATGAAATCCGAAACACAGTAAGTAGTATTTCCTCACTAAAAGAAGCAACAGAAATTTATAAAGAGGATTTAAGCGAAAAGGAATATTTAAAAACAGATAAAGCAAAGAAAATAATCAAAGAATATAATGAAAAAGAAGAAAGAGCGATTAAACTTTTCAACACTATTCAGGATTTGAAAAAACTGAAACCTGATATTATCGAAACCAAGAACGGAGTCTATGAAATTGAAGAAAACGGTTACGTTTATTTTGATGAATTAGGCGAATATGTTCATGCTGATGAATTCTATGATTATTACAACGATTATTACTACGAAGGCGAATATTCGGAACAGGTTACTTATGTTGTTTATAATGATGAATACGATAACGACATTATCCTCCCTACTAATGATGAAGAGCTTTTCACTTTAAAGGATGAATACACATCCTTTTCTGATTGGAATTATAAATACCGACAGTTGAGAACTGCTATTTTCGATATTGTTGATAATGCAATAAACGAGGAACAGATAAGAGACGACATTCAGTTTGAGGCTGAAGAATATCTTCACGAAAGCTATTATGAGGATTTTGTAGAAAACACTGTCAAACTGAATGAATTAAAAAATGTTAAATTCGTTCTTAAAAATAATAAAAGCGGTAAAAGCATTTCAAATGTAGAAAAAGCCGACAGAAATGATTTCATAAATAATGTAGATGTTGGTGGCGTTTTCCACATCGAATTTGACGGAAAAACGCTTCATTCTCGCCCCAATCCCATAAATCGTTCAACAAATCTCTTAAAATTTTTATCAGAAACAGGTTTACTTGTAAATACATCAATAACAGAAAACTACCTTCTTGAATATTTTAAGGGTTATTCCTTATATCTGAAAATAGGCGGTGAAACACTTGTACCTGCAGAGGGGGATGCCTATTACCAGATTATACAAACCTACAACTCTCTATCTGATACTGATTGCGATACTTATTTATATCTCACTATAATATTTGCAGTGCTTTCTATTCTCTGTTTTGTTTGGTGCTGTATTATGAGTGGCAAGCAAAAAGATGGTAGTGTTAAATTAGCGCCAACTGATAAGATCCTCTTTGTGATTTATCTCGCTTTCACCGTTGCGCTTGTTGTTGGTGCTGGTTTTGGTGTTGGTACACTGGCATTTATAGACTTCTTCCCCGAAGAAATCAGGCAACAATACCCAGGGTTACAATGGCTGTTAACACCTGATTTTATCCGCAGTGTAATAGGTCTTGGCTTTGCTCTTATTTCTCTCTTCCTTTTGAGTTTTGTGCTTTATATTATAAGAAATGTTAAGGCAGGAACATTGGGAAACAGATTTATAACAATCTACCTTACCCGAAAAATCAAAAGTGGTGTCAGAAAAGCAAAAGCAAAAATAAACGATAAGGAATTAACGCCTGACCAGATAAAAAGGCAGGTAAAACGACAGACAATAATTCCCCTTGCCGTTTATGTGGCAATGAACGTATTTTTATATGTTGTTTCTTTCACGGATGCCTACCCTATCGCAGTTATTGCATTGATTATCTTCAACAGTCTCGCTCTTGTTTTTGCTATTCTTTATTTAAGCGATGTTTTAAGACTTTCAAAAATTGCAGAGGAAATAAGAAACGGCAATTACAAACAAAAAATTGCCCCAAAAACTTTCGTTGCACCTTTGAGAAAGTTTGCGGTTGACCTTGAGGCTTGCAGGGATGGAATTGAAAATGCCATTAACGAGGCGATTAAGGGTGAGCATCTTAAAACCGAGCTTATAACCAACGTTTCTCACGATTTAAAGACTCCCCTCACCTCCATTATCAATTATGTTTCTCTTCTTAAAATGGGAAATATTGAGGGCGAGGAAGAAAGAAAATATATTGACATTCTTGATGAAAAATCAAAAAAGCTGAAAAGACTTATTGAGGATTTAACGGAAGCAAGCAAAGCAAATTCGGGTAACATAAAAATGAATGTGGCTCAGGTTAATCTCAATGAAATGGCTCTTCAGGCAGTTGGTGAAAACAGCGATGTGCTTGAAAATGCAGGTCTTGATGTTATTCTTACGGAAAAAGATAAGGAAATAATTGTTAGTGCTGACAGTCAGCATACATTCAGAATCATCGACAACCTTTTCTCCAACGCGAAAAAATATTCCCTTACGGGAACAAGAGTTTATGTTGATGTTTATAAAGAAAACGGTTACGGTGTTTTTGAAATGAAGAACATCAGCCGAGAAAAGCTGAACATTGACCCCGATGAACTTACAGAAAGATTTGTTCGTGGTGACAACTCCCGAACAACTGACGGAAGCGGTCTCGGTCTTTCCATAGCAAGAAGCTTTGCAGAGCTTCAGAACGGTATTTTCAATATTGAAATTGACGGAGATATGTTTAAAGCGGTTGTTAAACTTCCATTGATATAAACTTTAACGACACCATCACTAAAAATGATTTTAGTGATGGTGTCGTGTGTCTTGACAAATCCCCTGTTTTTGATATAATACCAACAGTAAATTTAATATTCGCCCGCATAGTTCAATGGATAGAATAAATCCCTCCTAAGGATTAGATATAGGTTCGATTCCTATTGCGGGTGCCAAAAAGATAAGACCTTTCGTAAAGTTTAGTTACGAAAGGTCTTGTTTTATTTCCGTTTAAATATAATAAACTTACTGAAAAAGTAGTTGAGAATCACAACTATTACTGCAAGGGCGAGCTTTGCTATTATCTGCCCTGTGATTGTAAAACCGAAAAGGGTTAAGGATTTTTCACCGAAAGAGAGAATGTCCACAAAAAGCCACATTCCGCCCTCTTCAACTCCGAAGCTGAAAAGCCTTGCGCCAACAAATTCTATAAACTCTTTTCCTGCGGTTTTACCCTTCCAGCTTTTTGATTCAAACACAAAAAGCTTATTTGTTACAAAAGCGAATATAACTCCAACTACCCAAGCTATTGCATTATTTATAAGATATAGCTCTTCACCAAGGATTTTGGTAAAAATCCAGAAAGTCAAGAGATTCACAAGAGTAGTAAGAACGCCGAATATCAGATATAAAAGCAGTTCCTTGTACTTAACAATAAGTTCTTTGATTTTAGTCATCCTTGCCAAGATGCTCCTTTAAAATATAAATGGGTCTGTTCTTAACCTGAACATAAATTTTGGAAAGATATTCTCCCAAAATTCCCAGGCAGAAAAGCTGCATACCACCAAGGAAAAGAACAAGCACAACTATTGTTGCATAACCGGGCACATCTATGCCGAAAATCAGTTTTTGAAGAATAACAACGATAAGATAAATGATTGATGCAAATCCGGTTACAAGGCCTACGCCCGTTGCCAATTTAAGAGGAAAGGTTGAGAAAGAAATGATACCATCAAAGGCATATTTGAAAAGCTTACCGTAAGACCATTTGGTTTCACCGAACTGACGCTCTTCCACAGTATAGGGAATATATTTTGTATTAAATCCCACCCAACTGAAAATACCCTTTGAAAAACGATGGTATTCTGTCATTTCCAAAATTGCATCCACCATCTGCCTTTTCATAAGTCTGAAATCAGAAGCACCGTTAACAAAATCAACATCCGTGATTTTATTAATCAATTTATAAAAAGCAGATTTTAAACCTGAAAGAGTTTTACTTTCCTTTCGGTTTTCCTGATATGCCGCAACACAGTCAAGACTTTCGTCTTTCTCTATTTCCTCGAGCATTTCTAAAACTACTTCAGGGCGTTGCTGTAAATCCGCATCAATTATGCAGACCAAATCCCCTTTTGCATGGGAAAGACCTGCATAAATTGCCGCTTCTTTACCGAAATTTCTGCTGAAAGTTAAAACCTGTATATTAGAATCGCTGTTTTCTTTATAAAGCGCTTTGAGTTTAGGATATGTTCCGTCCTTGCTTCCGTCATTGACGAAAACAAATTCAAAATCTTCAACTTTACTTTTGAAAACATTATTCACTTCATTGAAAAAACGCTCTACATTTGCTTCCTCGTTATAGCAAGGAACAACAAGTGATAATTTCATAGGTTTACCCTTTCAGCATCAATTTGTTATTTATTGTTAGTAAATTTTGATTAGTTAAACTTAATTGTAAGAATCTTTTTACCTGTGATTTCGAATTCTACGAAGCCATCCTCGCCCATTGTGAGTGCTTTATCGTCAAGCTCTTCAAGTGTAACAAGCTTAACCTCGTTCCATTTCTTGCCTGAGTATGCAGGAAGCTCGAATTCTGCTTTCTGTCTTTCAACGGGTGACTGTGCTTTTTCGATAGGAGCAATACCGCCGTTAAGACGAATAGCATTTTTAACAGCTTTGTCAGAGGGGTTGAAGAGACGAACAACATAGCCTGTTCCGTCTTCACTCTTCTTAACTGCGCTTACATTGAGGTTTTCATCCTTAAGCTCAAGGAATGAATGAGTAAGAGGATTCTTACCGTGGTCTGTGGGAGCAATCTGACCAACTGTGAGATAAAGATTAAATCTTTCGCTCTCCTGCCATACATTGCCCTCTTCCCAGTTACCCTTATGAGGCATAAAGGCATAGCGGAAGGTGTTTTTGCCGATGCACTGTGAGCCCTTGTCCCAATCGCTATAGTTCTGCATATCTTTTGTTACGCAGATACGCAAGGGATATGCACGGATAAGGGAAAGGAGAAGAGTATTTGTTTCGTCGTCTGCTGCTTCATAAGCTTTAAGACCAGTATTAAGAAGAGCAACACCGTTTTCGCCGTCTGAAAGGCTTACGAAAGAGTTCATAGGATGCTCTGTCATCGGGGGTTCATCATAAAGTGAATAATCGGGTGCTTTAATGGGTCTTCTTACAACGTCGAACTGACCCTGTGCATCTGCATATTCTGCCTTGATATTTGTGGGGAATGCAACCTGGAGATAGTGGTCTTCACAGCGATTGTTGATTGTTGTTTCAATTTCAACAAATCTTGCACCCTTACGAAGAGTTACAAGGCTTTCGATATCAACGGGAAGCTTGTGTTCGCTTCTTGATTTTTCGTCAAATGCACGTTTTTCGGGAAGCTCCCAACGCATTGCGATTTTATATGTTGCTTCAAATTCACCGTGGTGAACAAGAGTAACAGTAGCTTTCTCTCCGAGAGTTGTAAAGGTTTCGTCAATTTCGGGAGCAACATGCTGCCAGGGGTTACCGATTTCACCGCTATCCTTGAAATAGCCAAGGTTATCAAATACTTTACCGCTTTCTTTATCAAGAACAGTAAATGTACCATTGTGGTTGATGCTAACTTTGAGATATTCATTTTCCATAACATTTGTTGTTTTAACGAGTGTTACGGGAGTTGTTGCACGAACATTATAAAGAGGGCTAACCTTAAAGGTTTTATAACCCATAGCAGGAATATCCTTTACCTCTGCTGCAACATAATACTGCTGAGTATGAAGAACGTTTGCAGTATCGTTGGGGTTCTGGATAATCTGTGCATTTTCTTTATTTGTAGAGATAACCTGATATTTAACAACATTGCCTTCTTCATCGGAAATCTCAAAGCTGTCTGCTTTCCACTCTGCAGGAATTTCAAGGCGAAGGTTAACTGTTTCACTTCTCTTGAAGGGTGCGGGGTTGAATACTACAACTGCTGCATCGTCTTTAGAGAATGTACGGAGATTAATATCACCTGCAATATCCATAAATGCACGTTCAAATACGCACATTGAAAGCTCTCTTGCCTGTCTGTAACGGGACATAACATCTTCATAAACAACGTCACGCCCGCAAGCACCGATACTATCATGACCGTGGTTCTGAAGAAGATAGTTATAGGAAAGGTCAATGAAGTTCTGGGGATAAGGCGCACCTGAAAGAGCTGCGAATACTGCCATAGGCTCTGCATAGTTGATAATTCTTCTTTCGGTGTCAAAGTTTTCCTGCTTGATATATGTTCTTGCAGAAAGAATCCAACCGCAAAGCTCACTTACGCTACCTTTTGTATAGGGGTCACGCATTTCGCCCTTGAGAACGGGAGAATCTGCTTTGAAGTTATCAATGATGCCCTGTTCCATTTCTCTAAGGGTACTATGGAAAACATCTGCATCGGGAAGAGCATCGTTAAGGTCATTAACCATCTGCACTTCTCTTTCATCGGGGCAGGAAGAGTCGTGACCGATGGACCAGAAACGATGGTTTGTTGTCCAGTCGCCGTCCTGCTCCTTCATAGCCTGCTCTGCTCTTGCCTGAACATTTTCTTTATGATATTCATAGAAAGGATGAGTATACTGATAGTCAAGCTTCCAATCGCGGTCAATAAACTTGAACACACCGTTGTTGTCGTTCCAGAGCATATCGCGGTTGTTTTCGTCTGTCTGATTAAAATAAACGGGACGCTGAACAACATACCAGATATTGTAACGAGGTCTTTTTGCAAGACGGGAAGCATAGATGCGAGTTCCGTCGGGGCTTTCCCAGAAGAATTCGGAATTGGGCGCTTTATATTCGTTAATTCCGCGATAGAAGGATGCGAAATTAATACCGAAGCCTGAATAAATCTGAGGAAGCTGTGAAATTTGTCCCCAACCGAAGGGAGAGTAACCTGTTTTGCTGATTCCGCCCATTTCTCGACCGATTTTATGACCAAGAAGAAGGTTTCTGATAAGAGCTTCGCTACCAACAGTAAATTCATCGGGTAAGCAGAACCAGGGGCCTACTGCAATTTTGCCCTCCTGAATGTATTTTATAAGTTTTTCTTTCTTTTCGGGATAAACCTCAAGGTAATCCTGAACGGGCATTGTCTGAGAGTCTAAATGGAAATGCTTGTAATCAGGGTTTTTATCAAGAATATCAAGAAGCATATCAAGCATATAACCGAGCATATACTGAGTTCTTCTTGCGGAGAAACGCCATTCTCTGTCCCAATGGGTGTTAGATATAAAATGGCATTGGATTCTGTCTTTGTTTTCCATAATTTTCACCTTAACCTTTAATAATCTTCATAATTTCCTGGAAGTTATCGCAGAAATGAGAGCAAACGGCTTTTGTACCGCTTGATTCAATATTACCGCCTGCAATACCGATTGTGGTATAACCTGCAAGACGAACAGAGCAAGCACCTGCACCGCTGTCTTCAATACCTACAACGCGGTTTCTGTCAGCAAAAGCTTCGCCAAGACCAACAATTGAGGTTTCACTGTAAAGCCAGGGATGAGGCTTGGGAGAAAGCTCACCCAAGGTACCGACACTACCTTTACGAAGAGGGAAGCCTGCTGAAATAATTGCATCATAGAAATCCTTGGGGTCACCCATACCGAGAGTTTTAAATGCAGAAAGAATTTCGGGCCATGCTTTTTCATAAAGTCCTGATGTAACAAGACCGATTTTGATGCCCATATCTTTAAGCTCTAAAAGGAAATCCTTAACGCCCTCTGTGGGAGTGAAAGCGCCGTCCTTGCCACGACCTGCCATAATTTCTTCCATTTCTCTGTGAGTATGCTCGAAATAGAAGTTTCTTGCTTTCTCAAGAGATGCACCGGGGCAATATTTATCAATACAATACTGAAGATGCTCTGAAACGCTATGACCTGAAACAAAGGGAATATCAGCTTCTTCAAGCTGGAATTTAGGGTTACCGAGCATACTTGCAGTTGTCATTTCAATAATCCAAATCCAGAATTCCTCACTGCGAACTGTTGTTCCGTCCAAGTCCATAAGAACTGCATTCAAGGGGTATTCTGTTTTCACAGGGTAAACGGGGTAATAAACAGGGTAAGCAATTGCTGATTTAACACAAGCGAGAGAATGAGTTCCGAAGGAAACAAATTCAACCTTCTGGTCGCCTGTTGCAACAACGAATTCAACGCCGTTTTTACCTGCTACAAATTTTCCGTCCTCAGTTGCAGGAAGAAGGTGGAAACCGCTGTCCACTCCTACCTCACCTAAGTCAGGTATGTATAAAGTTTTGTCAAGAAGCATAATGAGTGTCCTTTCCTATTACATAATTAAAATAAGTTTATCACAAATCTTTAATTAAGTAAATCATATTTGGTAAAATATTGTAAACTTTTTTGTTTTACATAGTTAATTTTATATGATATAATTTAATAAACTTTTGTAGGATGTGAAAAAATGAAAAATCATTCAGAAAAAGCGGCAGAATTATTCGTAAACGGTTGCAACTGCTCTCAGGCAGTTTTCGGTGCATTTGCAGAGGATTGCGGAATAGATTTTGAAACTGCGCTCAAGCTTTCCTCCTCTTTCGGTGGGGGTATGGGCAGACTCCGTGAAACCTGCGGTGCGGTTACGGGTATGTTTATGGTAGCAGGACTTCTTAAAGGCTATGCTGATACAAGTGATAAAGAAGCAAAAGATAACCATTACAAACTAATTCAGGAGCTTGCAAATGAGTTTAAATCAGTTTACCATACATATAATTGTAACGAGCTTTTGGGAAATATCGGCAAAGGTACTTATGTGTCCGCTCCCCGTACTGCTGAATACTATAAAACCCGCCCTTGCGTAAATTTTGTGGTAACTGCGGCAGAAATCCTTGATAAACGGTTTTTTTGTGAATAATTTCTAATAAAATATGTATTTTTTTACATTTTTCTATTTACAAAACTTTAGTGTGGTAGTATAATGAAGCAAAATTTAATCCGAAAGGGTGTTTTTTATGGAAAAAGGTCTTAAAAAGCAATACGGACTTTTAATGGCTATCTGCATGGTTGTAGGTACTGTTGTCGGTTCCGGTGTTTTCTTCAAGGCGCAGGCAATTCTTCAAAAGACTAACGGCGATATGCCCATGGGTATTCTTGCTTGGATTATCGGTGGCGCTGTTATGATTTTCTGCGTTCTCGCTTTCTGCGTTATGGCTCAGAGATACGAGAAGGTTAATGGTCTTGTTGACTATGCAGAAGCAACAATCGGCAGTAAATACGCTTACTTTATGGGATTTTTCTCAACAGTTATTTATACTCCCGCTATGACTTCTGTTCTTGCATGGCTTACAGCAAGATACTTCCTTGTATTCTTAACATCTGTTAACCCCGATTTACAGCTTAACGGCGACCCCGTTACAAGCTCCGAAACCTTCCTTTTAGCAGGCTTCATTCTTATTTTTGTTTTCGCAGTTAATACACTTTCTTCAAAGCTTGCAGGTAAGCTTCAGATCAGTGCAACTTTCATCAAGCTCGTTCCCCTTCTTTTGATGGCAGTTGTTGGTACTATTTACGGCTTAACTCACAATTTTGCAGGCGAGTCTACATCAATCCTTGCTTCTAACTTCGGCACAGGCACAGGCAATTTCTCTCCCCTCTTCGGTGCAGTTGTTGCTACTGCTTTTGCTTATGAAGGTTGGATTCTTGCTACATCCATCAACTCCGAAATCAAAAACTCAAAGAAAAACCTCCCCATTGCTCTTGTTTTAGGCGGTATTATCATTATTGCTATTTACCTCTTCTACTACATAGGCGTTGCAGGCGGTGCTCCCGTTCAGACCCTTATTGACGAAGGTACTGCTCCCGCATTCATTACTGTTTTCGGTAATGTTTTCGGTAACATTCTTAACCTCTTCGTTGCAGTTTCCTGCCTTGGTACTCTTAACGGTCTTCTTATCGGTTGTATCCGTGGCTTCTATTCACTTGCAGTTCGTGATATGGGTCCCAAGGTTAACCTTATGAAGCAGGTTGACGAAGGTTCAGGTATGCCCTCTAACTCCTGTATCGTTGGTCTTGTAATTGTTGCTGCTTGGCTCGTTTATTTCTTTGGTGCAAACCTTACTACTCCCTGGTTCGGTAAATTCAGCTTTGACTCCTCCGAGCTTCCCATTATCACAATCTATGGACTTTACATTCCCATGTTCATTCAGTTCATGAGAAAAGAAAAAGACCTTCCTGCTCTCAAGAGATTTGTTCTTCCCGCTCTTGGTATTATCGGTTCTGCATTTATGGTATTTGCAGCACTTTATTCACACGGCTACGCTCCTTACATTGCTGCTAAAGAAGCAGGTCAGGGCTTTACCTGCCCCGTATTCTTCTACCTTATTGTTTTCGCAGTAATTATGGCAGTAGGTATGTTCCTTATGCAACCCAAGAAAGAAAAGAAATAAAAATTAAATATTATGACCGCGATACTTTTTGCAGTAAAAAAGTATCGCGGTCCTTTTTTATTCACCGAAGAAATTTTCTTCTAACATTGCACAAATTGTGTGATAAATAGGTAAGGTATATTCCTGAATTTCGGGAGTTTTTTGTGAAGGCAATTTAATTATCACATCTGAAAGTTCAAAAAGTTCTCCACCTTTCTCCCCTGTTATTGAAACAACCTTTCCGCCTTTGACCTTTGCAGTTTCGGCAGCAAGAACAACACTCTTTGAATTACCCGATGTTGAAAGACATAATAGAGTATCATTCTCATTCATTAACCCGTAAACCTGTTGAGCAAAAACAAGGTCAGGCGAACAATCATTACAAAAGGCAGTCATTAAGGCACTTTCGCCAACAAGGGAAATTGCCGGTAAAGCACCCTGAAGACCATCTGCTATTTTTTTGTTTTTAAACCTTGATTTTTCATCTTCAGACAACTGACGGCTTAACATAAAGCCTTTCATAAGCTCGCCCACTATATGAGCGCTGTCAGCAGCACTTCCGCCGTTACCGCAAACAAGAAGCTTGCCTTTTTTTATGTAGGTTTCTTTGATTATCTCAAATACCGCTTCAACATCTTCTTTAACACTCGAAAGTGCAGGGTATCTGTTAAATAAGTCATTATATATTTTTTCAACACTATTTTTCATTTTTCCACATCCTCAAAATAAAACGCCTAAAGCGGCAAAATCGCCTATACTGTCCCCTAATTTTGCAGGTAGAATTTTACAAACATCTGCATTAAATGAGAGGGCTTCTTTTTTTATTATCTCTTTAATTATAGGTAAGAAAAACTCTTCATTTCTTTCATAAATACTTCCTATAACAACCGCTTCGGGATTTATTATATCAATAATAACAGAAAGCCCTCTGCCAAGATATTCTGCACATTTAGTATAAATCTCTTTTGCAAAAGCATCTCCCTGATACATAGCATCTGCAACTATTTTTGCATCAAGTTTTTCTATATCTTTCTCGGTTTTAAAAAGGCTGCTTTCTTTATTTTCTCGAAGATATTTTCGGGCAGTAATCTGAGCGAGATTTTTAATCCCCCCACCTGAGCAGAAACCCTCAAAAGAACCTGCTTTGCCATAACCGACGGGACCGTCTTCTGCAAGACGGATGTGACCAACTTCACCTGCACAGTCATTTGTTCCGCAGTAAAGTCTGCCGTTAAGAATAAGCCCTGCACCCATACCCGTGCCGAAGGTGAGAAAAACAAGGTTATTATAGCCTCTACCTGCACCGAAACGCCATTCTGCAACTGCACAGGCATTAGCATCATTATGAAGAACACAGCGAACGCCAAAATGCTCACTTACTATTTTTACGATAGGAACATTATCCCAATCGGGTAGATTTGGAGGACAATTAATTGTACCCTTTTTACTGTTGAGTGGTCCACCGCAACTGATACCAACACCGATTAATTCGCTACTTTTTATATTATTTCTTGCAAGGATTTCGTCACATTTTTGAAGGATTTCTTCTAAAATCACTTTCCAACCGCGTTTTACATCTGTGGGAAATTTTATTTTATCAATTATGAAACCTTCGGTATTCTCCGAAAGCTCACCTTTACCGAGAATTACAGCGCACTTTGTTCCGCCGATATCAATGCCCAAAGAAAACATAAAACCACCCTAACTATTTATGATTTTACTATACCAAAAATAGTCAGAGGTGGCAAGACCATTTATGATTTTCTGCTATGAAATGTTTCTTCGCCTATTCTTCTTATGGTTACATCTGCAACGATAGTAAGTTTTATTGCCGGAAAGATTTTCTGCCAATCATTTTTCAAGCTGTGGTACAGGTCATTTTCTTTAAGGCGCAGTCTTTTGCCGTAGCGCACAACATCTGCACCGTGGCGACCTTGAAGCACTATTAAAGTATTTTCTGCTTTATTACAAAGTGATTCCCCTACTGCAGTTTGAAAGGTTTCAAGAACTTCTGTGTCTGTATTGAAATACTCTGCACCCTGAACACCCTCTAAATCACAAGAGATTTTAACAGTCAGCCTATAATGAAGCGCTCCGTCTTCTTGGGTAATTTTATATTTACTTTTTCCTTTATTGATATAAAAAGAAGCTTTTTGTCCGTTGGGTAAATCTGCGCTTATTACACCCTCTTCTATTTTATCATTAAGAATGGCAACACCCTCGGCAGTTGCACTATCAATATACATAGAAAAGGTGGAGTCTTTTCCGAAAAGGGCGCAACCATCCAAATCGAAATTCTCATTTTCGCCGTTTTTTTGTATGGTAACAGCAGGAATGCAAATTCCCGAGGTTTCGTCTTTCATATAATTAATTGCATCAATTATTCTCACTTTCGGAACGAGGGATTGCTTGGCGCTTTCTTCAAGCATATTTTCAAGTATTTTGCTTTTTATAGAGTCTGTGAGAAGCTTTGCTCTTATGACGCTTTCACCTGTGGTGCTTTTTGCAACGCAGAGAAGCTGAGATGCTCTTGAATCGTAATTCCTTTCAAAGAAATCAAGAATATCCTTTAAATTTCTGTTTGCGGCTTTCTCTCCCAATATAATAACTCTGTTATGAGCAAACATAGGCTCATTACCGCTTTTTGTTATGAGCTTTCTTAAAGCCTCGCCCACAGTTGAACCTTCTGCAGAATATATTTTGGTTTTATTATCGCTGTTGCCGTTTCCGCTCGGACTGCCACTTTGCTCATTATTTAAAATTTCGACGGTAACTTTAAAACCATTATCTGTTGTGTCTATACCGATACCCTGCATTATCATCAGTTCCGAAAGCTCTGTACCAGGCTTTTCACAAGAGCAACAAGACAAAACAAGTCCCAAACAAAGAAAAATCAAAAGGCTTACTTTAAACAGTTTTTTCATTGCCCTTTCTCCTTTTTATAAAGTCAGTTAAAAGCAAAATCGAGGGAAGAATAATAACGGGAACAAGATACACTCCCAAAATAAGAGGTGTATATGAAATGAACTGAAAATTCATAACATTACCGGAAATAAAAATAAGAACCGAAGAAATAATTACCCCAACCGAAACACCTGTTATTTTTTCTGAAAACCCGGGAAATACAAAGCAGATACATTTAACAATAACCATAATATAAAATGTCAGTTTTGTTACGACACACAAAATCCAGATTGCAGTTTCAAGAGCATCAAGCCGTTCAAAAAGTCCGAATTCCGCAAGAGAAACGGCGGAATAAGTGGGGAAAAGTCGTGTATCGGCAAAAATGCCCAAGGTACCTATAACAAAAAACAGAATGAACGAAAATGAAACGGCACTTAAAACAGACCATAAAATATAATTCTTTTTTATATTTCCTTTTATCTGAGGGAAGAAAATGAGAATTGCGCCTATTTCCGATGCCTGAATACAAAACATAAAACTATCCCAAAAGAAATCCCCTACACCGTTTTCAAATAAGGGAGTGAAATTTAAAAAATCCACTTCCTTTGAAAGTGTTAAAGAGGTAAACGCTGTGGCAGCTACCACAACAAGCGTAAAAACCGTGCTCGCTCTTCCCAATGCACCCAAGCCACTAAAGGAAAGAACAACGCAAACTGCCACAAGACCTATAATAAAATAGGTCATTTCCGTTCCCGGAAAAAGCTCCGAGCTTGCAAAAAGGTCAAAACGCCCTGCAGTCATAAGCGCATCAATAAAATAAACAGCAGCGTAAAAAACTGCGATAATTTTATACACTTTACTTTTCTTTTCTGCTGATAAATTTTGTTTATATGCACCCTTCTTAAAGACAAAGTACATAGGTATTGCAACAACTATACTTATAACTGCAAAAACAACAGGTCTTAAAAGGGATTCCGCCGTTGCAATTTTAATTTCGGGAGAGGAAATATACATAAACATACTCCCTAACATTGACAAATAAAGCAAGGCGAAAAATTGCGGTGCAGTAACAGTAGATTTAGTCATTCTTTTCCCTCTTTCCTGCTTTTTGCTTAAAGCCGTTTATATCAAAGACCTTGTCACCTAATTTTTCCATACTCAACCTGAACACCGAATCTCTCCAAAGAGATTTATTATATGGCGCAGCAGGAGCTAAAAACGGAACTCCGTAATCAGTCATTGAAGAAAGATTTACTAAAAGTGCCGCCGCACCAATCATTATTCCGTAAAGTCCTGAGATACCGCCAACAAGAATAAAAACAATTCTCAAAACGGAAATAGGTTGATACAAATCCGAGGAAACAAGAGAGCATATTGCAGTCAATGCAACAATTATAAGCATTGGTGCGCCTATAAGACCTGCAGTAACCGCCGCATCACCGATAACAAGAGCACCAACTATACTGACTGCGTGACCTATTGCTTTTGGCATTCGCAGTCCCGCTTCCCGCACAGTTTCATAGACGAAATGTATTATCAATGCTTCGACTGTCAAGGTGAACAGGGTATTACTTTCCATAATAACAATATTATAGAGCATATCGTCAGGGAACATTTCCTGATGAAAAAGACCGATTGCAACGAAAACACCCGGCAAAAACACGCTTATCAAAAACGCAAGAAGTCTGACTCCGCGCATAAAAGATGCAAAAAACGGGCGGTTGATATAATCATCAAGGGTTTGAAAATTTTCTATAAAAAGCCTTGGCACAATAAGGGCAAAGGGTGTTCCGTCCACAAGAATGCCGATTTTACCCTCGCAGACCTTTGCCGCAAGAGTATCGGGTCGCTGGGTTTGCCCAACCATCGTAAAAAGGCTTTTTCTTTTTGTGTCAAAGGTTTTTCTCAAATATCCCGCCGCTAAAACCATGTCAATATCAACAGAGTCAAGGCGTTTTTTTACCTCTGCAAGAGTGTCGGGATTGACCCTATCTTTCATATAGCAAAGAAGAATTCGGGTTTTACTTGTTTTACCTATTTCGTTCATTTCTATTTTGAAATTCGTTGTACAAAGTCTTTCTCTTATAAGAGTTAAATTGGTTTTTATATTCTCAACAAAACCCTCTCTCGAACCAAATTCCTGAACCTCGTTATCAGGTTCCTGAAGAGCGCGTTGTGGCGGATTTTGCACACCGAGTATTATGCATTCTTTCTCTCCTTCAACAAAAATAAGAAGAGTTCCTCTTAAAATCTCCATCATTGCTTTATCAAGGCTTTTTTCTCTTTTTTGCTCGGTACCGTAAATAATTCTGTCCTGTATAAAATCAAGAGGATTTTCTTTCGGTAATTGCCCTTTAAACACAAGCATCGGTTTTATGGCATTATCTGCAATTCTCTGAGCACTGCAAAGTCCATCACAATTTGCAAAAACCACACATTTACCGTCGCAATACCCTTTTTTTACAACAATATCAAAGCTTCCTTTAAAAGCTTCTTTTATAATTCTTCCGTTTTCTACCGCATTTTCTCTTATATCTCCGTAGCTTTCCTCATTGAAATCCGATAAAGGAGAAAGCACATTTTCTTTATTTTCCATAAAATCACCGTCGTTATTTTTTCCCTTTTTTCACTGTATATTCCATAGGAATAAGGAAAAAACAAGAATGGTGATTTGATGATAGCAACAATATTCAGAACTTTTATAATATATTGTATCGTTTCGTTATGCGTTCGTCTTATGGGTAAACGCCAATTAGGGCAATTGCAGCCGGGTGAATTGGTTGTAACTATGCTCATTTCCGAAATTGCGGCAATTTCCATAGAGGACAACACGGTACCCATTTTAAACAGCGTCATTCCTCTTTTGCTTCTTGTGAGCTTTGAAATAATCAGCTCCGTTATTGACAGAAAAAGTGTAAAATTCAGATATTGGACAGAGGGAAAACCGATAACAATAATAAGGAATGGCACTCTTTTACAAAAGGAGCTGAAAAGCTTACGTTTTACCATAAACGATGTTTTGTTAGGTCTACGCCAAAAGGATGTTTTTGATATCGAGGATGTAGAATATGCCGTTGTGGAAACAAACGGCACTCTTTCCGTGCTCTTAAAACCCGATAAGCGACCTGCCACTCCGAAAACTGTTGGTAAAACCGAAAAAGACACAGGCTTACCCTGTGCGGTAGTGGTTGACGGCAGAATAATTAAAAGTGCTTTCAATGACTGTGATGTAACAGAAAACGAGGTTATGAGAAAAATTCAAAGAGAAACAGATGATATAGGAAACATTCTTCTTATGACCGTGGATAAAAACAAAAAGTATAATATTATTTTCAAAAAGGAGTGCTGAAATGAAAAGATTGGTTGTTTCAATACTAATCTTAGTTTTTGCAGTAGGTATTGGTATTTTTTCTATGCTTTTTATAAAAAACAGCTGTAATGAAGCTGTGTCGGGACTTGACAATGTACTGAGTAATGCTATAACCGAAAACAAAGATGAGGTTAACCGATTTGCAGTTCAAACGAACGAATATTGGGAAAGCAAAAAATTTTTAATGAATATTTTAATCGGACAACAACACACGAACAATGTTACAAAAACCTTACACCAAATTATATTTTTTGCCGAAATTGGCGACTACGAATCAGTTCTTCTGCATACAGAAGAATGTAAAGAGGATTTGCACCTTATTATCGAGTCAAATGAACCGAAATTAAGTACCGTTTTTTGACAAGAAAAATGTGACGAAAAACTATTGAAAAACCTTGAAAATCCGTATATAATCAAATTAAAGAAACAGTTTAATCAATTAAAAAAGGAGTGATATTTATGATGGTTTGGATTTGGGTTGCTTTGCTTGCGCTCTTCATAATTGTTGAAGCCGCAACTGCACAGCTTCTTACCATCTGGTTCGCTGTGGGTTCACTTGCCGCTCTTATTACAACATTTATAACGGATAGCATTCTTGTGCAAATCATTGTATTTGTTGTGGTATCTGCAATTGCTCTTGCTGTTACTCGTCCGTTGGTAAAGAAAATGACCACGGCGAAAAAACAACCTACAAATGCAGATATGTACATAGGCAAGGAAGCCGTTGTTACAGAAGATATTAACAATCTTGAAGCAAAAGGTCTTGTTAAGGTTGGCGGTTCAATCTGGTCTGCTCGAACAGAGGTTGATAACTACACAATTCCCGCAGGTTCACATGTTACAGTTATTAAAATTGAGGGCGTCAAGCTCATTGTTCGCCCAATTTTATAAGTATTTCATTTACAAGGAGGATTTATTATGTTTATTACACTTTCAACTATGGCAACAGTAGGCATTGTTGCAATTATTGCGGTTATTGCAATTATTATTTTACTTGTCATTGCTAACATCAAAATTGTTCCCCAGTCAAAAGCTTATGTTATTGAGCGTTTGGGAGCATATTTTGCCACCTGGGACACAGGTCTTCACGTTAAAATCCCTTTTATTGAAAAGGTTGCAAAGGTTGTTTCTCTTAAAGAGCAGGTTGTGGACTTCCCTCCCCAGCCGGTTATTACAAAAGATAACGTTACAATGCAGATTGACACGGTTGTTTTCTTCCAGATTACAGACCCCAAGCTTTTCTGCTACGGTGTTGAATACCCCATTTCTGCTATTGAAAACTTAACAGCAACAACTCTTCGTAACATTATCGGTGAATTGGAGCTTGACCACACTCTTACATCACGTGACACAATCAATGCAAAAATCCGCGGTATTCTTGACGAAGCAACTGACCCTTGGGGTATCAAAGTTAACCGCGTTGAGCTTAAGAACATTCTTCCCCCTCGCGAAATTCAGGACGCGATGGAAAAGCAGATGAAGGCAGAACGCGAACGCCGTGAAAGCATTCTTCGTGCAGAGGGTGAAAAGGCAAGTGCTGTCCTTGTTGCAGAAGGTAAAAAGGAAGCTCAGATTCTTGAAGCAGAAGCTAACAAACAATCTGCTATTCTTCACGCAGAAGCAGTTAAGGAATCCAAAATCCGCGAAGCAGAAGGTGAAGCTGATGCAATTATCGCAATTCAGAAAGCTCAGGCAGAAGGTATCAGAATGATTAACGAAGCCGCACCTTCAAAAGAATACATTTCTCTCAAAGGTATGCAAGCATTCGAAAAAGCTGCAGACGGCAAAGCAACAAAAATTATTGTTCCCTCAGATTTGCAGAACCTTGCAGGTGTAACAGGCAGTGTTAAGGAGTTCTTAAAGGACTGATTATAAATGGAAATCTTAAATGATTTTGAATGGTTAAATGGTGAATTGGTACCGGGTGAGGCAGTTCTTTGGAAAGGCAAACCCGATAACAAGAAACTGCTTTCTGCACACGATATTTATTTAATTCCCTTTAGCATTATGTGGTGCGGATTTGCAATATTCTGGGAATTTGCAGCTGTATCTTCAGGTGCTCCCTTCTTTTTCGCAATTTGGGGCATTCCCTTTATTTGTGTTGGTTTGTATTTCGTTTTTGGTAGATTTATTCATCAAAAAAATACATTTAAAAATACTCGATACGCACTTACAACCCACAGAGCAATCTGTTATAAAAAGGGAAAAATCAAAAGTTGTGATTATATAAATGAACCATCTATAACTGTTAAATCAAAAAAAGACGGTTCAGGAACAATTACTTTTGGTAATGACCCATATTATACTAATAATAAATTTAACTTTTTTGATAATATGGGCAAGGGCACTGAATTCATAAACATCCCCGATGTGCAGAATGTTCACAGAATTATTAACCAACAGAAAATCAGTAAATAAAAAACAAGAAACATCGCTTCATTTTGAGGCGATGTTTTTGTTTATAATCGGCGCATTCCTGCGCCCCAATATTTTGCATTTTGCACTTTGCATTTTGCATTAAATTTATTGACACATCTCCATTTTGTGATATTATATAAGTATATTGGAAATTATTGGAGGTTTTTGTATGGCCGGTTTAGCATCAAGCATAGGCGCTATTATTATGGCGTTTATTACAATGATCACTTCTTTGTTCGGTATTATCTCAAATAAGCCCGACAATTCAGTAATTCAAGGTTTTGAACCAAAGGAGGAAATTGCAATGAGAATTATGAGCTTTAATATTCGTTGCACAAATGTAGGCAGTGACTCTTGGGAAGACAGAATCGGTATTGTTTCCCAGACAATGCTCGACAGCGAAGCAGATTCTATCGGCGTTCAGGAAGCAACTCCCGAATGGATGGCAACGCTTAAAGAAACTGTAGGCAGTAAATATGCTTATGTTGGCGTTGGTCGTGACGATGGCGATAACAAAGGTGAATACTCCGCAATTTTCTATCTTAAAGACAAATATGACCTTGAAGACAGCGGAACATTCTGGCTTTCTGAAACTCCCGATAAAGTTTCCTTCGGTTGGGACGCAGCTTGCAGAAGAGTTTGCACCTGGGCAGTTCTCGTAAACAAGGAAACCGGTGAAAAGTATGCTCACCTTAACAGTCACTTTGACCACGTAGGTATTGCCGCAAGAAAGAACAGTGTTGATTTAATTGTTGACAAAGCAAAAGAATTCGCAGATATGCCCGTTGTTTTCACAGCAGATATGAATGTCAGAGAAGGAAGCGACAACTACAATCAGTTTGTTGATTCAGGCGTTTTGAAGGATACCAAACACCTTGCTCCCGACACAATGAACTACTGCACTTACCACGACACAAAGCCCCAAAACCACGCCGACGATGTTATCGACTATGTTATGATTAACGATAACTTTGAAGCACTTTCATACAAGGTTGTTACAGAAGGTATTGACGGACGTTTCGTTTCCGACCACTACCCTGTTTATGCTGATATTGTAATGAAATGATTTTTGATAAACCACCGTCCGATTCAAATTGAATCGGACGGTGGTTTTCTTTTTTATTTTTTCTTTTTTATTTTTTCTTTTTTATATTATACATTTTTTTATAGTATTCGGATGCTTCGTGAACCTCACCGTCAAAAATTAGCTTACCGTTTTTCATTACGATACCTCTTTTGCAGAACTCCTCTGCAACGGCGGTTTGGTGAGTAACAAAAAGAAGTGTTACATTATCTTTTTCTATAATTTCATTTATTTTCTCTTTACATTTAACCTTAAAAGCATTGTCGCCTACGCTCAATGCTTCGTCAACAATAAGAATTTCCGGTTTGATATTTACATTTATTGCAAAGCCTAAACGGGATTTCATACCGCTTGAATAGGTACGAACAGGTTGGTCTATATAGTCCTCCAACTCCGAAAACTCAATAATTGTTTCTTCAAGTTCTTTGATTTCGTTATCGGAAAGACCGAGAATATGACCTTTAAGATAAATATTCTCTCTACCGGAAAACTCCTGGTCAAAGCCGCTTGTAAGCTCCAAAAGGGCACTAACACGTCCGTTAACGGTTATTTCACCGCTTGTTGGGAACGAAACGCCGGTTATCATTTTGAGAACGGTGGATTTACCTGCGCCGTTTTTACCGAAAAGAGCAACGGAATCTCCTCTTTTAATCTCAAAGCTTACTTCATCAACAGCTTTTTTCTTTTTGTATTTCACATTCTTGAAAAATATTGCAAGAAGTCTTTTTCTTGTGCTTGAATAAAGCTTATATATTTTTGTAACGTTATTGAAACTGATTACGGTATCTTTCATATTAACAATCCCCCCTATCAAAGAACATCAGGAATTTCTTTGCGGAGCTTTTTGTATGCCCAAATGGACAAGAAACCGAGTATCAAATACCAGCAAAGGAAATAAATAAGTCTTTTGGGTTGCTCAAAGAACCAGACGTGGTCAATAAAGCAGTTTCTGTAACCGTAGCAGATAAAGGTTACGGGATTTAGCATTAAAATTGTATAAAGAATTTTGTTGTCAGCAACGTTTTCTATATTCCAGAGTATACCTGAAAGCCAGAAAACAGCTATATTAAAGGATTTAACAAGGTTGGAAAAATCCTTTCCTATGGCAGAAACAAGACCTGCAAAAAGTGACCAGGCGTTAAAGAAAAGGAACATTAAAAGGGTGTACAAAGGCAACTGAACAAGATAAATTGTTGGCGGGAAGCCCATTGCCCAGAAAATAACAACAGTAACCGCAACAAGAATTACATGAACGATTAATGACGAAATGTTCGTAAAGGTGGGAATGGTCATTATTGGGTATTTCATTTTTGTTACAAGGTATCTGTAACGTATTATACAGGTTGTTCCACCTGTTATAGCCTCGGTCATAAAGAACCAAGCAATAATACCGGAAACTAACCACAAGATAAAGGGATACTCCCCTACATCATTGCCGCTACGAAGTCCTACGGAAATAGCAAACCAATAAACGAAAATAGTGAAAACGGGTTTTATTACCGCCCACGCCCATCCTAAAGCAGAGCCGTGATAGGTCTTTTTTAAGTCTGCTATAGAAAGCTTCATAACTTGGTGAATATTTTCTTTATGCTCTCTGATATTTAAAGTAATTATATCAAAATAGCTCTTCATTCTAACACGATAACCTCCTGTCAGTTGTTATCTATAATTATGGAATCTTCCGTTTCTTTTATGGAGAAAAATTTCGGTTTTTCTTCGTGAGAAATATTGGGACAATGAAGAGTTAATTTTAAATTACCCTCAAAATCCTTAAAAATCATACCGTGACCGCCGTCATCTTCAAAAACAGGTTTAAGGTGGGACCATTTACCAAAAATCGAGCCGTTATCGGAAGCGGCAACACATTGAACATAGCCATCTGCACAGGTTGACCAAATCATAATCAGATTACCGTTTTGTTTTTTATAAAGGAAAGGACCGTCTGTAACATTGTGACATTCCTCGGTGGCATCTCTGTTCAAAAATGAGTTTGCGGCAAAAAGCTCTGTAGGCTCACCTATACTGCCTGAAAAATCAGGCTTTAATTCAACAAAGCAAACTGTTCCGTTGAGAATCTGAGTGTGCTCGTGGCAGAAAACGCAATAAGGTTTGCCGTTTTCAACATAAAGCGTGCCGTCAAGGCATTCCCACTCCCAAGGTGTAACTGCGCCGTCAGAAGCAGGAATGAACTGACCGTCGGGAGAGTCGTTTTTTAAAATATATGTTCCTCTCAAGCCGTTAGGTTTTGTGAAGGTTGCAAACATATAGAACTTGCCCCCGAATTCATGAACCTCGGGTGCCCAATTAACTTCGGTATTTAAACCGTATTTTTCCGAATTAAAAACCTCAACAGGCTCGGACCAATTCTCCAAATCAGTTCCTATGTAAACATCGAAACCGCCTGTTTTTATACCGAAATTCTTGGCTCTTGTGCCGTACATATAATATTTCCCGTTATGTTTTAAAACAAAAGGGTCTCTTATGTTTATATCTGAGTTCTTCACAAAAACACCACTCTGCTATAAAGAATTACACTTCATAATACCATATATTTCTAAAATAAACAATACTTAAAATATATTCCCTTTCCGTTGACAAAAGAGAATTTAGCTTTATAATTATAATATATCTATTTTTTAGGAGAGACACTATGAAAAAATCAACAAAAGCACTTCTTGCATTAGGCGGTACAGCAGCTACTGCAGTAGGCTTGCATTTTTTAAACAAAGAATTACATAAAGATATTTGTATGATTGCCCACAGAGGACACAGTGCAAAACATCCCGGTAATACTGAAGCTTCATTTTTAAGCGCAGTGAAAAACGGTTCCGGCGGTATTGAAACTGATGTTCGTATGACAAAGGACGGCGTTTTTGTTGTTAACCACAATGACGAAGCAAAATTCTTTGACGGAACAGAATTAATCGTTGCAGATTCAACTTATGAAGAGCTTTCAAAAAAAGCTCTTTACAATGACAAATCCGACGAGATCGTTTACATCTGCACTTTTGAGAGATATCTCGAAATCTGCCGCGATGCAAATATGATTTGCTTTATTGAGCTTAAAGGCGAATTTTCTGACGAAGATATCAAACGCCTTTTCACAATGGCAGGAGAAATTTATGATTTGAAGCAATGCTCTCTTCAATCCTTTGAATTCGAAAACCTTGTTAAAACTCACGAGGCTTTCCCCGACCTTCAGATTATGCTCACCTACGGCAAAAACTGCGGTGATTATCATAAATGCCTTGACTACGGCTTTGACATTGATGCAGACTATAAAGTAGCTACTCCCAAAATGGTAAAAGAATTCCACGATAAAGGCTTAAAGGTTGGTCTTTGGACTGCAAACGATATTCTTTCTCTGAACTTCTGCAGAGCGCTCGGTGTTGACTACATAGAATCCGATATTTTCGGCGGATAAACCACAAAAGGTGTTCGAAAGAGCACCTTTTAATTATTTGTAAACTTCATATTTATATCTTGTTTATAGCTTTAAAATGTGATATATTTATTGTATCTATTTTTGAAAGTGAGTTTTTATGGGTTTAATTTTTAAAACACTTTATGTTTATATTGCAAACCTGGGAATACTTGTTTCAAGTATTTTCACAGGATTTTTCAAATTGATTTTCAAGGGTTTGCAAAAGCTTTTTAAATTTAATAAAGCTTCATTCACCTCTGCTAAAACCTTTTTCAAAAGAAGCATTGTCTTTATTTTGATTTTTGCAGTTTTAACAGCTTCTGTTGTTTTTATTATTTCCGCTAACGGCAAAACAGATGCTGTTGCTCTTAAAATAGACGGCGAAACAATTGGTTATGCAGAAACCCAAAACGATGCAGACCACGCAAATGCTCTGGCCCTCAACTATTTAGGGCTTACTGCTAACAACGGTTTTGAAACTCAAAAGGTAAAAACCGAAGCCTATAATATAAAAAGCAGTTCTCTTTTGTCCGAAGAAATTATCAAAACAATTTCTCCCGACCGTATTTGTGTAACAGAAATTTATATTGACGGTGACCTTTTTTGCGCCGTCAGAAACAGACAGGAAGCGAGAGAAATCTTTTATAACCAATTGAAAAAGGCTCAAAAGGAATACCCCAACGCTTCCGTTGCTTTTGCTCAGGAAATAACCTTTAGCGATGCTTACTACGAGCCTAAAGATGAGAAAATCTGGTCAACAGAGCAGTTAGAGCTCAACCTCAAAATCCTCTCTCCTCTTGAAATTTGCCACGCAGACTGCGAGAAAACCATTGAAACAGTTGAATATGACACTGTTGAAATACAAACAAACACCCTCTTCATCGGTGACACAAGAATCCGCAGAAACGGCACAAACGGTTCGGCATATGCAATTGACCTTGTTACATATATCGGCGATAAAAGAGTATCTGCCGAGCAGTTAATGAGCGTACCCGTTAAAACTCCCGTTTCACAGATTATCGAACGTGGAATCCGTGCAGAAAGTCTATCTCTCGGTACTTATTCAGTTTTACAGACAACCGGTTATTTCTGTTGGCCTGTTGTTGGTTTGTATACTGTTACCTCCCCTTACGGCTACAGAAGTCTCGGTTATCACAGAGGTATTGATATTTCCGGCGCGAGTGCATCAGGCTCTCTTGTTGTTGCAGGTGCATCAGGTACTGTTACAGAGGCAGGTTGGAGCACCGGCGGTTACGGTAACTATGTTGTAATTGATCACGGCAACGGTGTTGAAACCCTTTATGCCCATATGCTTGACAATTCGCTTATGGTTAACGCAGGCGACAAGGTTACAAAGGGTCAGGCAGTAGGTCGTGTTGGTAACACAGGCTACTCTTTCGGCGCACATTTACACTTTGAAGTAAGAATAAACGGTAACAGAATTAACCCTGCTCCGTATTTGGGACTTGAATAATGAATATAACTGTTATTGCTCTGGGTAAGCTTAAAGAAAAATATCTTAAAGATGCCATAAGCGAATATGCGAAAAGAATTTCTGCTTACGGTAAGCTCGATATAATTGAACTTAATCCCGTAAGGCTTTCCGATAACCCATCTCAAACTGAAATTGATAATGCGCTTTCCAAAGAAGCGGAAGAAATCATAAAGAAAATCCCTAACAACAGTTATGTATTTTCTTTATGCATTGAGGGCAAGGAAAAGTCAAGTGAAGGCTTTGCAAAGGCTATTGGTGATGCTACATTAAACGGTAAAAGCAACATTGTTTTTATCATAGGCAGTTCCTTCGGTCTTTCCCCTGAAATTAAAAATCTTTCGGATTTCAAGCTCTCATTTTCACCGATGACCTTCCCTCATCAGCTTATGAGAGTTATGCTCCTTGAACAGATTTACAGAGCATTTCAAATTAACAACAACGGAAAATATCACAAATGAGGTTACATTATGGCAATGTGCGATATGTGTGAAAATTACAGATACGATGAAGATTTAGAGGAATATTTTTGCGATATTGAATTAGATGAAGATGAATATTTAAAATTCCTCACATCTTCCAATGACGCTTGTCCGTATTTCAGGGCAGATGATGAATATCGTATAGTACGCAAACAGAATTAAAAAAGCTGTGTAGTTGAATTTACTACACAGCTTTTTTTGTCAGTTTTCTCATTACTCTGAAATAGAATATCAGCGAAAGTATATTTGCAACGGTCCAACCAACAGGCCAGGACCACCATATTCCTGCATAACTCCATATTGGCGAAAAAATATAGGCGAGAACAACTCTTAAAATCAAATCTGTAAAGGTTGCAACCATAAAAAGCTTCATTGTGCCCGTACCTCTTAAAACTCCGTCGCAAACAAGCTTTATTCCGATAAAGGCATAAAAAGGTGCTACGGTTTTCAAGAAAAGAGAACCCGATTTTACTGCTTCGGCACTTCCGTCGCCCTCCATAAAAAGCTTAATCAAAGACACATTAAATACGAGGAACAAAGCGGCTAAAATACAGCCGGTTACAACAACCATAATTGTTCCGTATTTCATACCCTCTCTTATACGGGGGTATTTTTTTGCGCCATAGTTTTGCGCGGTAAAGCTTGACACACCATTGCAGAAGGTATAAAGCGCGTTAATTGTGAATGTATTAAGCTTTATTGCGGCGGAATAACCTGCAATAACCGAAGAACCGTAGCCGTTTATAAGCTTTTGAATAAACACATTGCCTACGGAAACAAAGCTCTGTTGCAATACACTGGGAATTGAAATACGGGCGATTTTTCTCAATAAATCAAAAGAAAACAATTCCGTTTTTTCTTTTACGGGCAGTTTTTTTAAGTGATGCAGAAGGGTTATAACAGAAAAAATTCCTGCAAGACCTTGTGCTATGAACGTTGCCCAGGCAACACCGGATACACCCATATTAAAGAAAACAACCAGAATATAGTCCAAGACCACATTGAAAACAGAAGAGAAAATCAAAAAATACAAGGGCGTTTTGGAATCGCCCAAAGAGGTGAAAATTCCGTTTGTTATATTATAAATAAAAAGGAAAATGAAACCGCCAATATAAATTTTGAGATAAAGGGATGAATCAGAAAATATGTTTTCAGGTGTATCAATAGCTCGCATAAGCGTAGGTGTTAACGCAATTCCCGAGGCCAAGAGAATTGACCCCAACATAATGCAGGAAATAAGGGCGGTCGATACAGCAGTCTTCACTTTTTTATAATCCCTTGCACCGAAAAGTTGTGAAATTACAACACTGCAGCCGATATTACAACCGAAAGCGACTGCATTGAATATATTGGTTATTGGATATGATGCACCTACTGCCGCAAGAGCGTCCTCTCCTGCAAAGCGACCTGCTATAAGACTATCTGCAATGCTGTAAAATTGCTGAAAAACAACACTAATAAAAAGAGGCAAGGTGAACTGCAATAGCACCTTATTTACGCTTCCCCTTGTTAAATCACGAGCCATTTAAAAATCCTTTCAAGAATAAAAAAAGAAAATCACAATAAAATATTATATACTATTTTTAGGTTTTGTCAAAGGAAAACGGTGCTTTATGGAAAGGTTTTTAAATTCAATTGGCTCTGTTGTTTGGGGTGCGCCAATGCTTTTTATTTTTATATTCACCGCATTACGCTTTTCATTCAACAGTAGATTTTTTCAAATTCGCGGTTTCTTTACTATGATTAAGGAGACTATTTTTAAAATGTTTTCAAAAACAGAAAACAACGGTATTTCACAATTCGGCGCATTCTGCTCTGTATTGGGTGCTTGTATCGGCACAGGAAACATTGTAGGAGTTGCAACGGCAATATATTCGGGCGGAGCGGGAACAGTTTTCTGGATGTGGATTTCCGCTTTTCTTTCTATGATGACCGCTTACGCAGAAAACTTTTTAGGGGTTCAATACAGAAAAAAAGACAAATACGGCATTTTTCAAGGCGGTGCATTTTCCTACATAGAACACGGAATAAAAATGAAAGGTCTTGCAAAAGTTTATGCTTTTTTTGCTCTTTTTTCTGCAATTGGTATGGGCAATTTAACACAAAGCAATTCCGTTTCGGAAGCTCTTGTAATCGGCTTTACTGCAAATAAATACATTGTCGGATTGGTTATTTCTTTTTTATGCTTAATTATAATAAGCGGCGGTGTAAAAAGAATTTCAAAATTCGGAACGGTTATCGTTCCTTTTATGACTGTGGCTTATTTAATACTTTCTATTTGGGTTTTGGTAAAGTTTAAAGAAAGCATAATACCATCTATCATTTTAATTTTTAAAGAGGCATTTTCTGTAAGAGCTTTAAACGGTTACGGTATGTTTAAAGCTATGCGCTACGGAATTTCAAGAGGCGTTTTTTCAAACGAAGCAGGACTAGGTTCTTCCACCCTCATTCATGCAGAATCCAACAACCAGAAGGGTGAAGTTCAAGGTATGTGGGCAATGCTTGAGGTTTTTATTGACACGGTTTTCCTTTGCACAATTACAGCGCTTGTTATTCTCGCAAGCACAAATAACGCCCATTCACAGCTTTACGGAGCGGATTTATCTATTGCGGCATATTCGACCATAGGTGAAATCGGAAGACGCGGTATTTCTCTGCTTACTGCCGTTTTTGCTTTTACGTCTCTTGCAAGCTGTTCATTTTACGGAGAAAAAAGCTTTTCCTATTTATTCGGAAAAAAGTTTATAAAGCTTTATAAAATTGCATATATTATTCTTGTTTTTATCGGCAGTATAAATCCACCAAAAATAATCTGGGAATTTGCAGATATCTGCAACGGACTTATGGCAATACCAAATCTTTTTGCGATTAACTGTTTGGGGAAAGAGGTGGAATACCCCAAAACAAATATCATCCGAAACAATTAAAAAATAATTGTTTCGGATGATATTTTTTAATATTTATCTGTTACCTTTTTAGCATTTGAATATGCGCTCGTGGTTTTGCTGTAATAAGCTTTTACTTTGTAAGTGTAGGTTTTACCCTTCTTTGCGGATTTGTCAAGATAAGAATACTTTTTCTGACCTTTAACAGTAGCTATTTTCTTATAACTTCCGCTTCCGGTTTTACGGTAAACATAATAACCACTTGCGCCCTTAACAGCTTCCCATTTTGCAGTTACACCGGTTTTACCGCTCTTTACACTCAATAATTCGGGATCTTCAAGATAATAGCGGGAAACCTCTGTATAATAGCTTACATAAGAACCGCTGTAAGCTCTAACCATATAATAATACTTTGTTCCGCTTTTGGCTGTTTTATCTGTGTAATAAGATTTTGTTGCGCCTTTTACCGTTGCAATTCTCTTCCAACTGCCGTTTTCGGTTTTTCTGTAAACCCTATAACCTGTGCATTTTGAAACAGGCTTCCAGGTTATTTTCACACCGCTTGAGGTATTGGTTGCACTTTCGGTTGTAACCTTTGAAATACGCTTGTATCTCAAGCCGTCTACATCATAAAAACCATTAATATCATCACATACAGGTACAACCGTGTAAGCATATTCTGTCCCTGCTTTCGCAGTTTTATCAATATAACTGTCTACATCAGAGAGTGTTGCAATTTTGGTCCAACCGGTTGAGCTTGTTCTTCTGCCGATAATATAACCGTTTGCACCTTTTACCTTTTCCCAGGTTATTTTTATACCTTGTGTTGCATTTGCTACGGTTTTAAGTTTTGGGATACTCAAATACATTGCGCTTGCGCCGTCATAATCGCAACCGCTTTCAACAGTACCGCTATAGGCTTTTACTGTATACGCATATGTTTCACCGCTTTTAACAGTTGTATCCTCATAGGACTTCACACTACCTTTAAAATCGGCAATTTCCGTCCATTCTGTGCTATCAGTTTTGCGATAGAGAATGTAACCCTCCGCACCGGACACGGTATTCCATTTAACATAGATACCCTTTTCTGTCATTTGGGCGCTGACAAGCTCGGGTATTGAAAGCTTTATAAATTCAATTTCAACAGTCTTTTCAAAAAAGCTTCTTAAATTATCCTTAACCGCAACAACACTGTATGTGTATGTTTGACCGTTTTCAACAGTTAAATCGCTGTAAACAGTATCTTCATCAAGACCTATTTCCGCAATTTTTACAAAATCCTTATCGTCAAATTTTCGGTAAATCTCGTAACCTTGTGCATCATCAGTCTGTTCCCAAAAAAGAGTTACGGAAACCTTATCTGTATAAGCATACCAGATTTCTGGCTGCTCGGGAGAAACATCAGCAAAAGTAAATTCATTTGCTATTGCATATTCCTCTGCTGCCGTTGCGCTTCTGCCCTGAATTTCAAAACTTTCGTCTTTTACGAACTCAATATCGTCAGCACTGTAATAACCGAAAGCATAATTGCCGATATTTTTAACACTGTCGGGAATAACTACGCTTTTAAGACCTGCACAATGGAATGCTGCACCCTCAACAGTTTCAAGTCCGTAGGGTAAATTGATTTCAGTAAGAGAGGAGCAGTTGCTGAAAGCATTTGCGCTTATTATTTTTATTGTTTCAGGAAGAACAACTTCTTTAAGGTTTTCGCAAGCGTAGAAGCACATTTGGGGAAGTCCTTTTATGCTCTTGGGAAGAACTACTTTTTCTGTTTTTGAGAAAGCGAATGCACTTTCTTCAATATTTTTAACAGTTTCGGGTAAACTCACTTCTTTTACACAAGAGTTTCTGAACGAATTATCTTCTATTATTTCAAGATTTTCGGGATATTCGTTAATTTCTGTTTTTGCTTCGGGGACTTTAAGAAGTCTTTCTCCGTTGTTTTCATAGAGTACGCCATCAATGGATGAATACTCCCCGCCTTCCTGACAGATAATTTCAGTTAATTCACTTGCATTTTCAAAAGTTTCCGGGTTTATATTTGTAACTGTAGCCGGAACATAAATGGATGTAACATCTGTGTCTGAGAAAAGGTTATCCGCTAAATCACGGACTTTGTGACCTTCAATTTCTGAAGGAATAATTATTTCATCAGAATAGGGACAATCTTTAAATGCAGTTAAAAATACATAGTCATCTTCAAGCACTATATACTCAAAGAATTCTGTGTAATCGCTTAAATTAATAAAAATGATTTCATTTTCTTCGGCATATTTCTGAGCAATGGTATCTGCCTTTGCAAAAATGGTTACACCGTCGATTTTTGCAAATTCATCGTCAAGCTCTTCGTTGCAATAATATCCGAAAGCATAATTTTCGATTTTTTCTGCTGTTTCGGGGACTTTTATATCTTTTAAAGACATACAACCGTAAAATGCCATTGTATCAATTTCATTCACAGCTGAAAAATCGATTGTTTTAAGGTTTACACATCCGTAGAATGCACGTTGACCTATTAAGGAAACTGTTGAAGACAGCTCAACACTCTCTAAATCTGTTGCAAACAAAAATGCTTCTTCGGGTATATCACATACACCCTCGCCTATTACAACCTTACTGAAACTATACAAAGACCATCCGGGTACCTCACCCAAATCTTTCATATAACCCTCGCCTGTAACGGTAAGAGTTCCTCCGTCTTCTGAAAGCTCCCAATAAAACTCTTCATCATTATAACTATAAACATAGCCGGATGCGAAAGGCTCGTCAACTGCCGAGCCTACAACAGAAAATGTTGTAAACACCATTACAAGCGCGAGTATTAAAGAAATAAACTTCTTCATAACTGTTCCTCCGAAAAAAGCATATATGTATATTATACTATATTAGTAAAACAAATTCAACACAAAAAAGAATACCCTACGGTAAAAACCGCAGGGTTAGACACCTAAATATTAATAATAATTAAGCCTCTGCTTCTTTTTTCTTGCTGAAGCACTCACTGCAATAAACAGGGCGGTCTTCACGGGGTTTGAAGTAAACTTCTGCAACACCACCGCATTCTGCGCAAACTGTTGTGAATTTTTCACGTTCGCCTCTCATAGCCTGTTTACGAGCATCACGGCAAGCTTTACAGCTCTTGGGCTCGTTAACCAAACCTTTTTCAGCATAGAATTCCTGCTCACCGGCTGTGAAAATAAATTCGTTGCCGCACTCTTTGCAGACGAGTGTTTTGTCTTCGTACATTTTTGCTACCTCGCTTGAAATTTGATGTTGTCCTCCAACGGAATTGCACCGCTACCTTTGGGTTTCGGATTAACTCCGTTACCTTTACAACGCTCTGCTTTTTGAGCTAAGAGGACATATTTATGTAAACCGATTCAATCGGAACACACACTTTTAAGTTTTTTTCGGGCCCTTTGAAGTGCATTATCAACAGACTTTTCTGACATATTGAGCCTTTTGCCGATTTCTTCATAGGACATACCACCGGCTCTGAAAAACACTACGGTTTTTTCAACATCGGAAAGAGTTACCTCACAGGCATTTAAAACCTCATTAAGATGCTCACCTGCTAAAATTTGTTTCAGAGGGTCTTCATCTTTATCGGTAACTTCGGGAAATTCGGAGCTCATACCAATAGGAATTTCTACTCTTGAAACACCTGCAGCGGTATTGATGCTGTTCTGCATACATTTGAAAGCATATGCCTCAAAAGGAACTCCGCGAGAGAAATCATAGGTTTCTACGGCTCTTAAAAAGCCGAGCATCCCCTCTTGAACAAAATCATCCGAATCAAGATACGAGATACTTACTCCCGCACCGCGAGTATTAAGAAATCGAGCGGAAAGAACACTGCGTGCAGATTCATTACCTTTTTGAGAAAGCTTAACAAGTTCTTCATTACTCAAGGAAGAAAGCGCCGTGCAACCACCCGAACTCAACAAACCACCTCAAACACAAACTATAATACTCTTAAGATAAACTATACAACATTTTTGTTAAGTTGTCAAATATTTTTTTGTTTTTTACGATTTTTTTGTGTAAAATACAGAATATTTCTAAAAAAGCATTATTTTTTCAAAATTCGACAAAAAAGGCGGTAGATTTAATCCACCGTCTTTGTCCCATTTTCAGCATTAATAGTTGATGATGCCATTTTATACCAATCTCCGCCGATTTGCGCACATAAAAAATCTTCATAAACACTTTTATATGTGCCTATGTCTCCTTTCGCTTCTATCTCAAAATCCAGAAGCGCTATTTTTTCAGGTAACTTTTTGTAGTTATATCCAAGAGAAAAGGAATCGCGATAGCTTTCAAAGGAAGCATCAGTCAAATAATTGACATTGGTTATCTTATACTCTAAAGTAAAATTCTCACCGCATTTTGATATGTAAAAATCTCTACTTTGAGCAAGAGGCTCTGTTACGGCATCAAAAGTTTCCTCGTCACCGTAGTACCAATTTTCTCTATAATATTCAATAATCTGATCATCATAAAGAGAATAATAAAGCTTTGCATCATTAGTTTCTATTGCAGTTACCATTGTTTTTACAACTGTATCGGGCTTTGAACCTGTCAAAACACCTGTAACCACTGCAGAAACCGCAAGAACAAAGGCAATAACAACTGTTATTATTACTGCTGTTTTAAAAGAAACAGGCTTTTTTCTTTCTTTTTTCTTCACGAATTTTTGAGGCTTTTTTCTTTTATTATTTTTCAAGGGCGCAGAACAGTATGGACAATTCACGAAATTATCCGGACTTTGCCTATGGCAATTATCACAATACATATCTACACCCTCTTTCATAAAAACCGTCCACTCATTAAGGGTGGACGGCGTAAGTTAATTATTCTTCAACAGGAGCTTCAACTGCTTCTTCTGCAGGTGCTTCTTCTGCAGGTGCTTCTTCTGGTGCTTCTTCTGCTGCTTCTTCAACGGGAAGAAGTGCGCGGATTGAAAGACTAACTCTCTTTCTTTCCTCATCGATTTCTGTAATCTTAGCTTCAACCTTTTCACCAATTTTAAGTACATCAGCAGGTTTTGCAACGTGCTTGTTAGCAATCTGTGAAATATGAATAAGACCATCAACACCGGGAACGATGTGAGCAAATGCGCCGAAATCTGTGAAGTTTGCAATTTCAACTTCTGCTACAGAATCAACTGCATATTTTGCTTTGAAGATTTCCCAGGGGTTGTCCTCAAGCTTCTTATAACCAAGAGCAATCTGTTTCTTTTCGGGGTTGAGAGATTTGATTGTAACTTCAACCTCGTCACCAACAGAAACAACTTCTGAAGGATCTTTAATTCTGTTCCAGGAAAGCTCGCTAACGTGAATCATACCGTCAACGCCACCGATATCAACGAAAGCACCGAATTTCATAAGAGATTTAACTACGCCCTTACGAACCTCGCCTTCTGTTGCTTCTGCCCAGAATTTTTCTTCTGCTGCTTTTCTTTCGTCTTTAAGTACAGCGCGGATAGAGCCAACTGCTCTTCTTCTCTGTTTGTTAACTTCAATAACTTTGAATTTAACTGTTTTCTTTACAAGGTCTTCAAGCTTATCGTTACGGCTTGCAGTTGCAAGAGAAGCGGGGATGAAAAGACGAGCATTGTTGGAAACAACGATAACGCCACCGCGTACAACTTCTGTAACAACACCTTCAAGAATTTCGTCTGTGCCTTCAGCAGAAACAACTTTGTCCCATGCTGCAATAGCATCATAACGTTTTTTGGAAAGCATTGTGAAGCCTTCCACATCGTTGGTTTTCATGATGATAAGGTTAAGCTCATCGCCGACTTTGAGTTCTGCTTTGGGGTCTGCGGACGGGTCGTTGCTGTATTCGCTGTAGGGAATATAGCCTGTTTGCTTCCTGCCGATATCAACCTGTATCTCTGTGTTAGTCACGTTCAATACTGTACCAACAACCTTCTGGTCGCTGCTCATATTGTTGAGTGATTCTTCCAAAGCTGCTGCAAAATCAAAATCTTCAGCTGCTGCAGAGTCCAGCACTTTTTCCTCCTCAATCATAGTTGTGTCTTTGACAATTTCGGACATGGTTTCAAGTACCTCCTTTATAATACCGGCGGGAGTAGATGCACCCGCAGTGAGACCGATAGAATTAAATCCGCCGAGAGTGATACCATTAAGCTCGTCAGCAGTTTCAATAAGAAAAGACGGACAGTTTTTTTCGCAGACGCCAAGAAGTTTTCGTGTGTTAGAGCTATGACGCCCGCCAACGATAACCATTGCATCAGAAACCTTTGAAAGTTCTGCCGCTTCATTTTGTCTTTCTTCGGTCGCACTGCATATTGTATCAAATATTTTCGGATTTGTACATAGAATTTTGATTTTTTTTACACTTTTTTCCCATTCTTTTATGCTAAAAGTTGTTTGAGAAACAAAAATCAGCTCTTTTTCTGACAAATCGGGACGATTACGGAACAATTCTTCGAGTTTTTCCGCAGAATTAATTACGAATGCTTCACCTTTTGCATAGCTTTTTATACCCTTTACCTCGGGATGATTTTCGTCACCGGCAATTAAAGTTACAACTTTCTCTGCAGAATTTTCCAAAATAATTTTATGAATTTTTTTAACGAAGGGACAAGCGGCATCAATAAACTCGCAACCGCTTTTCTCCGCTTCTTCCAAAACCTCTTTTGTTACTCCGTGAGTTCTTAAAACGAGAATTGTATCTTCGGGAACTTGAGAAACTTCGTCAACAACAATTACTCCCCTATTCTCCAAATCTTCAATAACCTGCTGATTGTGGATAATAGGACCGAGAGTGGCAACTTTTTTTCCCTCGCTGACAAGTTTTTCTATAAGCTTTATAGCTCTGTCAACACCGAAGCAAAACCCCGCTTTTTTAGCTAACGTAATTTCAGCCATTAAAGTCGCTCCTTTATGACCTTAATCATATAATCAATAGATTCAGAAAGAGTAAGCTCGGTTGTATCAACAAGAACTGCATCATCTGCCTGTTTGAGAGGTGCAATTTCTCTGTTCATATCCTGGAAATCGCGCTCTTTGATTTCTTTGAGAATAGTATCGTATTCAACAACCTGACCCTTTTCGGTAAGCTCCTTAAAGCGTCTGTCTGCGCGAGCTTCTGCAGATGCGGTAAGATAAATTTTAATCTGTGCATTAGGAAGAACAACTGTGCCGATATCTCTGCCGTCCATAATGCAATTATTCTTCTTTGCGATATCTCTCTGCAAATCGAAAAGAAATTCTCTTACCTTTGGAATTGCAGAAACATTTGATGCCGCCATAGAAACCTCATTCTGTCTTATAGCAGTTGAAACATCCTCATCGCCAAGGAAAACTCTCTGCTCTCCGTCAACAAAGCGAAGAGATACCTGGAGACCCTCCAATGTGGGAACAACCTCTTCAGCGCTTTTTGTGTCTTTACCAAGTCTTAAAGCATTAAGACCGACTGTTCTGTAAAGAGCGCCTGTATCAACATAAATAAAGCCTAATTCCTTTGAAGCACTTTTTGCTATTGTGCTTTTGCCTGCCCCTGCAGGGCCATCGATTGCAATGTTAACTATCATATTTTATTCTCCTTATACACTTTCTCCAACCAAATGACCGGTTGAAAATGCTATTTGCAAATTAAATCCGCCTGTATAGGCATCAACGTCGATTACCTCACCTGCGAAATAAAGTCCGTCGATTATTTTACTTTTCATAGTTTTCGGGTCAATTTCCGAAACGCTTACGCCGCCCGAAGTAATAATTGCTTCATCAATGGGGCGAAAATCTGTAACCGTAAGGCGAATATCTTTTAATAAATCCACCAACTGAGAACGCATTTCCTTTGTGACTTGATTTGATTTTATATTGCCGTTCAATCCCGAAAGCTTAACCACAATAGGTATCATTTTTCTAGGCAACATTAGTGCAAGTGTGTTATATAAATTCTTATTGGAGCATTCAAGCAAATCTCTTTGAATGCGCTTGTCCAACTGTTCATAAGAAAGCGCGGGTTTGAAATCAATATGAATTACATATCTGCCCTTTTCCATATTTCTCATATGAGAAGAAGCGGAAAGAATCATAGGACCTGAAACACCAAAATGAGTGAAGAGCATTTCACCGAAATCTTTGTAGACCTCTTTATATGTCTGAGCATCTTCAACTCGAATTTCCACATTACGAAGAGAAAGACCCATAGCTTCTGTACACCAGCCCTCGTGACATTCAAGAGGCACAAGAGAGGGCTTCAAATCTGTTATTGTATGCCCTGCCTGCTTTGCGAGAGTGTAGCCATCACCTGTTGAGCCTGTACCGGGGTAAGACATACCGCCCGTTGCAATAAGTACATTATCTGCGAAAAACGCCCTGCCGTCATCAGTTCTGCAACCTTTAACTGCACCATCTTCAATAATAAGCTCGGTAACTCTGCCTGTTTTTCGCTTTACTCCGTTAATGGTTATATATTTATTGAGAGCATCAACAATATCAAGAGCCTTATCGGAAACAGGGAAAACTCTGTTACCTCTTTCTATTTTAAGAGGAACACCCATACTCTCGAAAAAGTCGATTGTATCGTCAGTTCCGAATCTTGAAAATGCGCCGTATAAAAATCTGCCGTTTACGGGAACATTAGAAATAAGCTCATTAAGCAAGGGGCAAGAATTTGTTACATTACATCTGCCCTTTCCCGTTATGCCTACTTTTCTTGCTAATTTTTCGTTACGCTCAATAAGGGTAACTTTCAAGCCTCTCTGGGCTGCAGTACCTGCCGCCATAAGACCAGCAGCACCGCCGCCGATTACGATTAAATCCATACTAACTCCAATTTATAAAACAATAAGTTTATCTGTCATTTCTTTTCCGAACTCATCCCTTACAGGAAGAGCCATTGAAAGCATATCTCTTGCAAAGCATTCCAATTCAAAAACTCGTTTTGCATCCTCGCCCAAGGCATTGATTTCCGAGGATTTTGTAACTATGGGAAGAGTTGCGGTTTCTTTTGCTTTTTTTAATATTTTTGCTCCGTTTTCATTAAATCCAAGAACCCTGATAAAAGGAACGGGCGCTAAAATATCCGCCTTTTTTATACCTAAAAAAGCACAAATTATAATTCTTCTTATTCTTGAATGAGTATATCTCTTTGTTTTAACTTTTTCAAGTATTTCCTCAAGATACGAAGAGGTTTTTACTGCATCAAAGAGCCTGTATTCAAGTCCCTCACTAACATCGGGTATTTTTTTAAAATCTTCTACGCTCATTGAACGGAGCTTATAAAGAATTGCCGTTTCAAGATTACTGAAGCTTGCAGGAGCTTTTTGATTTTTTATTTCTTTATTTAAGATATTCAAAGTTTCTTCAGGAAGAAAATCGCCAAAAGACTTTTTATTTTCTAACATTTCACGAATAGCAGAAGCTGAACAAAAATCTCCGATTGCCTCTTCGCTATCGTGGGCAACACCTTTTCGTTTAATCGGATTAATATCCATATTCAAACCAAGTTTATTGATAGCCTTAATATACTCAACACCTAAAATATTGTTAGGTGAAGAAAGAATTTCTGCAATTTCTTTGGAGCTTTCCTCTTCAACGGCTTTCTGCCTTGCAACAGGGAAAGAAACACCTTCATTAAGATATTTTTCAAGTGCAACGGAAAATTCACTACTTACTAAAACCTCGGCGCATTTTTTGAGTTTTTCGGCATCACCGCATTCAGCTCCGAAAGCAAGAGCATCAACACTGCTCAAACCACCTAAAACAGACAGACCGCCCAAAGCGAAACGCTCTGCACTTGCAGTGGCATAAGGCACAGGCAGCGAAAGGACTAAATCCGCACCGCATTGGAGTGCCATTTTAGTTCTGGCATTTGGTGAAACACAAGCACATTCGCCCCTCTGGACAAAGCTTTCGCTCATAACAACAGTTACTGTATTTTCACCATTATTTTTTATAGTATCTATCAAGTATTTATGTCCGTTATGGAAAGGATTGAACTCTGCAACAATACCGTAATTCAAAAAATCACCTCTTTTTGTATAGGTTTACTATTGAAAAACCTTAAATAAGTGGTATAATTATTACTTGGTAAGTATTTTACACAATATTATTGTATTTAATTTTCCAAAAAAGAAAATACACACTTTTAATGGAGGTTTATGATGAAAATTCTCGTAATTAACTGCGGTAGCTCTTCTCTTAAATATCAGCTTTTTGATATGGAAGGCGAAAAAGTTCTCGCAAAAGGTATCTGCGAATCTATTGCAACAGATATGAGCCACACAAAAGGTTCAACCTTTGACGGCAGAAGCTTTGACGAATATGTTGATATTCCCGACCACAAGGTTGCCTTCAACATTGTTAAAGATGCTCTTACAACTGGCGATTGCAAGGTTATTGATAACCTTTCCGAAATTGGTGCTATCGGTCACAGAGTTGTTCAGGGTGGCGACCGCTTCACAGAAAGCGTTCTTGTTGATGACGGTGTTCTTAAAGCTATTGACGAGCTCAGCGCTCTCGCTCCTCTTCACAACCCCGCTCACGTTGTTGGTATCGAATGCTGTAACGAAGTTTTCGGTGCAAGCGTTCCTCAGGTAGCAGTTTTTGATAATGCTTTCCACAGCACAATGCCCGAAACATCTTATATGTTCGGTCTCCCCTACAAGTATTACGAAGAAGACCATATCCGCCGTTACGGTGCTCACGGTACTTCTCACCGCTTCGTTGCTTACAGAACTGCAGAAATCGTTGGCAAAGACCTTAAGGATATCAAGCTTATCACCTGCCACCTCGGTAACGGTTGCTCTATCACAGCTATTAAAGACGGTAAGGTTCTTGACACAAGCATGGGTCTTACTCCCCTTGATGGCTTTATGATGGGTACTCGTTGCGGTGCGGTTGATCCCTCTGCAATTACCTACATTATGCAGAAGCACAACATTTCCGCTGAAGAAATGGATAAGATTATGAACAAGCAGAGCGGTGTTCTCGGTATTTCCGGCGTTCATTCTGATGACAGAGCTGTTAAAGCTGCTGCACAGGAAGGCAACAAGAGAGCTAAGCTTGCTCGTGATATGCAGTGGTACCAAATCCGCAAATGCATCGGTTCTTACATCGCTGCTATGGACGGCGTTGATGTAATTGCTTTCACAGGCGGTATCGGTGAAAACTGCATCGACCTCAGAGAAGACGTTCTCAAAAATCTTTCCTACCTCGGCATTAAGCTTGACGAAAAAGCTAACGAGGTTCGCGGTGAAGAAATCGAACTCACTCTCCCCGGTTGCCCCGTAAAAGCATTCGTTGTTCCCACAAATGAAGAGCTTGCAATCGCAAGAGATACAAAAGCAATTGTAGAAGCATTATAAATTGATTGACCCTCAACATATTTATGAAAATATGTTGAGGGTCAAAAGTTTACACTTGATTTTTTAACTTTATATAATCAATTTTTCCGAATGGCGTTTTTGAAAAGTCTTTAACAAATTCAAATTCATAGGGCACACTGTAAGAAGCAAGCTTTTTCTTACAGTATTTTTTTATTTTATCAAGAGTGAAAGAATCTGCAACATACCCTTTTTCAAGGATTATAAAGGCCTTTGCTACCTCTTTTTTATAAGAATGAGGAATTGCAACCGCAACACATTTTGAAACCTCGGGCAACTCTTCAATTATTTTTTCAATATAGGTTGGGTAAACATTATATCCCGAAGAAACAATCATTCTTTTTATTCTCAATTTATAAGTGACAATGCCATTTTCATCTATACTTGCCATATCACCTGTATGAAGCCAGATTTTGCCATCCGAATGTTTTTTCAAAACCTTTTGGGTTTCTTCCTCGTTATTACGGTAGCCTATCATAACTGTCGGACCTGAAACACATAATTCCCCATCTTGATTAGCCCCTAAAACATTTATTGTATCGGGCTCAACAACACACATTTCATTACCTATAAGGGCTCTTCCTATTGTGCCCGATTTATAGGCTTCATTAACCGACAAGCTCAATGCTGCAAGACCTTCTGTCATTCCGTAACCCTCGCAGATTCTGACTTTTGAATTATGGGCAGAAAGGAAATCGTTGACTTTATTTTCAAGGCTTTCAGGAAGTGTATCGCCACCGCTTACGGCATATTTGAGAAATGAAAAATCAAGGTTTTCTATTCCTTTTGCGTTTAAAAGTGCTTCGTACAGAGTTGGCACACCGAAAAGCATTGTGGGTTTATGCTTTTTAAGTATGTTGCCGAATTTCTTTGCATCAAACAGCGGTATGAGAACGGAACAAGCACCGAAACAAAAGCACACGTGAACGCAAACACCCAGACCGAAGCCGTGAAAAATCGGTAAAATTCCGAGAATTTTATCACCAACACTTACATCACGAAGAGTTAAAACCGACTGAATACCGAAAGCGTTGAAATTCTTGTTAGAAAGCATAATATCTTTAGGAACACCTGTTGTTCCTCCACTATGAAGAATTATTGCAAGCTCTTCATTTTCTTTACCCGTTGGGAAATATTCAGGTGATGATATATTTATATTACTTATAAAATCTTTCCATAAAATATACTTTTCTTTCTTGGGTAAAGTATATTTATTTTTCAGACTATAAGCAAATTTTAAAACCGCAGGCATTGAACAAGAAGCATCTGTAACAATGATTTTTTCAAGATAAGTTTCTTCCCGAATATTTTCAATTTTTTCAACACATTTATCTATGCACAATAAAAATCTGCATTTGCAGGAAACAAGATAATTTTTAATTTCTTCCTGTGCAGAAAGCGGATGAACAATATTCCCTACTGCACCAAGTCTGTTAAGGGCATAAATGCTTAAAACCCCTTCGGGAGTATTGGGCATCAAAACAGTTACAATATCTCCCTTTCTCACTCCGATTTTATAATAAGCGTGAGAAATTCTTTCAATTTCTTCTATCAGCTTTTCATAGGTGTATTTTTTGCCGAAATAGTCTATTGCAACTGCTTCAGGGTGGCTTTTTTCCGATATTTTAAGCATCCCGAACATTGAAACATCGGGAATATCAAAGTCATATTCACTTTGACTGTTTAAAAATTTAAAGAATGGATTTTCATTTATATAACGTTTACTTTTTTCTGCCATTTAACTGACTACACACCTTTTCTTTAAGTTTATTATTAGCATCTTCAAGATTATTCTCTTCTACAAAATACGGCTCTGAAAATACAATTTCTATTGAACGGGCAAAGGGTATATATCTGCCCCTTATTGCAAACGGAATTATAGGGCACCCTGTTTCCTTTGCCATTTTAACTGCACCGATTTTAAAGGGTAAAACATCGTTTTTGAAAGCTTTATTAAGTCTGCCTTCAGGAAACACACCAACTAATTCACCACTCTTCAAATGTTGAATTGCAGTTTCAAGAGCTTTTTTATCTTTTCCGTTACGGTAAACAGGTATAAGCCCGGAATTTTTGAAAAACCAATTAAAAAAGCTCAGTTTGAAAAGCTCGGCTTTCGCAAGAAAATGAACACATCTTCTTGTACTTAATATAACCATAAAGCAATCAAAATTCGTTTTATGGTTTCCTGCAAGAATTGCAGCTTTTTTCTTCGGGATATTTTCTTTACCTTTGACCTTTGGAAGAAAAATCATATAAAACAATATTGAAACAATTGGTGAAAACAACTTATAAAATATATTTCTGCTTTTCATTTTGTTACCTTTACTTTTATTGTATTTATATTATTACCAATTATTTCTATATATACAAAAAACGTTCCTAACCTTGAAGTTAAGAACGTTTCGTTATTGTTTATTTTGCTCCTCAGAACGCAACTGCGCCTCTGTCATATTTACAGCTTCTGTAAGGCACACCCATTTTAAGCTTATCACCGTTTCTTGAAAGCAGTTCATCTACTCTAACGAGCTCGTAGCCTTGCTCCTGCAGTTCGGGAATTGCCCTTAAAACTGCTTTGACTGTTACTTCTCTTGTATCGTGCATAAGAATTATTGCGCCATCTTTCGCCTTTTTCATTATGCGTTTGTAGATATATTCTTCCTCTTCCCTAAACCAATCAAGTGATGAATCGGACCAATGGACAAAGAAGCAATCGAGCTGCTTTAACTGAATAAAATTCACATTACCGTATGGTGCACGGAGAAACAAGGGCTTTTCCCCTGTTATTTCTTCAATAACAGTTGCGCCTTTGGCAATATCTTCTTCAATATCCGTTAAAGAGGATTTATAAAAATCAACATGACTATATGTGTGGTTTCCTATGAGATGCCCTTCCTCGTGAGAACGTTTAACTATCTCGGGATTTTTTTCTGCCTTACTGCCCATTACAAAAAATGTTGCTTTCGCATCATACAATTGAAGACCGTCCAGAAGCTCTTCCGTAAAATCCGAAGGGCCGTCATCAAAGGTTAAAGCAATAGCTTTTTCACCTATACCGCTCTCGCCGATATTAAGGCGAATTGTTCCGTCGGGAATTGTTCGTGAAAGAATTGCCAAAACAATAAGAAACGGTATTATAATCAAAATATTTTCCGCTATTTTAACAAGCTTTTTCTTATGTACTTTTTTCATATATCTATCGAAGATTTACTCCGTACTCCTCATAATTGTAAATATATAATACCACATATTTACACATTTTGAAAGAAGTGTAACAAAGCTGTAAGAATTTATTTACAAATAGGTAAAAGAAGAAAAGAAAAAAGCCGACTGAAACCAGTCGGCATTAATTAATCTTAATTATTTCTTGAAAAGACCGAGGATATCAACGATATCGCCGTCTTCATCATCGTCAGATGCGGATGCATCAGCAGAAGCTGCTGCGCCTGATTTATTAGCAAAACCGTTTGCATCTGTACCGAAGCCTGTTGCAATAACAGTAACAATCATTTCGTCATCAAGCTTTTCATCAAATGCAACACCGAAGATGATGTTTGCATCTGCATCTGCTGCATCTGCAATGATGCTTGCTGCAACGTCAACATCGTCAAGAGTGATATCAGCGGAAGAAGTGATACTGATAATTACACCCTTTGCACCCTGAATTGTTGTTTCAAGAAGAGGACTGGAAACTGCTGCATTAGCTGCGATTTCTGCTTTTTCTTTACCTGTTGCACGACCAACACCCATATGAGCGTGACCTGCATCCTTCATAACTGCAGTAACGTCTGCAAAGTCGAGGTTGATAAGACCGGGAACTTTAATAAGCTCGGAAATGCTCTTAACACCCTGACGGAGAACATCATCTGCTACATCGAAGGCATTAGCAAATGTAATTTTCTGGTCGGAAACGAGCTTGAGTCTTTCGTTGGGGATAACGATAAGGCTGTCAACATGCTGAGCAAGCTCTGCGATACCTGCTTCTGCCTGCTGCATTCTTCTCTTACCTTCAAATGCGAAGGGCTTTGTTACGATACCAACTGTAAGGATACCGTTGCTCTTTGCGATTTCTGCAATAGCAGGAGCTGCACCCGTACCTGTGCCACCGCCCATACCTGCAGTGATAAATACCATATTTGCGCCGTTGAGAGCATCAACAATTGCATCTCTGCTTTCTTCAGCTGCTTTAAGACCCATTTCGGGACGAGCGCCTGCACCGCGACCGCCTGTAACCTTTTCGCCAATCTGGATTTTATGAGTTGCTTTAGAGAATGTAAGCACCTGTTTATCTGTGTTGATAGCGATGAATTCAACGCCCTGAACACCTGAGCTTACCATACGGTTAATAGCGTTTCCGCCGCCACCGCCTACACCGATAACCTTTATCTGAGTAACGTCTTCAAAATCATTTGCAATTTCAAAGTTCATTTTTTCTTCCTCCTATTTTATACGATACGTATGTCTGCATACGTATAACTATTATACATCTTATAAATATTAACACACAATTTGTTCAATAGCAAGTTTTTTTGAAAAATTTTTATTATTTTTGTTGTTTTTTAGTGTTTTCTTTTTTTGTTGTTTCTTCAGAACCCGATTTAAAGTAAACATAAGGCTCTGTTTTCAAATCGAGAGTACCCTTAGAGTAGGCATTGATTTCGTTTTCTTTTTCAAGTGCCGCTACTCCCCTTGCAAGTTTTGTTTCGATATTTGTTAAACTTCCAACCTCAAAAGTGATTCTGTCATCATATTTTATTTTTATATCATTAACATTCTTTAAATCAATTTCCGTAAGAAGCTCCAAGCCCGATTTTTTCAAGGCTTCTAAAAGAGTTATAAGGGTTTCGGTTTTTTTCTCGTTTGTGAAAACAACTCGCTCCCCTTCATTTTTCTCTTTGAGTTTTACATTATTTACAATTGCAACATTTTCTCTTAAAACTGAAGCATCGTTATCGAGAACTTTTCCGGTTTCGTCAACTAATACATACACATTGTTTGATACAATTGCCGCAACCTCTCTTGTTGATTCAACATTTATAATCAAAGTATCGGGGAGTTTTCTTTCAATAGAAACAGACTTTATGTAGGGCAAGTCTTTTGAAAGCTTTTCGGAAAGCTTTTCTTCGCTTACTCTGAAAAGGTTTGTTCCGATTTCTATCCCGCTGTTTTCTACAATCATTTTATCGGAATAAATATTTTCACCTGTTACAGAAACGGTATTTATTTTAAAGAAAAGAGAAAAAACAAGCACCGCGCCCACACACAAAACTGCAACTGCAAGGAAAAACGTCAAAATATTCTGCCTCATTTTTCTCTTCTTGCTCATTTTCTTTTTATTAATTGAGCGCACTTCGTCACGGGAAAGATGCTGGCTTGCATTTTTCTTCGGTGGTTTAATAACCGCTTTTTTCCGTGTTGTTTTTTTACGTTTTTGGTTCTCCATTTTAACTTGCCTTTCTTTTTATATCAGCATTGAGCATACAAAGATTATTTTCAAAATCCTCGTAACCTCGGTCAATAAATTTCGTATTTTCCACAGTTGTTACACCGTCGGCACAAAGACCTGCCAAAACCAACGCCGCACCGCCGCGTAAATCGGGTGAAATAACTTCTGCGCCGTACAATCTGGGCACTCCGTCAATTACGGCAACTCTACCTTCCATTCTGATTTTTGCGCCCATTCTTACAAGCTCGGGAATATGCTTAAAACGGCTTTCAAAAATATTTTCCACAATTACGCTTGTTCCCTTCGCAACGCATACAAGGGTTGTAAAAGGTGCCTGAGCATCTGTGGGAAAGCCGGGATAAGGTTGAGTTATAATTTTATCTATTCTGTTAAGCCTGAGTGGTGCTTTAAGGCGTATTTCTCTACACCTGACATTTATATTACACCCTGCCTCCTCCAAAAGAGGCAAAACTGCATTCAAATGCGCGGGATTCGTATTTTCGAGATTTACATCTCCGCCTGTTACAGCACCTGCTATAAGATAGGTAGCGCAGGCAATTCTGTCGCAAATAACAGAATACTCGCAAGGGTAAAGTTTCTCCTTACCGTGAATGGTAATTACGCTCTCCCCTGCACCGTAAATTTCTCCGCCGCATTTATTGAGAAAATCGCAAAGGTCGATAATTTCCGGCTCTCTTGCAGCATTTACTATTGTTGTTGTGCCTTTGGCAGTAACTGCCGCTAAAATTGCGTTTTCAGTTGCTCCTACACTGGGGAAAGAAAAGGTTATTTTTTTACCCTTAAGCCCTTGGGGAACAGTGCAAATCAGCTTACCGTAATTCTCTTCTACAACAACTCCTAACTGTTTCATAGCATAAAGGTGCAAATCAATAGGTCTTAAGCCTATTTCGCAACCTCCGGGAGTTGATATTACTGCAGATTTCATTCTGCCCAATATAGCACCTAAAAAGATTACGGAAGACCGCATTTCCCTCATTAAGCTTTCGGGAATTTCCGTACTGCTCATATCGGTACTGTCAACAATTATACTGTTGCCTTCTCTGAAAACCTTGCAACCCAGGTTTTTCAGTATTTTCACAGTACCCACAGTATCGGACAAATCAGGACAATTATGTATTACAGATTTACCTTCAATAAGAACAGTTGCCGCAAGTATGGGTAAAACGCTGTTTTTTGACCCCTGAACACGAATACTGCCGCTAATACGACGACCGCCGTTTATTACGAAAGCAGACATAGTGTCGCTCCTTTCGGATTTTAATAGGCAAAACACCTCACGACACATATTATGCAAGCTTTTGTGTTTATGTTAATTATTTCTTTATTAAACCAACAACTATATCGCAAATTCGCTGTGTTGCATCCGTTACAGCCATTTTACGAGCGTTGCTTCCGATTTCTTTAAGAAGAGCCTTCTCGGAAAGAAGTCTGTCTATTTCCTTGCCCAGCTTTTCGCCGTCAAGGTCTTTTTCTTCGATAATTACTGCGGCATTGTTATTAACAAGTGCCATAGCATTATGGAACTGATGATTTTCCGTAACGTTTGGTGACGGAACGAGAATTGAGGGCTTACCGAGAGCTTCAAACTCTGAAAGTGACGATGCACCTGCACGGCAAATTACAAGGTCTGCCGCGGAAAGACATCTGTCCATATCGTTAATATATGTACGAACCTCAATATTCTCTTCTTCGTCAGGGTCAACGCCATTTTCACGCATCTTGTCCGGAACCCAAAGACCGTACTGCCCCGTTGAAATAAGGTAGTTATATTTTGATTTTCTTCCGTCGGCAATTGCATCAATTACCGCTTCATTAATTGCTCTTGCACCTAAAGAACCGCCCATACAAAGCACAATGGGTCTTTCGTCAAAACCTAATTCAGCTCTTGAAACATCGCCGTCTGCAGTGAGAAGCTCACCTCTGACGGGAAGACCTGTAATAATGGGTTCATTCTTACAGTTCAAATGCTTTTTTGCGGCTTCAACAGTAAGCATAACCGCATCAACTTTTTCTGCAAGCGCTTTATTTGTAACACCAGGATATGCATTTTGCTCGTGAATAGCGGTAGGTATACCCATTTTAGCCGCCATACGAATAACGGGACCGCTTACATAACCACCGAAGCCCACTGCAACATCGGGTTTAAATTCATTAATTATTTTCTTAACTGCACCCGAGCTTTTAAGAAGACGAGTAACTGTTTTAACATTTGCTTTAATATCTGCGGGAGAAAATCCTCTTTTAAAGCCTGATATTTCAATTGTCTTTAAAGGGAAGCCTGCCGCGGGAACGATTTTTGATTCAATTCTGTCCGCAGTACCAACAAAGCAAATTTCTGCATTGGGGTACTGTTTTCTTATTTCACCTGCAACTGCAAGTGCAGGGTTTACGTGACCGCCTGTGCCACCTGCTGCTATTAAAACTTTCATTTAACTCACACCTTTTGCTTTTTAGTTTTACCAAAGGAATAAAGCCTCGGTAAATCTGCCTGTCTTGAAACACTTAAAAGAAAGCCCATTTCGCCAAGTGTTACAAGGGTTGAAGAACCGCCGTAGCTGAAGAACGGCAAGCTGATACCTGTATTGGGTAAAGTATCGGTTACAACTGCAACATTCAGCGCCACCTGTAAACCGATTTGCATCATAATACCGAAAGCCAACAATGCTCCGAAACGGTCTCTCGCTCTCATTCCGATATATATACCTCTCAAAATAAGAAGAGCGAAAAGCCCGAGAACAAGACAACAACCTACAAAGCCCAGCTCTTCACCGATAATTGAGAAAATGAAGTCTGTATGGGATTCGGAAACATAGAAATATTTTTGCTTTGAATTACCAAGACCGGAACCGAAGAAACCGCCTGAACCTAAAGCAAACAAAGAGTGATTAGTCTGCCAACGTTTGTCTGTATCTGTAAGGTCTTTTACAAGCCAAGAACCGATACGGTCCGCCATATAATCCTTTAAAACAGGGATTTTATCATAATAGTTTATAACAATAAAGAGAACTATAACTGCGGCTATAATACCAACCACAAACCATCTTGCTCTGCCCTCGCCCATCCAGAGCATTGCAACACCGAAAAGGAGAATGAGAATTGCACCTGAAAGGTGGCTTCCTGCAAGAACGAACACTGCTGTTAAACCAACAAAGAAAGCATAGAAGAAAAGGGTAACAGTTCCCTCGGTGACAACTATTTTGCCGTTTGTTATGTCGGCTAGCTTTACTGCCCATGTAACCTTTGACGGTCTTGAGCTAACCATTTTCTTGTGGTTTTTATCAAGTCCTGTTGCACAGAAGAGAACAACTGCAAACTTTGCAATTTCCGAGGGCTGAATATCAAAAGGACCTAAATCTAACCAACGGTTGATTTCTCCGCCTTTGATTTTACCGATAACAATTGTTAAAAGAACAAGACCCCAAGAGCCAACCAAAGCAATATTTGCAAAATATCTGAGCTTTTTGTAATCAAGACGGGAGAAACCATACATAAAAATCAGACCTACAACCATAAAAGCTATCTCTCTGAAGAAAAAGTGAAGGCTTGAGTCCCCGTCTGTTTCATAATAGGAGTAAGCATAGCTTGAGGACAAAAGCATTACAAGACCGAACGCCATTAACCCTAACATTATGATAAAAAACGGTATATCCATTCCGTTGTTTACAAACAAGCCGGAAAGCATTTTGTTCTTTTTATTCATAGTCTACTCCTAAAAAAAGTTTTTTCATTATTACTTCTTATTTCAAATTACCGAAATAGAAGAGAAGAATTGCGGCAATTCCGCCTAAAAGGTTTACCAATGAGAAGATTTTTACGATTTTAACTTCTTTCCAACCGCACATTTCAAAGTGGTGGTGAATAGGTGCCATTTTAAAGATACGTTTACCGTGTGTAATCTTGAAATAACCGATCTGAATAATATCAGAACCGAATTCTGCTACATAAATAATACCGATAAGTAAAATGATAAATGGACAGTCAATTGCATAAGCGAGAGCTACAATCATACCGCCGAGGAACATTGAACCAAGGTCGCCCATCATAACCTTTGCGGGATGCCAGTTCCAGATGAGATAACCGATAAGTCCGCCTGCAAGAGCAGCCGCAAGAAGACTTACACCGAGACAGTTGCGAAGAGCACCTACAACAATAAAGCTGATTGCCGCAGTAAAGGTAACTGAACCGCAAAGACCATCAATACCGTCTGTGAAATTAACTGCGTTTGTTGTGCAATAAATAACTGCAATACCTATTGCCCAGAAGAAAATGTTAGTTTCTATCATTCCTATAAAGGGAATGAACATACTGCCGGTGGGGTCGTTTATATAAAGAGTAAGCAAATACCCTACCATAAGAACGATTTGAAGAATGGTTTTCTGCAAAATGGTAAGACCCATATTGCGCTTTTTAACAACCTTAATATAATCATCAAGGAAACCGATAAAAGCAAAGCCCAGAGCCATTAAAAGACCGCCCCAAACCTTGATATTCATTGATTTTGAAAGTATTTCGTTTGTTCCGATTATGTCACCGCCGAGAATTTTATCAATTAAAACAACAACTCCGAAAGCGACAACTGTGCCCACAATAAACAAAATACCTCCCATTGTTGGAGTACCCTGTTTATTTTTGTGCCATTTGGGTCCTATATCAAGAATAGTTTGCCCGAATTTGAGTTTATGTAAGAATGGAATTACCACATAACCCAAACCAAAGGAAATTCCGAAAGCGACAACTGCCGCAACAACACAAGCGATTATAATATTCATACTTCCCACTCCTTATAAAGAGATGTAAAAATTTCTTCCATCTTCATTCCGCGACTACCTTTGAAAAGGACTGTATCCCCTTCTTTAAGGTTTCTGCGTAAAAATTCCGTTAATTCTGCTTTGTCAGAAAAAGCCTTTGCCTCTCCACCGTTTTCAGCGAAGGATTTTGCTATATTCTCCGCCTCACTGCCGAATGTTACTACCAAAGCACATTCTGTTTCAAAGGCTTTCTCGCCCACTCTTTGATGAGCCTCTTTACTGAAATCTCCAAGCTCAAGCATATCACCGAGAACCGCAACAGTTCTCTTGATTTTCAAGCTTTTGAGAGTTTCTAAAGCGGCGCACATACTGTCAAGGTTAGCATTGTAGCAATCCTCAATAAAGGTCATTCCTTTAACAGAGGTTATTTTCTGCCTCATACCCTCGGGAGCAAAGTTGCGAAGACCACGAACACATTCTTCCAATGTCATTCCCAAAAGAAGACCTACTGCAATTGCACACAAGCCGTTATAAACATTATGTACACCCTGGGAAGGAACGAAGGCTCTTGCGCTTTCCCCTTTATATTTGACAGTAAAACCGCTTCCCAAAGCAGATGGGTCAATGTTTTCTGCCGTAACATCTCCGCCGTCAAGACCGAAACGAACAACTTTATAATCATCAGCAGAAACCTTATTCAATATATCGCTATCGCCGTTAATAACAAGGGGTGAACCCTTTTTCATACCGTCGAGAATTTCGGATTTTGCTTTTAAAATGCCGTTTCTCGAACCCAAATTCTCAATATGGGCAGTACCCACATTAGTAATAACACCAATATCGGGACAAACGGTTTTTGAAAGTCGGGAGATTTCACCGAAATGGTTCATTCCCATTTCAATAACTGCTGCTTGGTGAGAATTTTCCAAACGGAAAAGTGTTTTGGGAACACCAATTTCATTATTAAGGTTGCCCTCTGTTCTTAAGGTATTAAATTTTTCGCTTAAAACCGCATAAATCATACCTTTTGTTGTAGTTTTTCCTACGCTACCCGTAAGAGCAACAAAGGGAATATTGAAATTTTGCCTATACCCTGCGGCAATGTCTAAAAGTGCTTTTCCTGTGTCTTCAACAAGGATTATTCTATCGTCATCTCCCTCATAACGAGAGCAAACAACGGCTTTCGCACCTTTATTGAGCACATCGGGGACAAAATCATTTGCATCAAAACGTTCACCTTTAAGGGCAATAAAGAGCGTTCCTGCATCAATATCACGACTGTCTGTTGAAATTTTTTCAACAAAGCTATCAAGGTTTGTTCGGACTTTGCACCATTCCGCTATTTTTTTAAGTGAGATTTTTTCCATTAAAGTCACCTATTTATTTAAGAATCTCTGCTACAACTTCACGTTCATCATAGTGAACTCGTTCTTTTCCTATTACCTGATAAGTTTCGTGACCCTTACCCGCAAGAAGAATTGCATCGTCCTTCTGTGCAATGGAAATGGCTTTTTTAATTGCCTCGCTTCTGTCGGTAATAGTGATTATTTCTTTATTTTCTGAATCTATTCCCTCAAGAATATCCTTGATAATCTCTTCGGGATTTTCTGTTCGGGGGTTGTCGCTTGTTACAACAACGATATCGGAAAGCTCTGAGGCAATTTTACCCATCTTGGGGCGTTTTGTTTTATCTCTGTCGCCACCGCAACCGAAAAGGGTGATAACCCTGCCCTTTGTAAAACCGCGAACCGCATTTATTGCCTTTTCGAGTCCGTCTGGACTGTGGGCATAATCTATTATAACACTAAAATCTGTATTTGTCTTTAAAACTTCAACTCTTCCGCTGACACTTTTTGCATAATAAGCGGATTTAATAACATCTTCCAAAGAAAACCCCAAATTATTCACAACGGAAATTGCTGTAAGAGAATTATAAACAGAAAATCCACCGGGAATATGGAAAACAACCTTTTGTCCGTTTAAATTATACTCTACTCTATCGGAGAAAAGCTCAACATTTTCCGCTTTATAATCGGAGTTTTCGTTGATTGAATAGTCTGTGCATTTCGCTTTTATACCATCTCGCATATAGGCAGATGCTTCATCGTCATTATTAAAAATTGCTGTATCACAATTTATGAACAAGTTTTTCTTGCATTTTTTATATTCTTCGAGTGTGCCGTGATAATCAAGATGGTCTTGGGTAAGGTTTGTAAAAGCACCTACAACAAAATGAATACCTGCAAGGCGCATCTGGTGGAATGCTTGGGATGAGGTTTCCATAACACAATATTCAATGCCTTCGTCAACCATCATTTTGAAAAGAGCATGCATATCATAGGGGTCCGGAGTTGTAAGCTCTGTATGAAAATCCTTGTCACCTACCATATTTTTAACAGTACCGATAAGTCCGCTCTGAACACCTAATTCTTTAAGAATATCTTTTATAACAAAAGCGGTGGTAGTTTTTCCGTTTGTGCCGGTAATACCGATTATTTTCAATTTATCTGCGCTTCTGCCGAAAAGATTTTTGCACATAAGTGCATATGCTTCACGGGAATTTTCAACGAGAATTTGCTCTTTTAAGCCTAAATCCCTTGTTACGATTACGGCTTTTGCACCTTGTTTTATAACCTCTTCTGCAACAGAGTGACCATCAAAACGGGCACCTGTAACGCAAACAAAAGCGCAACCCTCTTTAATATTGCCGCTTTTATCGGTAACATCGGTTATTTCTCTGTCCTCATAGGAGTTAAGGACTTTTATATCTTCTAAAAGTTGGGAAAGTAACATTTTTAAAAACCTCCGGTTTTTCGTTAGCAGTTAGCTGTTAGCTAACTGCTATTTGCTATTAGCTATTAATCGTCCTGGACGCCACTTGTGGTCTTGAAGTATACGGTAATTGTTGAGCCGAGTTCTGCTTTTGTACCTTTTTCTATACTCTGTCGGTAGGAAACAACCTCGCTATCGAGAGATGCGCCCGCAACCTTAATATTGTAACCGGAATTAACAGCGCGCTTATTTGCCTCGCTGATGCTAAGACCTGTAAGGTCGGGTACGGTTGATGTTGTTTCAACATTTCCTGTTTCCGTGTAGAGAATTACAACGCCGTCCAAGGGTATACTCTGCTCTTTTGCAGGATATTGAGAAACAACTTTATCGCCGTTACCCACAACTCTTGCATTGAAATTCTGTTTTGAAAGAGTTTCTTTTGCTGCCGCAACACTCATTCCGTTAACATCGGGGGTTGAAGCATTAAGCTTTGCCAATTCCTCGTCAGAATAAACTGGTTCAACATTCATATATTTAAGGGTTTGTTCAATTACAACGCCTGCAACAGGAGCTGCGATAGCACCACCGCCGTGATTATCAACCTGAGGCTCGTCAATGATTATAAGAACTGCAATTTGAGGGTCATCCGCAGGAGCGCAACCAACAAAGGATGCAATATACTCTCCGTCAACAGTAAGCTTTTCTGATGTACCTGTTTTACCTGCAACACGGTAACCGGGAATATAAGCATTTCTACCCGTACCGCCGTCAACAACCTGCTCCATCATTTTGAGAACTGCATTTGCGGTACTCTCCGAAATCACCTGTCTTTTAACGATGGGAGTTTTTTCATAGACTGTATTACCCTCTTGGTCGATCTGCTTTGCAACCACATAGGGCTCCATTAGCTTACCGCCGTTAGCAACAGCGGAAACCGCAGTAATCATCTGAATTGCACTAACCTGGAAAGTCTGACCGAAAGCACTTGAAGAAAGCTGTGAAATACCCATATCCTCTTTTTTATGATAGGTAACACCGCCAACGGGATTTGCTTCCGCAGGTAAATCTATCTCCGTAGTTTCCGTGAAACCAAAAGCTTCAAAATATTTATAAAACTTTTCAGTTCCTAATTTCTGACCGATTGTGATATAGAACGGGTTACAGGAATTAACAAGACCCTGAGTAACAGTCTGAAGTCCGTGACCTTCACGCTTGTGGCAATGGATTCTGTTATCTGCAACCTGAATTGCACCGGTACAGTTATAGGTTGAATCGGGAGTTACAACACCCTCTTCAAGACCTGCCGCCGCAGTAAACACCTTGAAAACCGAACCCGGCTCATAGGTATCACTAATAACCTTGTTTCGCCACATTAAATACACCTGCTCATTATAAGCTTTGGCATATTCCTCTTTGTCTTTTATCTTTTTAAGCTTTTTTAAGACTGCTTTATCTGTAATAACCGCAGGATTATTAAGGTCATAGTCGGGCATTGTTGCCATTGCAAGAACCGCACCGGTATTAACATCCATAACAATACCGTAAGCAGAAGCCGCTTTATTATCCACAACCGCTTGAGAAAGACCTTTTTCAAGATAATGCTGAACAGTTTTATCTATGGAAAGAACAAGACTTGTGCCCTGCTCTGCATCGAATTTTGTTTCGTAGTTGGTTGACATTAAGTCACTGTGACCGTCGCGAGCAGTAATTATTCTTCCGGGAATACCTGTAAGAGTGTCGTTATATTTAAGCTCAATTCCCACTCTACCGTCAGAGTCGATATTTGTCATTCCGATAACGGTGGAAGCAAAATTGCCGTAGGGGTAATATCGCTTTGTATCAGGGTCTATGCAAACAATTGCATATAAATCATTTTTGTTAATAAATTCTTGAACTTTGGTTTTCGTATTGTACTCAATTTTACCCTTAATTTTAACATATCCGTAGTCTTTGTTACCGATTTTGCCGTAAATATCTTTCCATTTAAGGTCATCGTCTTTAAGAATCTTCGCAAGACCTTTGGAAATAAGAGTTCTTTGTTCCTTATTTTCTATTTTCGAAGGATTTACATATACAAGCCAAGCAGAAGCACTTTCCGCAAGCACCTCCATATTACTGTCATATATTACGCCTCTGTCAGCAGGAATTTCCGTATCGCTTAACTGACCAGATTCTGCAAGAACCTTATATTCATCGGCATTGAAAATCTGGAAATATGCAAGGCGCATAATATCAACGCCAAATCCCAGCAAAAGCAGTATTGCTACTGCAAGAATGCATCTTTTTTTCAAATTTTTATTCACACGATTCATAATTAAAACCTACCAAAAAAAGTACAAAATGAGAGTCGAGATACTCAACTCCCATAAATACATATTTTTATTTAAAAAATATATGCAAACAGCTGTTTTATTTTCTTTGAAATATCTTCCTGTCCGCCTACGGTTTTGTCACCGGACACAACTATTTCATCGCCCTCGGAAAGATCAATATAGCTAATCTGATAGCTTTCGGCTTTAACCATACCGAGCACGTTTTCTGCATAATTTTCTATTTTATCGGAGGAGATTTTACTGCTAAGCTCTGCATTAAGTCTTACTGCTTCCCCTTCTTGAATATCAATTTTGCTTTCAACAGAGGAAATTTGCTTGTCGAGAGCATTGATTTTAGAGTCCATAACAAGAAGACCTAAAAAACAAAGACAACCTGCAACAAAGAAGACCATAAGCTGTTTTGCAAGCTTATTAACCTTAACCGATGTAGCTTTACGCTCAACAGTCTGACTCATACCATTTAATTCAACAGCGGTGCTTATCTTGGTCTGAGTTTTAGGTTGTGCCTTTTTAACAGGCTTTTTTGTATTAGGCTGCTGCACCCTTTTAGGTTGCTCAATCACCTGTGGCTCAAACAAAGAAAGGTCATAAGCCGCTGAGCTTCCGTAAGTTGCCATATTGCTTCCTCCTTTTTATTTTCACATCCGAAATGTAATCAATCTCAAAGCTTTACAGCCGTTCGCAGCTTTGCGCTACGGCTTCTGTTATTTTCATCAACTTCTTTTCCCGTTGCCTTTACGCCCGCTGATTTAACAATAGCTTTAGGGGTTTTACCGCAAACGCAAACAGGGAAATCCTTGGGACAAGTACACCCTTCTTTCAGGGTTCTGAAATAATCCTTTACTATTCTGTCCTCTAAAGAATGGAAGGTTATTATTGCCAAAACACCATCCTTATTAAGACACTCGAACATATCGGGCAAGGTGTTTTCCAAAACAGTTAATTCTGCATTAACCTCTATTCTTATTGCCTGAAAGGTTTTTCTTGCAGGATGTCCGTTTCTTCTGAATTTTGCAGGAATAGCATTTGAAACAATTTCTGCAAGCTGAAGAGTTTTTTCAATTCTTTGTTTATCTCTTGCTCTCACAATTGCAGAAGCAACAGAGCTTGCAAATTTTTCTTCACCGTATTTACTTATTACATTAAATAATTCTTTTTGAGAATATGTATTAACAATATCTTCTGCCGTTGTCCCCTGCTGACTCATTCGCATATCGAGAGGGGCATCGTGATGAAAAGAAAAGCCTCTTTCCGGAGTATCAAGCTGATGACTACTGACACCCAAATCAGCGATTATTCCGTCAACACCGTTGATATTCAAATCCTCGAGAACTTTTTTCACTTCTGAATAATTACTGTGAACAACTGTAACTCTTTTATCATCTTTAAAACGGTTTGTAACAGTTTCAATTGCATCGGGGTCACGGTCAATGAGAATCATTCTACCCTTTTCACCGAGATGCTCAAGTACCGCCGCCGAATGACCTCCGCCACCTGCGGTACAGTCAACATATATACCGTCGGATTTTATATTAAGAGCGATTATTGATTCTTCGAGAAGAACCGAAATATGATTAAATTCCATAGCTTTTAGAAATCAATATTAAGCGACGCGGTAGGAGTAACATCGAGAATAGCCATTTCCTTCTCCCACTCAGCCGGTGACCAAAGCTCGATATGTCTTGTGTTACCAACAACACAAACCTCGTTTTCAATACCGGCGAACTCTTTAAGGACAGAGTTAAGAGTGAGTCTGCCGCCTTTGTCGATTTCGCCGTAAACAACACCGGAAAGAATTTTTCTGGAAACACGTCTTGTGGTTTCGTCGTGCTGGTCGCCTTTTGTAAACTGTTCGTAAAGCTCGTTCCAACCCTCTTCGGAATACATATATAAGCACTTTGTACTCGGGTCGGGCGATTTAATAAGATAAGCTTCAACACCCATTTTGGCGCGGAGAGAGGCAGGGACTTTAAAACGGTTCTTTTCATCAAGGGTATGATTAAACTGACCGCAAAACATAACCGACTCTCCTTTCAAAACAGTGTTTTTAGTGTTAAAATCGAGACACTTTGACCCTATTTAGAACACTTTGCTCCACTATTATAAAAAATTCAGCCAAAAATGTCAATAGTTTTTACATAAAAAAAGGTAGTTTTAAGCTTTATTTTGCTTAAAACTACCAATTTTTTCTTTTATTAAATTTTATTTGAATTTCTTTAGTAAATCCACAGCTTTTTCCGTGACACTTTGTGCCACCGAATCGGATAGCTCTCCATTTTTATATTCAAAATAAACCTTACCCATTTCGCCTTTCTCAACGAATGTAATAAGCGTTGAGGAACGCATTTTCAAAGGCTCCAAAGGAATAATGTTTTTAAATATACCAAGACCTGTCCAAGCTGACTGGTTTAAATTAAACGAACAAAACTCCCCTGCAACCTCATTAGCGCAACCGTATGTATCAGCAAGTTTTTTTGAAAATTTATGTTCGAACACCCCTGCACAGTACATATACTGCGAATCGGCAAAGCTTTCGGGAAGGCGCATAAAAAGAAACTCGTTATAAAAAACTCTGAACGCACTTGTAACACGCTTATAAATTTCTTTATGAAAGCTTACTGCATTGTTTTCAAAAGTATCAGGAAGCTTTTTATCTTTTTTCTTTTCAACGGGAACAAACCCGTTAAAAGCACCTATTTGCATTTTTTCGTATTCTTCAAAGAAAAGTCTTTCGTTGGCTTGGACATTAAGTTTTCTGTATTTTCTTCTGCCACCGAGAGCCCCCGTTAAGCTTTCATAAAAAGCGAACGCAACCAAAGAAGAAACATCAACCCTTTCTCTTTGAGCGAATTCCTTCATATTACGAAGAGTTTCAGCCGACAGCTCAAAAGAAATTGTTCCCGAAGCTTTTTTCGAAGACAAATATTTTTTTTGAGCTGTTTTATAATCATCGCAGGTAAAAAACCTGGTTTTTTTCTGCCAACCCATCTCCAAATCGGAAGCGAGCCTGTCAATAACAACAGAAAAAACATTGGACGGCATTTGAGAGATTTCCGAAAGGACTGTTATTTCGGATGGAGTAACCGAAAGAGTCTTATTTTTATAGATGCTCATAAACTCTCCTGCCAAACACATAAGAGAACGAGCATCGGCAATAACAGTGTGAGCAAAAATCCCCAAAGTATTTCCGTTCAATATTACAAAAGAGAAAAGGTTCTTTGTAAAATCAAGACCCTCACGCCTTTTGCTTTGAACAAAGCTTTCCAAATCACCTTGAAAAGTTTCCGGACAGATGTCATTTTTTTCTGTTACAAGGTATGCCTCACCGTTTTCACAAAGCTCTATACCGCAACACAAAATCGGCTCTTTCAAGCAGAGGGTTTTTAATGCTTTTTCACATTCGATAATATCAAAGCTTTCTTCTGTTTCGCCTAAAAAGCAAACGCAATTGTCAAATTCAAAAAGTCGGTTTCTTGATAAACCGAGTTTAATTTTTTCGGGCATCACTGTTCCTCCGTTTCAGAGCAACGTGTAATTTTTTCTATAAGAGCTTGTTTCACTCCCCAAAGCTTACCTGAGAAATCAACATAATATTTATGAGGATTTTCAAATCTTGTAACCTCTTCCCAAAGAGCAGAAACCTGTTCATTGCAATATGCTCTGACATCCTCCAACGAGGGAATTTTATAAACGCACTCACCCTTATCAAACACTTTTACAAGCATCTCACGGGCAACGAAATTATCAACAGTTTTTCTCTTCCAAGTAAAATCGGGGTCAAAGAGCGAATATGTCTTTTCGTCGCCTATACTTTCACTGTCGAGAGTAAGCACATCAGCAATAGCTTTTCCGCTTTCCATATCAAAAAGTCGCCAGACTCTTTTTGAGCAAGGTGTTGTAATCTTATTAACATTATTGCTTACCATTATGGCGGGAGTTTTAATGCCGTCCTTTTCGGTTTCGCAGAGCTTATACACACCATCAAGAACAGGAGAAGACGAAGATGTTAAAAGCTTTTCACCGACAATAAATCCGTCTATTTTCGCCCCCTGGTTAAGCATATCTTTAATAAGGGTTTCATCAAGGGAATTAGAGGCGTATATATCACAATCAGGGAAACCTGCCTCATCAAGAAGCCTTCTTGCACGCTTGGAAAGATAAGTCATATCACCGCTGTCAATAATAATACCTGCAGGTCTTAAGCCTTTAGGAACAAGCACCGCATTAAATGCTTCAATAGCATTTTTAACACCGCTGTCAAGGGTATCATAAGTGTCAACAAGAAGTGCACCTTCATCACCGTGCTCCTGAAGATAAGCTTTAAATGCTTCTAACTCGCTGTCAAAAAGCTGAACCCAACCATGCCCCATCATTGTAACGAGAGGAATTCCGTGCTTTTTTGATGCAGGGTAAAGAGTTGTAGCATTAACGCCACCCACATAGCTTGCTCTTGCGCCGTCAATGGCCGCATCAAAACCGTGAGCACGCCTTGCTCCCGACTCAAAGACTTTTCTGCCGGAAGCGGCTCTCACAACTCTGTTTGCTTTTGTGGCAATAAGAGTCTGGTGGTTTATCGTGTTGAGCAAAAGGGTTTCTATAAGCTGAGCTTGAAGAGCAGGACCCTGAACCTTTACAATAGGTTCATTGGGAAAAACGGGTGTTCCCTCGGGCATTGCATACACATCGCAAGCAAACTTGAAATTCTTTAAATATTCTATAAGTTTTTCTGAAAAACCCAGTTCTTCAAGATTTTTGAGCTCTTCTTCACCAAAAGAAAGTGTTGAAAGCTTTTCAATTAACTGATGAAGTCCGGACATAACCGCAAAGCCACCCGAATCGGGAAGCTCTCTGAAAAACATATCATAAGTAACCGAAACATCTTCCATTTCTGCAGAAAGCAACCCCTCTGCACTTGTAAGACAGTTATAATCCGCAAAAAAATCTGTACCAAAGCTCATATAATACCTCCGCTTAATACATCTTAAAATATATTTTATCACAACAACAGCGTTATAGCAAACATTTTATTTAATTATCACTCTTTTTACGGCATTTATATTCAGTGTTGAAAAAAATTCATTTATATGTTATTATGGTATAAATAAATGAAAGGGGTACCGATATGAGGGTCAGAAAACAACCTGTCGGCACCCGCAACATCTGTGGAGCCAAGGTCGAGGAAAGACGCAAGGAAATCGGGATGAAACAAAAAGACCTATTAACTCAATTGCAGATTCGCGGTGTCGATCTCAATGCATCAGGGCTTTCAAAGCTCGAAGGTCAAATCCGTTCCGTATGTGATACAGAGCTTATTGCATTATCGGAAGTTTTAAATGTTTCAGTTAATTGGCTTTTAGGTTTAGAATAACAAAAACGCTTGTTCTTACGAACAAGCGTTTTTTCTTTTAATTGTTTGATTTTTTTAACTGTTTTATTTTTTTGAAAATCGCTTTCTCAAGCATTATTTCAAATGGTTTAACTAACAAGCATAAAACAAATGTTAAAACAACAAATATTGTAATTCTTTCAACTTCACTATACTCGATAAAATACACTTCAACGATTTTTTGTGCAACCGGATGAAGAAGATACATTGGCAAGCTCAAGGAACCGAGGAAGGAAGAAATTTTATTATTAAAACAACCCGCTCCGTATGTGACACCACTGAAAGAAAGACAAAGAGCAATACAAAGCAAAATCAAAAAATGACCTGCATAAGCGTCATCAATTATAACAAAGGTAAATGCAAATACCGCTAACCAACAAACCACCTCAACCACACTCAAAAAAAGCTTATCAAATTTTTTAAAATTGAGGTTTTTTATGTATCGGCACACTTCAAAAACAAAAACACCTGCGCAAAGCTCAGCAACAGCTCTGGCAAAGCTTTTTGACACCGAACCCAACCAATAAGTTGAATCCAGCAACGACCCCGTAGTCTGAATCAAATAGCCAATCACAAAAACAGCCACCAACGGCGCAACAACCTTTGAAAACGTTTTGTAATACTTGCGGCACAATGGATACAAAAGCATCATAGCCAAAAACATCTGACAGAGATACCATTCAGGAGTTAACACATCTTCCCCCGGTAATCCCGAGCGCATAATCAAAAGCAAATTAGGTAACCCGTCTAAAAATCTATATGATGCTTCTTCAAAATTATATTGGTTTGCTTGACAAATAACAATAAATGCGAGGCAAAAAGCAATTAAATGAAGAGGCAGAATTTTCAAAATCTTTTTAGATACAAAAGCACAGGTTTCTCTACCTAAATTATGCGGTTCGTATTGTTGCTTATAAATAAACGACGCCATCAAAAAGCCTGACAGCACGAAGAAAAATTCAACACCGAAATAGCCACTGTTGAAAAACGTATACTTATCCTCAAAAGTAAATGTTCGCCCCAAAACCGATACACCGATATGGAAAAACATTATGACAACCGAAAAAGCAAATCTCAATATTTCAATTTTTCCGTTTTTCATTTTTTTAACACCCATAACAAACCTCCTTTGTCTTCCAACATTATACCAAATTTACACAAAATGTGTAAACATTATATTTCACACTGATGAATTTTTATGATTATTTCTTTTAAAATATATGTATAATAGCAATTTTGTTGATTTTTGTCGAATTGTATGTTAATATGTTACAAAAAGATGAAAGTGTGGTGGTGCAAAGTGTTGTGTAACAGGCTCAAGCAATTCCGCGAATACAATAATCTCGACTGCAAACTACTTGCAGAAGTTCTCGGAATTGAAGAGAGTGAATACAGAAATTTTGAAAACAACACAGCCACCCCCACCATAGATATAATTACCGCTCTCGCTTCTTTTTATAAGGTTACCGTTGATGAGTTTTACGGCTACACTCCCCGACTTTCACTTCATAGTGAAGACAAAGAAATTCAGTTTGATGATGTAAGCGAGAATATTCTCAAAATGTCGGATTTATCTTGGGACGAAGCGCGACTGATTCTTTATTACAGAGCCCATAAGGATGAAGATGATGAAATAATAAAGAAAATATTAGAAAAAGAATAAAACATAAAAAGCCCCTTGCAATTTAGTTGCCGGGGGCTTTTGTAATACAAATTATAACTTAACAATTTCGCCCATCATACCGGGAGTTGCAAAAGCTGCATTGCTTTCATCTGTATCAATATGCATTGCGGGAGCAAAGTTGGGATGAACGCGGCAAACAACATCACCGAAGATAAGTGAACGTCCGTCGGATTCAATTTTAACACCTACAATTTCCTTATCCTCAACGCCGAATTCTTCAGCAACGTCAGGAGTAAGGTGAATATGTCTTTTAGCTACGATTACGCCTTCCTTGAGTTCAACTTCACCTTTAGGACCAACAAGCTTGCAAGAACCGCTGCCTGCGATATCGCCGCTCTCTCTTACGGGAGCAACAACGCCGATTGAACGAGCATCGGAAGCTGAAATTTCAAGCTGAGAAGAAGGTCTTGTAGGACCAAGAATTGAAACTGCAGGGAACTGACCCTTTGCACCAATAACTGCAACACGCTCTTCACAAGCGAACTGACCGGGCTGAGAAAGATCTTTTTTAGGAGTGAGCTCATAGCCCTCACCAAAAAGAATATCAAGGTCTTCTCTTGATACGTGAACGTGACGAGCAGATGTTTCAACGAGTACTTTTGCCATAATTATACCTCTTTCAACATAACAAGTTAAAAACTTGCTGAAAATTATTTTACCAAACAATTATACACATATAATTTTGTTTTTGTCAAGTAAAACTGCACAACAGTTATACCTGTTTTCTAATTAAAATACACAGAAAAATTTATACACATATAAATTTATTGATATTTTAATATTTTGGTGATAAAATTAACAATTGGTAATATAAACTTACTTGAAAGGATGTCAACCATGGCCTTTTTAAAAGAACTTTTCGCTCTTTTCATGGCAATTTTATCTGCTTTCAATATTTTCAGCGGTCCTAACGAGGTTCCGCGAAAGCCCTCCAGGGAAAACTTTACATATCTGGAATACCCTGCCGAAGCTGTTAAGAAGCTTTCAGAGGTTGGTTTAACAGAAAAACAGTTCACCAGCCGCGCTGATGATGACGGTGACGAATTGTACGAAAATGCCAAAGGCTATACCGATGTAAACGGTATAATTGTTTCTCCGCATTTCACATTTTTTGTAGAAGGAAAGAAAGTTCCCGTTTACGCTACAACGGTATTTGTCGGAAGCACTCAAAAAGGTGCGCTTCACTCATTCTGTGAAATTTACGTTGATACAAGCAAAGAAATATCCCTTGATTTCCAGCTTAACACTCACGGCTTTGTAATAGAAAATGCAACAATTTTCCCAAGAAGTGCAAATTTCACCCCAATGCACAACAATATAGCACTTAATGATACCATCACCCAATTGGGTACTTTTACTTTTGTTTTCAACAACGACGACCAGGAGCACGGGTTCACGCTTTTCGTTCGAGAAATGGTTGATGAAGACAAGGAAATTGCTGAATTACGCGCACAAAATTACAATGTTGTAGTCGTAGAAAAAGGTTTTCACGACCAGATGCCCTGCTACGATTTCTATGGTGAAAGCAATACCGTTTATTATCTTAAGCGCGGTGCTTACCTTCTTGCTAAACACACTTACGATATAGCAAGTGATAATGATAACCATAGCAACACAAGCAAACAAGACACAGATTTGATTAACGCAGGGCATCTACCTATGGGACTTACCCGATGCCCGTACCTGAATTTTACCGGGTGCAACAATGTAAAGCTTTTGGGTAACGGCGTTATTGACCTTTCTCACCTTGACAGAGGCGAAAGAAGAGGTATTGTAATTGCCTACAGCAAAAATATAGAAATTGACGGAATTAAATTCATCAACTCTCCCGAATGGACATTCATTACTTATGACAGCGAAAATGTTACAATCAAAAATTTAGATATTTTCGGTTACCGCCAGAACTCTGATGCCTTTGCAATATGCAACACACGAAACGCTACAATCGACAACTCCTTCTGCAGAAGCGGTGACGACTTGTTTGATGTGAAGACGCTCGGTGGTGGCGAACAGGCTGTAAGCGACAACATCACCTTCACAAACTGCACTGCTTGGAACGGCAAAGCAAGATGCTTCGGTATTTGCGGTGAAGTAGAAAAAATTATTTCAAATGTTACATTTAAAGATTCAACCGTTGTTTTCCACGATGCAACCTGGAACAAAGACAGAATCCCTGCTCTTGCAATCATTGTTGAAAATCCCGGCGGAAGTATCTCGAATGTTACTTTTGAAAACATTGACGTTTACAGAGCGCACAGCAGAGCAATAGGATGCCTTATTTATGGAGAAAATGTGCAAAACTTTAACATTTCAAATGTTATATATAGAAATGTTAAATACAACACAACCTATAAAACAAAGGTTGCTTCTAACGGCAAAGCAAATTCTATTCAGGCAAATTTTGAAAATGTATATGCAAACGGTTACAAAATATCCTCGGTAAGTTCAGATTATTTTGAATACGATTCATATGCAAATATAACAGTTAAATAAAACAAGAAATCCCGTAACTCTCATTTAAGAGTTACGGGATTTTTATGTGTAAATATATTATTTACTTGCTTCTTCGATAGCAACTGCGCAAGCAACTGTCATACCAACCATTGGGTTGTTACCTGCACCGATTAAGCCCATCATCTCTACGTGAGCGGGAACTGAAGAAGAACCTGCAAACTGAGCGTCTGAGTGCATACGACCCATTGTATCAGTCATACCGTAGGAAGCGGGACCTGCAGCCATATTATCGGGGTGAAGTGTACGACCTGTACCGCCGCCTGATGCAACTGAGAAATAGCCAACGCCGTTTTCGTTACACCATTTTTTGTAGGTACCTGCAACGGGGTGCTGGAAACGAGTGGGGTTAGTTGAGTTACCTGTGATGGAAACACCAACGTTTTCAAGTTTCATAATAGCAACGCCTTCGGGAACGTTGTCTGCACCGTAGCAACGAACCTTAGCTCTGTCGCCGTTTGAATAAGCTGTTTCGTTAACAACCTTAACTGTTTCTGAGTAGGGATCAAATTCAGTCTGAACATAAGTGAAGCCGTTGATTCTTGAAATGATCATTGCAGCAT
>JAZSNR010000005.1:0-20221 GCA_045536495.1 Acutalibacteraceae bacterium
TTTCAGGTGGTGTTGCTGTTATCCGCGTTGGTGCGGCAACAGAAACAGAAATGAAAGAAATGAAGCTCCGTATTGAAGATGCTCTTGCTGCAACTAAAGCTGCTGTTGAAGAGGGCTATGTTGCAGGTGGCGGTGTTGCTCTTCTTAACGCAATTCCTGCACTTGACGCTTATATCGCTTCTCTTGATGATGCAGACGAAAAAACAGGCGCAAAAATCGTTCGTAAGGCTATTGAAGAGCCCGTTCGTCAGATTGCTGCTAATGCAGGTCTTGAAGGCTCCGTTATTATTGACGGTATTCTTCGTTCCGAGAAAACAGGCTACGGCTTTGACTTCGCAAAAGAAGAATACACAGATATGGCAAAAGCCGGTATTCTTGACCCTACTAAAGTTACCCGTTCAGCACTCCAGAACGCATCAAGCGTTGCAGCAATGGTTCTTACAACAGAGAGCCTTGTTACAGATAAACCCGATCCCGCAGCAGATGCAGCTAACGCAGCAGCAATGGCAGCAGCTCAAGGCGGCGGAATGTACTAATAGAAAAACCTCTTGCTTTTCGGAGCAAGAGGTTTTTTAGTTGCAAGTTGCAAGTTGAAAGTGGCAAGTTTAGGGGCAAGCCGATTATAATTGTTCTCTCTTTGCAATAACCTGATTGTGAATATCTTCTTTTGTTTTGCCGGTGAGCTTATAGAAGAAGAAGGGAACACCTGCAAGGAACATCATAATACCGTGGAAAATGGTATAGAAGAAAAGCATCATAATTTTTGTATTAAGTGTCTGTTCGGGGTCAGGGTTAAGGTCAGATGGCTGAATATACTGAATAATTGAGCTTTCACCATAGAGAATCTTGGGTGAAAGAGATGTTGCAACAGTACCGCTTATCATTGTACCGATACCTATAACAAAGGGAAGGGTTGCATCAAGGCGTTTGCTTGTTTTAAGCTCGATAACCTCAAGAACATCTGCCTGGAACATTGAGGGGAGAAGGTTTGATGCACCGAACTGAAGACCAATAAGGAAAAGACAAGCAATAAAGAGTATCTGCAAAATGTTTGAGGGTGAATTGAAATATGTATAACCAATAATAAATGCAATTGTATTTGCAATTATGGAATAAATACCCGATGCAATGTAAAGCTGTTTTGCATTGAATTTTTTAAGAAGTGCATTGATAATAAGCATACCTACTGCAGTACCGATACCTGTGGGAAGACCGAAAAGCAAGAACTTGTCTGTGCCACCCAAAAGTGCAGCAGCAAGGAAGACGCCCATATAGTTTGCAATTCCGCGGAAGTTTTTGAGAGTTTCACTAATAATAATTATCCACGCGTATTTGTTCTTGAGAACATCTGCAATGCCATCAAGAGGATTTTTCTTTTCTTGGCTGTATGTAATACGCTCTTTCATAAAGCGCATACCCATAAGGGTGATTATCGTACCCACAACGCTGATAAGAGAAGCACCGATTATATATTCCAGATATTCTTTGTTGGGATTATCGGGTGAAACTTTTTTGATAATTTCACCAATAACAAGAACAACAACCAATGGTGCAGAGTTACCAACCGCACTCGAAATACTACGGAATGAAATTACTTTGTCACGCTCTTTGTTGTTTGGTGTTGTAACATAGGACACAAGGTTAATTGCATTACCGAAGCTCGTGCAAGCACCGTGAAGCATACCGATTGTGATAAGGTAGATCATAAGAATTGTGCCTGCAAGTCCGTCGGGAGTGTAGAAAAGAAGCATTGTTACAATACCCATAGGAATTGCAACAGCATTTACTATAGGAATAAATTTGCCTCTTTTACCGATTTTGCGGTTATCAATAATAAGCGCATAAACAAAGCTCATTACAAATCCTGCAATACTCAAGAAACCGTTGTAAAAAGAAACTTCATCCTCGCCCATTCTCAACACGTTAACAAGATATGCCTGACGATAAGAGCCGACCATACCTGTCATCATTGTATAAAAGAAAATAGCTGCAAGGTAAAACGCCATTTCTTTTGTTTTAATGTGATTTTGTTCCAATGGGTTTTTTATTTTGTTTTCCAAAACATCACAACCTTATATTTAATATAATGTAAGTATAACCTTATAATACAGATTTTGCAATATCCGAACTCATTTTTGCATCCTTAGCATAAAAATCCGCGCCGATTTTTTCTGCATATTCGGGAGTTAAAACTGCTCCTCCAACCATAATTTTGCAGTCTGCTTTTGCTTCTCGCAAAGCTTTAACGGTAGTTTCCATAGCAGGAAGAGTTGTTGTCATAAGTGCGGAAAGACCAACCAATCTGACATTGTGCTCTTTCTGAGCTTTAACAACTTCCTCGGGGTCAACATCTCTGCCCAAATCAATTACATCGTAGCCGTAATTTTCAAGCACTGTTTTAACAATATTTTTACCTATATCGTGAACATCACCTTTTACTGTTGCAAGGATAATTCTGCCCTTACTTTCTGTTTTGGTGTTGTTCTTTTTCATTGTTTCTTTAATAACCTCGAAACAAGCACCTGCCGCATCCGCGGCACGCATAAGCTGAGGAAGGAAAATCTTTCCGCTTTCAAATCCTGCACCTACATTATCAAGAGCAGGAATTAAAACATTATTTATAATGTCTTGTGCTTCAGTTTCTTTAAGTGCTTTTTCTGTCAGCTCTGCCCCCTGATTTTTAAGACCCTTTTCAATACATTCACCGATTGTCAGTTCTTTTTTCTCCTGAACGGGTGCTTTTTCTCCTGCAAATGCAGAAATATACTGAACGGAATCTGTATCAATGGATTTCAAAACCTTATATACTCTTACTGCTCCAATCATTGAAGCAGAATTGGGATTCATAATGGGCAAATCAAGTCCGTTTTCAAGGGCGAGTGTTACAAAAGCTGTGTTCACCGTTTCCCTTTGAGGAAGACCGAAAGAAACATTGGAAACGCCCAGAGTTGTTTTAACTCCGAATTTTTCCTTCACCTGCTTCATTGCATCTAACGTGGTTTGCGCCGCAGACTGCTTTGCACTGACTGTCATTGTAAGGCAGTCGATTATTATATCTTCTTTCGGAATACCTGCTTCAATTGCGCGGTTTATAATTTTCTCCGCTATTTCCACTCTTTTTTCTACTGTTTCGGGTATTCCGTCTTCGTCAAGCGTCAGCCCCACAATTGATGCTCCGTATTTTTTTGCAAGAGGAAGAACAGAGAAAAGTGATTTTTCTTCACCGTTAACAGAGTTTATAATAGCTTTACCCGTATAAATTCTTAAAGCTTTTTCAAGGACTTCGGGAGAGGTTGAATCAAGCTGTAAGGGAAGACCAATTGACCCTTGCAAAGAGGTAACAACCTTTTGCATCATTTCTTCTTCATCAATTTCGCTGTGACCAACATTCACATCAAGAATATCTGCCCCTGCTTCAACCTGAGAAAGACCCTCATTGAGAATATAGTCAAGGTCGTTTCTTTCAAGAGCTTCTTTAAATTTCTTTTTACCTGTTGGGTTAATTCTTTCGCCTATAACTCGGGGTTCATTAAGTGTAACCGCAGTTGTTGCTCCACTGATTACGCCATTAACTACTTGGGGTTTTTCTTTTATTGCTGTTTTATCGAGTTCATTTTTCAGTTCTCCAATATATTCGGGACTTGTTCCGCAGCAACCGCCGAGAACAACCGCACCTTTTTCATAGAATTTTGCCATAAGAGCAGAAAATTCCTCTGCATCCATTGAATATTTGCCTGTTTTCAAATCGGGAAGTCCTGCATTGGGTTTAACAATTACGGGAACAGAAGAATATTTTAAAAATTCTTCTACAACTCCCGATAATTTGTCAGGACCGAGAGAACAGTTTAGTCCTACTGCGTCTGCGCCTGCGGCAATAAGTGTTACTGCCACCGCAGAGGGTGTGCTGCCGTTCATTGTAAGACCGTTTTCGTCAAAGGAAAGTGTAACCGTTACAGGTAAATTTGTATTTTCCTTTGCGGCTAAAAGAGCAATTCTTGCCTCTCTTAAATCAGTAAAGGTTTCAAGGCAGATAAGGTCTGCTCCTGCCCTTTCACCACAAATTGCAACTTCCTTATAGGCTTCGTATGCGCTTTCGAAGGTCAAATCCCCTGCCGGAGCAAGAAGCTTTCCGGTTGTGCTAACATCAAGAGCAACAAGGGTGTCTGTGCCCTCTGCTGCCTCTTTTGCAAGTGAAATTGCTTTGTTTATACATTCCGAAACACTATGCGCTGAATTTTCCAATTTAAAAGCATTTGCTCCGAATGTATCTGCCATAATAATGTTACTTCCGGCATCAATATATGCTTTATGTATTTCTTTTACCCACTGAGGATGGTCAAAAACTGCATTAACAGTATCTTCTTCAGGCAAAAGACCTTTTTTCATAAGCTCCGTTCCGAATCCGCCGTCGAGAAGAATATATTTATTATTTAATAAATTCATAATACCACTTCTTTTATCGACAACACCGCGAAAATTTTTTCGCGGTGTTGTCGAATATATTATTTATGATACAATTTTTTGCTCTCGTAATGAGGTTCGCAGGTAAGGTTAATTCCCAGCTTTCTGAATGTATCTCTGTCAACCTGGGAAAGAATAACTGTAGCGTGCGCCTCGCTTCCCTTAAGGGATTTAAGTGCATCGAAAGCTTTTTTTGCATCAGCACTTTCAACCGCACTCATTGTAAGGGCAATAAGAACTTCGTCTGTGTGAAGACGGGGGTTGTGATTGCCTAGAATGCTTGTTTTTAAATCCTGAATAGGCTCAATGATTTTTCGCTCAATAAGAAGGGCGCTGTCATCAATTTCTGCCACAACCTTCAAAGCATTGAGAAGAGCCGCAGATGCAGAACCCAAAAGGTCGCTTGTTTTTCCCGTAACGATTGTTCCGTCGGGAAGCTCAATTGCAACTGCAGGTCTGTTTCCTGTTGTTTCGCTTTTAAGAAGAGCGGCCTTAACTGTGGGGCGCTCTGTTTCAACAGAAATACCCGCCTGATTCATAAGACTTTCAAGCTTTGCTATTGCGCCGTCATTTTTATGGCCTGTTTTCTTATCGCAAAGAGCGCTGAAATAACGCCGTACAATTTCTTCATAGGAAGCTTTTCTGCAAACCAAATCATCTGAAATGCAGTAGCCTGCCATATTAACACCCATATCGGTGGGTGATTTATAGGGGCTTACACCCTCAATTTTCTCAAATATTGCATTTAGAACAGGGAAAACCTCAACATCACGGTTGTAGTTAACGGTGGTTTTGCCGTAAGCTTCAAGGTGATAAGGGTCAATCATATTAACATCATTAAGGTCTGCCGTTGCCGCCTCATAAGCGAGGTTAACAGGGTGTTTAAGGGGCAAATTCCAGATTGGGAAGGTTTCAAACTTTGCATAACCTGCTTTGTTGCCTCTAACATTTTCGTGATAAAGCTGTGAAAGGCAAGCAGACATTTTTCCGCTACCGGGACCGGGTGCAGTTATAACAACAAGGGGGCGGGTGGTTTCAATATAATCGTTTTTGCCGAAGCCTTCATCACTAACGATTTTCTTTACATTGTAGGGGTAGCCGTCAATAGTGTAGTGTACGAACGCTTTAATACCGAGAGCTTCAAGCTTTTCTTTAAACTTGATTGCAGCAGGTTGTCCGTTAAACTGGTTAATAACAACACTGCCCACAAAAAGACCTGCACTCGCAAAAGCATCCATAAGGCGCAAAACGTCGCTATCGTAGGTTATTCCGTAGTCACCGCGGATTTTGTTGCTTTCGATATCTCCTGCAGAGATAACGATAACAATTTCCGCGTGGTCTTTAAGGTTTAAGAGCATCTGAAGCTTACTGTCGGGTTTAAAGCCGGGAAGAACGCGGGATGCGTGAAAATCATCGAAAAGCTTGCCGCCGAACTCAAGATAAAGCTTGCCGCCGAACTCCTCAATGCGCTTCATAATCTGTTCGGACTGTTTTTCGATATACATATCGTTGTCAAAACCGATTTTCTTCTCAAAAACCATAGAAATCACCCTTTCACAAAATATAATTTTAGCATTCCGATTTTGTTTTGTCAACGGAAAAACCTACTGATTTATTGACATTAATTTGTATAAGTTGTATTATTTAAAATAGAGTATTTTGCACTTGAAGAAATTCATTTTAAGGAGTATATATATGGAACAGTTTTTTGACAGATTTAAAATCGACTGCTCACCCGTAGCACATAAAAGCCATACATTAGTTCGTGATGGTGTAAGGTTTACCGTGCTTACCCCTTGCCTTTTGCGCGTTGAACTCCAGAGCAAAGGTAATTTCTGCGATGAACCAACACAAAGCGTATGGTTCAGAAATTTTGACAAACCCGAATTCAAGGTTAATGAATCCAGCGGTACTATTGAAATCAAAACAACAAAGGTAAATTACCTTTATAACCTTAAAGCAAAAAAGATGGTTCGCATTAAACTCCGCGATGGCAGAGTTGTAACAAATTACAAAGCAGGTAACCTTAAAGGTACTTGCCGTACTCTTGATATTACCGCAGGTGTTATTACTCTCGGCGATGGTGTATGCTCTAAAAACGGTGTTGCAATTCTTGATGATAGCGATACCCTTGTTCTTAAAGAGGATGGCGCAATTCTTCCCCGTAAACACAAAGAAACCGATGAATATTATTTCGCATACGGCAATGATTATGTGGGCGCAACAACGGACCTTTATAAATTAACCGGTAAAGTTCCGCTTATTCCCCGATACGCTCTTTCTAACTGGTGGAGCCGTTATAAAGCATATACACAGGACGAATATCTCAACCTTATGGACAGATTCAAGGAGGAAGAAATCCCCGTAACTGTTGCAACTGTAGATATGGATTGGCATTGGGTTGATATCAAGGGCAAATTCGGCAAGGACAGTCATAAGGTATCTATTCATCAGAATCTTATGGAATATGTTTATGATGTTTGGTCCGCAGGTTGGACCGGTTACAGCTTCAACACAGACCTTTTCCCCGACCCTGCAGGCTTCCTCAAGAAGCTCAAAGATGACGGCTACAAAGTAACCTTCAACCTTCATCCCTCTCAGGGTGTTCGTTGGTACGAGGACCAATATGAAGAAATGTGTCAGGTTATGGGTCAGGACCCCTCTAAAAAGCAGCCTGTTAAATTTGATATTACAGATAAAAAATTCACAGAACATTATTTCAAAGTTCTTCATCATCCTTATGAGAAAATGGGTGTTGACTTCTGGTGGATTGACTGGCAACAGGGAACAAGAACTGCAGTTCCCGGCCTTGACCCTCTCTGGGCATTGAACCACTATCACTTCTATGATAATGCTAAAAACAACAACAGACCTCTTATTCTTTCCCGTTTCGCTGGTGCAGGCTCGCAGCGTTATCCTTTAGGCTTCAGCGGTGATACTACTCAAACTTGGTCTGCCCTTGATTTCCAGCCCGGTTTCACTGCAACTGCATCAAACATCGGTTATCCCTGGTGGAGCCATGATATCGGCGGTCACTGTATGGGTAAAAAGGATGATGAGCTTTACATCCGTTGGGTTCAGTTAGGTGTTTTCAGCCCCATTATGCGACTTCACTCAACCAACAATGAATTTGCAGGTAAAGAACCTTGGAATTATAGCGGTCCTGTTGAAAAAGCAGCAAAAGATTATCTTCGTCTTCGCCACAAGCTTCTTCCCTATATTTACACAATGAACTACCGCACTCATACAGAATGCCGTGCAATATGCGAGCCTATGTATTACGCATATCCCGAAAGAAAAAGTGCTTATGAATGTAAAAACCAGTTCTTCTTCGGAACAGAGCTCATTGTTGCTCCCATTACGGAACACACCTCAACTGACAACAATATGGCAAGTGTTAATGTATGGATTCCCGAGGGTAGATATACCGATATTTTCACAGGAAGAATTTACAGCGGTAAGCGTTTTGTGAGAATGTACCGCGATATTGAAAACATTCCCGTGCTTGCAAAAGCAGGCGCAATTATTCCCATGAGCGCAAACGACAGAAACAACGACTGCTCTAACCCTGTTGATATGGAGCTTCTCATTTACAGAGGTAACAACACCTTTAAGCTTTACGAGGACGACGGTGAAACTCTTTCCTATCAGAATGGTGCTTTCTGCAAAACTCCCTTTACTGTTAAAGAAAATGGCTCTTCTGTTTCCTTTACTATCGGTGCAGGTGAGGGTGACGTAAGCGTTGTTCCCGAAAAGAGAAATTACAAGCTCTTCTTTAAAGATATTGTAAGCGGTGAAATTACCGTTAAGGTTAACGGCAGAAAACGCGCCGCTAAAACCGAAAACGGCAAAACCGTTACAATTATTCTTGACGGTATTGCTCCTACAGATACAGTTGAAATAGAATTCCTTGATTGCGTATATCTTACAAATATTGATAAGAAACAGGCTCTCACAGAAACAATTGCAAAGTATCAGATGGGTAATGACAAAAAAGGCCTTCTCTTCACAGAATTCCTTAAAACAGAAAAAGCCTTGCCTCCTATGGCAGACAATTTCTCAGGACCAATTGAAGAAATTCTTGCACTTTACAGAGGATAACAAAAAATGCGGAGTGCGGAATGCGGAATTAAAAGGTCTGCGACGCTATTATAAATGCAAAATGTCGGGGCGAAGCCGATTATATTTAAAAGGATTTGGATTATGTCAGTAGTAGATATATTAAAAGCGAACGCCACCGGTTATAATATTGTAATTGGTGACGATTTAGCAGAAAAATTAGAGATTTACGGCAGACTTTTAAAAGAATGGAACGATAAAATAAACCTTACTGCCATTAAGGACGACGAGGGAATTGCTGTTAAACATTTTCTTGACTGCCTTCTTGTGAACAAGGTTGCCGATTTCAAAGACGGAATGAGCGTTATTGATGTTGGCACAGGGGCAGGCTTCCCCGGTCTTGTAATTGCCGCGGCTTACCCCAATGTTAACGTTACTCTTCTTGATTCGACAGGCAAAAAATTAAAAGCTGTTGAAAATATGGCAGAAGAAATGGGCGTGAAAAATGTTAAAATCGTCCATTCCCGAGCTGAAGAAGCAGGAAAGAACCCCGAATTCCGCGAAAAATATGATTTTGCTACTGCAAGAGCTGTTGCTGAACTTCGCGTTCTTTTGGAATACACTTTACCTTTTGTAAAAAAAGACGGCTCCTTCCTCTCTCTTAAAGGCGCAACCGCAAAAGAAGAAATTGACGGCGCAGGCAATTCCTTAAGGGTTCTGGGCGGTAAAATAGAGAGTAAAAACGACTTCGTTTTACCCGGTGGCGACAAGAGAGCAATAATAAAAGTAAAAAAGATTTCGCAAACTTCGCCAAAATACCCGCGACCCTCGGCACAAATCGCCAAAAAACCTCTCTAAACTTAACAAAACAAAGCATTTTCAGTCGAATTACCCCGACCGAAAATGCTTTCTTTTTTTATATTTTGGTGTTATAGTGTTGTCAAAGAGAGACGGACAAGGCTTTGTGGATGAATTAAAATCAAGAAAGGAAAACCAATGATAAAATCATCAAAAAACAAAGCAAACTGTCAAATACAACTCATTTCCCACGATTTAATAAAACCTAACCCCCAACAACCGCGAGTTCGGTTTGATTATAACGAGCTGGAAGGACTTGCCTGCTCCATAAGAGCAAACGGAATGCTCCAACCTATAAATGTGCGAACATTGGAAAATGGCGAATTCGAGCTCATATCGGGCGAACGCCGTTTGAGAGCGGCGCGAATGATAGGAATGACTAAAATTCCCTGCATTGTTATGAATGTATCTGACCAGCAATCCGCTCTTTTTGCCATTATAGAAAATGTTCAAAGAGAAAATCTTGATTTCTTTGAGGAAGCGGTTGCTATTGAACGACTTATGACAGAATACGGTCTTTCCCAGGACGAAATTGCAAACAAGCTGGGCAAAGCACCATCAACTCTTTCAAATAAGCTCCGCCTTTTGCGGCTACCCGATTACATTCGAGATAAAATTTCATGTGCGGGGCTTTCCGAACGCCACGCGAGAGCATTGCTTACTTTACCCGATAACACAACAAGAAAACGAGTTCTTGATATAGTAATAGAAAGACATCTGACCGTTGCGGAAACAGAGCGACTTATAGCTGACGTTCACCGCAGAAAGAAATCTCCAAAAAAACCACAGACAAAAGCATATAAAGATATGCGCATTTTCCTGAACACCCTGAATCACGCAGTTGATATAATCAGAAAAGCAGGAATTGAAGCAGATACCGCCAAAAGCGAAACTGATGAATACTTTGAATATGTTATAAGGATTTCTAAACCTGAAGAAGCAAATATGGTGGCAGTAACAACTCAGGCGATTTAAGTTGCAAGTTGGAAGTGGCAAGTGTCAAGTTTCGGGGCGCAAAAATGCGCCAAATATAATGTTTGGAAGCGAAGCTTCCCCGAACCTCTTCACTATTCACTTTTAACTCTTCACTATTTGCGAAGCAAATTTTGATATATTCTCCGAAAGGAGTTTATATAGTGGCGAAAGCCACAAGCCATATCTTTCTCTTTCACACCCCACATCCACAGCGGAAAACCATCGTCGAAAGACGGTGGTTTTCTGCTTATTGTCTTATTTACTGATATTTCCATCTTTATACCACCCACCACCTGCGGTGGTCCCTCCTCCTTTTTCGTTCCACGAAAAAAGAGGGATAGTTTTCGCAATACTTTTACATATTGTTTTCTAATATTTTATTTTCTTATAAAAACTTTTTTCCCTCGCCATATTGGGACAGTTTTCGACAAGGTTAATATGTATAATGTAGTTAAAGAGCGAAACACACAGAAAAACCACAAGATGTAGTTTTTATCGTTGGTTTTTGTTCTTAATTTAAGAAAAGGAGACGCTGTTTTATGAAAAGCCTTAAACTGAAAATACTTGCCATTCTCATCGAATACCATTGGTGGCGCGTTGACTGTTTGCGAAAGAAAACCCGCCACGAAAATAATGAAAGCACACCTTACCGTGAAGACTTTCATAAATTCAGAGCAGAACAGTTATCGGTTCTCTATGAAATGTATTTGGGTTTGCGCGATTGTTGCGGAAACATTGTTGCATAAAGATTTTAACCACTTCTGTCTTCGGACGGAGGTGGTTTTTGTATTGAAGAAAAGAGTTTTTTATGCTAAACTTACTTGTGGTGAATTTTATGCTGAATTTTAAAATCGACAGTTTATCTGTTTGGGAAAAGCTTCAAGAAACTAAAGAGCCAATAATTATGTACGGTACCGGAAACGGTGCCGATAAGGTCTGTGGCGTTTTAGAAAGCCTTAATATAAAGCTTTCGGGCGTTACTGCAAGCAGTAGCTTTGTCAGAGAGCGTTTTTTCAGAGGGTTTCCCGTTAAACCTTTGGAATATTTTGAAGACAAATATAGTGAATTTACCATTATAATCACATTCGGAACATCAATTCCCTCGGTTATGGAAAACATTTTTAATATTTCTAAAAAACATCGGGTTCTTGTTCCCTGCGTTCCTGTTATCGGAACGGAAATTTTTGACAGAAAATTTTTAGAAAGCCACGAAGAAGAAATAAATCTGGCGCATTCTCTTTTAGCAGATGATTTTTCACGTAAAATCTATGAAGGTTATGTTAATTTCCAATTCGGAGGTGAAATTTCAATTTTAAAAGAAATTGAAACAAACGAAAATGAAGCATTTACAAACATATTAAAACTGAACAACCAAGAAGCTCTCGTTGATATCGGTGCTTACAGAGGCGATACGGTAGAAAAATTTTTAATTCATACAAACAATGAATACACAAACATCGTAGCCGCAGAGCCTGATAAAAAAACCTTCTTAAAATTACTGGCAAACTGCGAAAGCCTTAAAAATTTCAGAGGTGTAAACGCCGCTATTACTGATTTTGACGGTGAAATCGGCTTTTCTTCTCTTGCAGGAAGACAGTCTGCCGTTGGCGGAGAAAATATGATTAAATCGCTTTCTTTACCTACACTTTGCGATGGGGTTGAACCCACTTTTATAAAAATTGATTCCGAGGGTTGCGAAATTAAAATTTTAAAGGGCGGAGAAAATATTTTGAAGGAATTTAAACCTAAAATGAATATAGCCGCATACCATAAAAGTGAAGACATTTTTAAATTACCCATACTCATAAACAGCATAAATCCAGATTATGAAATACACCTGCGCCATCACCCCTATATTCCTGCTTGGGACACCTTGTTTTACTGTATTTAGCTTCTTAAAAACTTATTAAAAATTATTTTACAACAATTTTAAAAATATATTGACATTTTACTTAAAAATATATATATTAAAATTGCAAATTAAAAATTTATACATATAAATATGTATAGTCTGTCAGTCACGGGTTCCACTTTGTTGATGCCACGGACAAATTAAAAATTCACCAATTTGAAGAATTATATTACGGGTTCTTTGGGTAGGTGGTTTTTTCTTTACTGAATACAAAGCACGGTGCTTTGTAATTCTATTCTTAATTTGCAGAAAGGGGCTGCATAATTGTCCAACAACATTATTGATTTAAAAAATATTTCCGTTTCCTTTGACGGAGAAACAATTATTGATAATATGAATTTATATATCCGCGACAAAGAGTTTATCACCTTTTTAGGCCCCTCAGGTTGCGGCAAGACAACTACGCTCCGAATTATTGCCGGTTTCCAGGAACCTGATTCGGGCGATGTTATCTTTGACGGTAAAATAATAAATGGTGTTCCGCCTCATAAAAGGCAGTTGAACACCATTTTTCAGCGCTATGCTCTCTTCCCTCATTTGAATGTTTATGAGAATATTGCTTTTGGTCTGCGCCTTAAAAAGACTCCCGAAAAGGAGATTAAAGAGGCAGTTACCGAAATGCTTGCTCTCGTAAACCTTAAGGGCTTTGAGCGTAGAAATATATCATCCCTTTCAGGCGGTCAGCAGCAACGAGTTGCTATTGCACGTGCTCTTGTTGTAAAGCCGCGAGTTCTTCTTCTTGACGAACCTTTGGGCGCTCTTGACCTTAAGCTTCGTAAGGACATGCAGGTTGAACTCAAAAATATTCAAAAACGTTTGGGTATTACCTTTATTTACGTTACTCACGACCAGGAAGAAGCCCTTTCCATGTCCGATACAATTGTTGTTATGGACTCAGGCGTTATTCAGCAAATCGGCACACCTACCGATATTTACAACGAGCCTAAAAACGCTTTCGTTGCAGACTTTATCGGCGAAAGTAATATTATCGAAGGTGTAATGCGCGCTGACTTCTGGGTTGAAATGGCAGGTCATAAATTCAAATGTCTTGACAAGGGCTTCGGTGTTGACGAAGAGGTTGACGTTGTCGTCCGTCCCGAAGACGTTGACGTTGTTCCCGTCTCAGACGCTATGATTTCAGGTGTTGTAACCTCAACAACATTTAAAGGCGATTATTACGAAATTATCGTTGAAATCAAAGGCTTTAAATGGATGATTGAATCCACACATAACCAGACTTTTGGTTCAACTATCGGTCTTAACATTGAACCCGATGCTATTCATATAATGAAAAAATCAAAGTACTCCGGTCTTTACGGCGACTACAGCTCCTTCAGCGAAGAATTTGATGAGCTTTCAGACGCTACTTATGAGGAAGAGGATGAATAAAACCTCCCCTATATTTTGAAAGGAGTGCTTGTAATGAAGAAAAAATCTTCTCTTATGACACGTTTAGCAGGTTCTCCCTACATTGTTTGGGCGGTTCTTTTCATTATCGTTCCTCTGTGTATGGTTGCCTACTATGCTTTCACCGACAAAAACGGTGCTTTTACTTTTGATAATATGCTCAGTATCGGAAAATACGCCGATACAATAATTCTTTCTGTATGGTTAGGACTTTTGGCTACTGTTATAAGCCTTGTTGTTGCATATCCTCTTGCTATGATTATGGCATCAAAGGGCACTGAAAAGCAAAGCACAATGACAATGGTCATTATGCTTCCTATGTGGATGAATTTCCTTTTAAGAACATATTCCTGGATGACTATTTTAGAGGATAACGGTTTGCTTACAACAGGCATTAACTTTGTAGTTGACGGAATTAACCGCCTTACAAGTTGGGGTCTTGAGCCCGTTCATCTTATAAACACTCGAGGAGCGGTTGTTCTAGGCATGGTTTACAACTTCCTCCCCTATATGATTTTGCCCATTTACACCGTTATGCTCAAAGCCGACCGTTCTCTTGTTGAGGCAGCGCAGGATTTAGGCGGAAACAAGCTTGATGTTTTCAGAAACGTTACAGTTCCTTTAAGTATTCCCGGTGTGGTTTCGGGCTTTACAATGGTTTTTGTTCCCTCTGTAAGCACATTCTTTATTTCTCAAAAATTAGGCGGTACGGGCACAACCCTTATCGGTGATATTATCGAAACTCAGTTCCAGACTGCAAACAACTTTAATTTGGGTGCATCTCTTTCTTTTGTGCTTATGATTCTCATTTTCATTTGCCTTGCAGTTATGAACAAGTTCTCCGATGATGACGGAGGTGTTGTAATATGACAAAGAAAACATCTCTCGGCGGAAAGCTTTATACAGCGCTTGTGTTCATATTCCTTTATGCGCCTATTGCGGTTCTCATTCTTTTCAGCTTTAACTCGGGAAAAAGCACCGCTGTTTTTGAAGGCTTTTCTCTTCATTGGTATGAAGAGCTTTTCCGCGATGCCGCAACCCTTACCGCTTTTAAAAACTCTTTGATTATTGCGGTTGTTTCTTCAATTATTTCAACTGTTATGGGTACTGCCGCCGCAACAGCAATTTTCGGCTATAAAAATAAGCTTTTAAAAAGCAGTGTTATGACTGTTACAAACATTCCTATGATGAACCCTGAAATCGTTACAGGTATTGCTATGATGCTCCTTTTCGTGTTCATCGGCGGATTATTCGGTAAAACGGGTACATTGGGCTTTACTACTCTCACAATTGCCCACGTAACCTTCGAGCTTCCTTATGTTATTCTGAACGTTCTCCCGAAACTCAAGCAGACGGATGCTCACCTTTCGGAAGCGGCGCAGGATTTGGGCTGCACACCCTTCCAGGCTTTTTATAAGGTTGTTCTTCCTGCTATTATGCCCGGTATAATTTCCGGTCTTATGATGGCATTTACTCTTTCTATTGATGATTTTATTATAAGCTACTTTGTAAGCGGCACAAGCTCACAGACCTTGCCTATACGCATTTTCTCTATGACAAAGCGCCGTGTTACACCTGATATGTACGCCCTTTCCACACTTATATTCCTTGCGATTTTAGTGCTTCTGGTTGTTTCAAATGTCATTTCTTCAAGAGGAGATAAGAAAAATATGAAAAAAGGCGGTGCAAAGAAATGAAACGCTTTTTTTCAGTAGTGGTTTGTTTTGTGCTTTTGGGTATTACTGTTGTACCTTGCTTTGCAGGAGAAAAAAAGGATTATTCCCACCTTAAAGGCACAACCCTCAATGTTTATAACTGGGGTGAATATATTTCCGACGGTTCCGACGGAACATTAGATGTAAATAAAGAGTTTGAAAAGCGCTACGGCATAACAATTAACTATTCAAACTACGAAAGTAATGAGAATATGTATAACAAGCTTCAAAGTGGCGGTGCAAACTATGATATTATAATCCCCTCGGATTATATGATTGCAAAGCTTATTGAAGAAGATATGCTGGCAGAGCTTGACTTTTCAAATATACCAAACTACGAATATATTCTCGAAAAATATCGCGGTCTTTATTATGACCCCGACAATAAATACTCTGTTCCTTATACCGTTGGTATGGTTGGACTTATTTACAACACAGCAATGGTAGAAGAAGCACCTGATAGCTGGGGTGCTCTTTGGGATGAACGCTATAAGGGCGAAATACTTATGTTCAATAACCCCAGAGATGCTTTCGGTGTTGCTCAGTGCTATTTAGGTCAAAGCATAAACACGGAATCTGTTGAGGATTGGGATAAAGCTATTGAGGCTCTAAAAGAGCAAAACCACCTTGTTTCCTCATATGTTATGGACGAGGTTTTCAACAAAATGGAAAATGGCGAGGCAGCTCTTGCACCTTATTATGCAGGCGACTTCCTTACAATGTACGACGTTAACCCTGACCTTGCTTTCGTTTATCCCAAAGAGGGAGTTAACTTCTTCGTTGATGCTATGTGTATTCCTAAAAATGCGGAAAACAAGGAAGCAGCAGAGCTTTATATCAACTTTATGCTTGAAGAGGAAATTGCTGTTGCAAATGCAAACTACCTTTGCTATGCAACACCTCATTCAAAAGTGCTTGAATCCGATGATTATGATTTAAAAGGCGACCCGGTTCTTTACCCTGATGAAGAAAACACACCAAGAACAGAAATGTTCCAAAATCTCGATTACGAAACCCAGAACTATATGAATATGCTCTGGAATGAGCTTAAAATCGAAGGCAACTCAAATCTTGATGCTTATATAGGCCTTTCTGTAACAGCAGTTCTTATTGTGGTTTATGCAGTTTATAAATTCATAAAAAAGAAAAAACGCGAAGCGATGTATTAAAAAATCCTCCGAAAAAATCGGAGGATTTTTTTATTTCGCATTATAATAAATAGTACTTCCTGCTTCAACTGAATGGGTAAGCCAGGTGTTACCGCCGATAACGCAGTTATCACCAATTTTAGTGTTACCGCCAAGAATGGTGGCGTTTGCATAAATAACAACATTATTTCCGATGTCGGGGTGGCGTTTAATGTTTTTAACGGGTGCACCGTTTTCATCAAGCTCAAAGCTCTTTGCACCCAGGGTAACACCCTGATAAATTTTAACGTGGTTTCCGATAGTTGTTGTTTCACCGATAACAATACCTGTTCCGTGGTCAATAAAGAAATATTCTCCAACAGTTGCACCTGCGTGAATATCAATACCTGTTTTTTCGTGAGCATATTCGGTCATAACGCGAGGAATAAGCGGAACTTTAAGTGTATAAAGCTCGTGAGCAAGACGGAAAATAGAAATTGCATAGAAACCGGGATAGCAAATAAGCACTTCTTCATGGCATTTTGCTGCAGGGTCACCCTCATAAATAGCCTCAATATCTTTAATAAGTAACTGTTTTATTTTCGGAAGTCTTTCGATAAAAGCGTTGCAAAGCTCCTCGGGCTTCTCTTCCATATATGTACCGTTGAAAGCATAAGCACCCTTTATTTGCTCAACAAGGCGATTATATATATTGAGAAGAAGCTCTGTTTGTGAAAGAACATTTTCACTACCCTCACTATGCTTAAAATAGTTGGGGAAAAGAAGGGACTGCAAATCCTTTATAACCTTTACAATTTCTTTTCTGTTGGGAATGAGCGCTTTATCGGAATCTTTTTTGAGAAAGCACTCGCCGTTTATGTTTTCAAGATTTTTGACCGTACCCGTTATTAATTCCATCGATTCAAGAAAATTTTCCATATTTTTACTCCTCATAAAGTGATGTTGAAAGATATCTTTCTCCTGTATCCGTCAACACAACAACTATTATTTTGCCCTTGTTTTCAGGACATTTTGCAAGTTTTACTGCTCCGCAAAGTGCCGCTCCGGAAGAAATTCCTACTGCAATACCCTCTTCTCTCGCCATTTTACGAGCAAAAGAGAATGCATCCTCATTTGAAACATCTATAATTTCATCATATATATTTTTATCAAGATTTTCGGGAATAAAGTTTGCACCGATTCCCTGAATAGCGTGAGAACCCGCAATACCTTTTGTGAGCAATGGTGAATTTAACGGTTCAACGCCTACAACCTTAATATCAGGATTTTGCTCTTTGAGATATTTTCCTGTTCCCGAAAGTGTACCGCCCGTACCTATTCCTGCCACAAGAATATCGACCTTGCCGTCAGTATCCAGCCAGATTTCAGGACCTGTTGTTTTATAGTGAGATTCAGGATTCTGGGAATTATCAAACTGTGACGGAATAAAAGAATTTTCATACTTCTCTGCAAGTCTTTCTGCTTCCTCTATTGAACCCTGCATACCCTTTTTACCGTCGGTGAGAACAACCTCTGCACCGTAGGCTTTCATAAGCTTGATTCTCTCTTGGCTCATTGTATCGGGCATAACGATTATAACCTTGTAGCCTTTTGCCGCACCTATTGCCGCTAGACCTATTCCTGTGTTTCCGCTTGTGGGTTCTATGATAACAGAGTTTTCTTTGAGAATTCCGTCCTCTTCGGCTTTTAAAATCATCTGAAGAGCCGGTCTGTCCTTTGCACTTCCTGTTGGATTAAAGCATTCCAGCTTTGCAAAAATTCTTGCATCCAGCTTTTCCTCTTTTTCTATATTAGAAAGCTCCATAAGAGGTGTTTTTCCTACTAATTCATCTATATTTTTATAAATATTCATTATATCTACATCCTTTTACAATATATTATCACAAAGGAAGTTTCTTTACAAGTGCAGTAAGATTGGTTATTTCTTGTAAATTTTCTCAAAAAAACCTTCACTGCTTTTTCCGTAGGGGCGGTTAAACCGACCCAGGTTTTCTAAACTACCGCCCACGGCAATTTTATTCACTTCTTCCCTGCAGGTTAATGTAATTTTAAATCCCTTTTCTTTAACAATTGTTCGTAATGCTTCGTTTTTTATTCCGTATGGATAAGCCATAACAATGGTCTGCTGTCCTGTAATCTTTTCAAAGGTTTTATTGAATTGTTCAATATCTGCATTTATAAGCTCTTTATATGCCTCTTCGCTTTCACCGTAAATTTTCCCCATACCTCTGCGACCACTTAAAGAATGCAGATTGTAGGAATGACACCCGAAAGTAATCAGCTCATTTTGAGAAAGCAATTTCACATCTTCTGCATTTAAATAGGCGTATCTGTCATCAGTATCACCATTTTGGGTATATAAATCCACAAGAGAGCCAACTAAATTAACATTAGCAGGAAATTTATACTCCTCTAAAAGCGGCAAAACCTTTGTTAAAAAGCTTCTTTCTCCGTCATCAAATGTTATTATTATGGGGTTTTCAGGCAATTTTTCGCCTTTTTGGGTAAACAAAAGCAGGTCTTCAAAGGACACGGGATTTATATTATGATTTTTCATATACTTAAAGTCATCTTCCAAAACAGAGAGAGGAATAACATACTCTCCCCAAATAGCTTTGTTTTCGCTTATTTGGTGATACATAATTATAGGCACGGTAACTTGGTTTTGAGAAAACGCCGCCACGTAGGGTGAAACAGTATTGAGCGCCGCACCGAAAAGCATTATAAAACAAATACAAAAAGACAATATTGCAAGCTGCTTAAAAGTAAAAATTTTAAACATATAACCACTCCGAAAACATAAATTTTTGCTGTTTTTAAAATATATGAAAAAATTTTTCATTTTTTGCAAACAAATGTTTGCTTTTTTGGAATTTATGTGTTATTATGTATTCAAGAAACAGAAAATTTGTTCGGAAAGGTGATATTATGGAGCCTATTAACGAAACTCAAAAAAGAATATATGAATTTTTAGTGGAGCGTTCTCAGGACGGCGTTCCTCCCTCAGTCAGAGAAATCGGCGCGGCTGTTGGTCTTAAATCAACATCCTCTGTTCAAGCTAACCTTGACGCGCTTGAAAAAGCCGGTTACATTATGCGCGACCCGCTTCTTAAAAGATCAATAAGAATTCTCGGTCAGGCAGAAAACGTTACCCACGTTCCCCTTTTGGGTACTGTTACTGCAGGTATGCCCATTCTCGCAGTTGAGCAGATTGAGGGTTATATTCCCTATACAGGAAGAGTTTCTCGCGATAAACCGCTCTTCGCTTTAAAGGTGCGCGGCGAGAGTATGCTCTGGGCAGGTATTCTCAACGGTGATATTGTTATTGCGGAGAAAACCCCTTACGCTTCCAACGGTGAAATTGTCGTTGCAATGATTGAAGACGAAGCAACTGTTAAACGCTTCTATAAGGAAAACGGTCATTTCAGACTCCAACCGGAAAACGACGAATTCGAGCCCATTATCACAAATGAGGTTGTCATTCTCGGCAAGGTTGTTGCATTAATGAGATATTATTAAGAAAAAAATTGCCCCCATACAAATTCAAAATGAACTGCCCCGAATTGTGCGGACAGTACAAAAAACACCCTCCTATGGTGTTAAGTATTAAATTTTAAGCAACAAACTGATTTCGTTTTTCAAGCGGAGTCAGTTTTGTTTTTAATTGAATTCTTTCGTTATTGTAA
>JAZSNR010000080.1:0-4530 GCA_045536495.1 Acutalibacteraceae bacterium
AAAATCGGGAAATGCTTTAATTATTTCAATTAAATTTGTTTCATTTGTTATACTCATTTTATATTTACCTCATTTTTTGAAAATTGCAAAACACTCAGGATTGTGGAATCCGGGTGGCAAGGTTGTTACGGGTGAAAATGCAAGATAATGCTGAACCTCACAGTCGTCACCGCATTTATAAAAATTGGCTTTAACTGTTGTAAAGTCAATATTTTCCGTTTTATAAAGTTCTGAAAGAAATTCTTTTGTTAACTTAACAGTAACACCCCAGAAAAAGCCTTGCATATCTTCACCATTAAAGGCTTCAACTATTGGTGAGTTCTCTGTTAAAGAGCTTACAAAGGCTCTATCGAACTTACCTTTACCAAATTCGCAAAGGAATGCACCTTTTGAATTCATTTCAACATTTATATACTCTTCTCTGTCTTCGATTGGAGCAACAAAGAATTCAAGGCAACTATCTCTGTAAATGGGGTCATCGCGATTTTCAAAAACCGCTCTGGGATTTTCCTCGTAGCATTTAAGAGCTGAAACCAAGTCTTCGCCTATAACACCCATTTTAAAATATGTATTGGGCCTGTATGGCGGGTCACTTTCCCAATGATAATTTGTTAAGCGATGAAAACAATCTTTTTCAAACTCTTCAAAGCTATTATAAAAGCAAAGCTTATTATATACTTTTAATTCCATAAAAAGACCTTATTTCATATATTCGGTAATACCGTTTGTTTCATCCATAGAAGCCATAATCATATAGAGTCTGGGAATATGAAATGGACCTTTGAAGATATTACCCTTAAGAGTTGTGGAAACAGTATTGTCATAATGAAGGTAGCCGTACCATTCGCCACATTCATCATCACAGAAATACTTTTCACAATATTCTTTTAGTTCTTTATACAAATCATTATACTTTTCTTCTTTAAACTGAAGGTATGCAAGGCGAAGAGCAATCATTGCTTCGCACTGAGGCCACCAAAGCTTCATATCCCATTCAAGCTGAACGGGTGGTTTGCCTTCAAGGTCGGTAAAGGCAATAATACCACCGTTATTTTTATCAATACCCAAGGGTAAAGTGATATCAATAATATGCTTTGCTATATTAACTGCTTCTTCATTGCCGGTAACAAGACCCTCTGCCATAATGAACCATGCAGCTTCAAGAGAATGACCGGGGTTCACTATTCTGCCGTTGGGGCTATCAATAAACTCCCCTGCTTTTGTTACACTTTCAAGAAGTGCTCTTTCGGTAAGGTAACCGCCGTGAAGAATTTCGTCAAGACATTCTTTACAAAGAGGATTATATTTGTCCCAAAGTCCATCAATGCTACGAAGCACCTGAGCAGTTGAAAGCATAATCATTACGGGTGAAAGAGCTTTTGAATCAATGTTTGCTGGGTTGATTTTAGGCTGATTTTTGCGAACGCCTGTAAAGCATTCATAAGCCACATTGAAATACATTTCTGCGCTTTCAAGAATTGCTCTATCGCCTGTTGCTTTATAAAGCTCTGCGCAACCGATTGCGGCAAAGGTTTCGGAGAAATAATATCTTCTTTTCTGAAGCTCTCTGCCGTCTGCTGTAACTGTAAAGAACATTCTGCCGTCAGTATCCGTGCATTTAGGAAGGAAAGAATAAATATTCTTTGCAGCTTTGAGATATTCCTCGTTTTTATCTATAAGGTTATATGCCTTACTGAAAACCCACAAGGCTCTGCCCTGAAACCAGACGCTTTTATCTGTGCCGTAAATATTACCCTCACGGTCAAGACAGGTATAAATACCGCCGTTTTCATAATCAATGGCATTTTCAAGCCAGAAAGGCAAAATGTTTTCAACTAAATCTTTTCTGTAGTCCATAATATCAACTCCAAGATCATTACCTCAAATTTCTTTAAATATAACACATTATTATGTAAAACACAACACTAATCACCCTAAATTTGTTGTAAAAAATCAAACAATATTATATAATATTTAAAGAAATTTGAGGTGGTATGTTAATGAAATCAATGACCTTTAATATTCTTTGTGCAGGCAGAGGCGAAAACCACTGGGTATTCCGTCAGAAGCTTGTAAGAGAAATTATAAAAAAATATGAACCTGATACCTTTGGTCTTCAGGAGGTGCACTATGCCTGGATGCGATATTTAATTAATCAATTTAAAGACACATACGATTTTGTTGGTGTCGGCAAGGATGACGGCAACAAAAAGGGCGAATTCTCCCCTATATTTTATAACAAGCATAAATATGAATTGATTGAAAAAGAGGATTTCTGGCTTTCTGAAACTCCCGAAAAGGCGAGTCTTGGTTGGGATGGAGCTGAAAACAGAACCTGCTCTTATGCCGTACTAAAAGAAAAAGAAACCGGCAAGGTACTTGCGGTTTTCAATACGCACCTTGATCATATAGGTGCAACCGCACAGATTGAGGGTGTAAAGTTAATTTTAGATAAAGCAGAAAAATTCAAAGATACACCAATTATAATTACGGGTGATTTTAATGTTACACCCGATTCGGATGTTTATAAATTAATGCTTTCAAATGGTTTTGAGGACGCAAGAACTGTTGCGAAAGAAAAAGATGATATTGATAGCTTTCACTGGTATGGAAAAGGTTCTAAAATGATTGATTTTATATTCGTAAAAAATATAAAATCGGTTGCAGTAGTTAAAACCGCAACCGATAAAATCAACGGAAAGCTACCTTCTGACCACTACCCTGTTATAGCGGAAATTGAATAATCAAAAATTAAAATATTTTTTAAACTTCCTGACGAGCTTGTTATAAATTCGTTTGGGAAGTTTTCCTTTTATGAAATTCAAAAATTTATCTGTTAAGACTGTTAAAGGCTTAAACTGATATTCTCTTTCGCTAATCGGTAAAGCATACATTTTTTTGAATGTATCTGACAAAAATTCAGTACTTGAAATTTTTCTTTGTCTGTTAATCTGCACCTTGTATTTAATAATATTAAAGAATAAGCCGTGCAGGTTAATTGTCCTATAAAGCAACTTATAAAGGCTGATAAATGCAGGTCTGTTTATTGAAACTGATGAAACAATTTCAATTTCTGAATTTGCACACTCTGCCTGACCAAAATAATAAATGGCAGGAAAGCAACCAAAAAAGCTATCTAATCCTTCGGCAGAAAGATAATGCGCTCTGTCGTTAACTTCAATTACCGAACAATCTTTCAAACCGCTTATTTTATATGTATTAACAACCTGAACAATGGTGTTACCGATTGAATTAACAGTTTTTTCTGTTAATTTATGGGTGATTTTATCTGCAATTTTTCCGTCAACGCGAGGAATAAACTGATAGCCGAAACTGAAATCACGAACATATTTAACTGAAAATGTGATGCTACCTTCATTAATTTCAATTTCTTTAGGTGATACAGGTGGTATATGCAAAACACTTTTATCTTTAAAAGTTATTTCCACTTGCAAATCTTGTGATTTATTATCAAAAAAGATTTTCATAAACTTTAATCCTTTTTAAAAAATCCGCCCAAATTATTTGGACGGATTTTCTTAAATATATTACAGCTTCATTGCAACGTCCCAAGCTTTCCAGATAACTGTACGAAGGTTGCCGACTTTAAGAGCGTCACCGATAATGTGAACGTGTTTGCTCTTTTCAGCGATGGGAGCAGGTTTATAACCAACAGAAAGAATTACGCTGTCTGCAGGTATTGTTTCTGTTTTGCCGTCTTTTGTCATAACCGTTACACTTGAATCTGTGATTTCGGTTGTTTTTGTTTCAAGGTAAACAGGAACTTTGTTAGTCTTGAAGAAGTCACGAAGGTAGCTTGTGTTTGCAAGAGCAACACCGGGTGTGGTGATAAGGTCATCCTGCATTTCAACGATTGTGGGGTTCTTGCCCTGGAGATAAAGCTCATAAGCGATTTCACAACCTGTAAGACCGCCACCAACAACTGTAACATTCTGACCGACCTCTTTGTTACCAAGAAGGAAGTCAACTGCTTCAATTGCCTTGTCTGCGCCCTTAACGGGAATCTTGTTAGCAACAGAACCTGTTGCAACAATAACTTCATCTGCACCGAGAGATGCAATATCCTTAATTTCTGTATTCATATGGATTGTAATTGCATCATATTTCTTAACCTCACGGTTATACCAAGCGATAAGGTCACGGTCTTTTTCTTTATAAGAAGGAGCAGCAGCGGCAATAAATACACCGCCGAGCTTATCTGTTTTCTCATAAAGGTCAACCTTATGACCACGCTGAGCGCAAACGATAGCAGCTTCCATACCACCGATACCGCCACCGATAACAGCAATTTTCTTGCTCTTCTTAGCGGGAACGATTTTATATTTCTTGGACTGCATTGTTTTGGGGTTGATAGCACAACGGGAAAGACCCATTGTATCGAAAAGGTCCTGAGTATTAGCGTGACCCTTGGATGATGAGAAGTTGAAGCAACCTGCATGACAGCAGATACAGGGTTTAATCTCCTCTACTCTGTCTTCAATAAGCTTTGTAATCCATTCGGGGTCAGCA